>NZ_CAWPCB010000028.1:0-151025 GCF_963886535.1 Proteus sp. G2675
GAGAGCAAACGGAAGAAATTTGTTGGTTATTATCCAACTAATTCACTTTCAGGATGTTTTGACAGAACAAATTCTATTTATCGGGAATATCCCAATGGATTAATGATTGAGAAGCCAGTTCTCATAAAAAATAACATTACTGATGAGTATCTATTTACTATTGATGAGGATATTAGCCGAATCTTTGTTACGGATAAATTTAAACAAAGAGTAGAAGATGCAGGTTTAATGGCTTTCGATTTTTCAGTGGAAATAGAATTATCGTAAAAATAAAAAAGAAAGTAAAATTTTTCAATTATTGACTAACCAGTTACTAGACTTTTTGTGTCAAAAAAAGTCGTGATTTAAAAATTATCGTTACTAGTCAATATTTAGCAGGTAATGGTTATGAAAGTCTGTGTCTGTATTTCGCTTTACCATTATCAGACAATGAACCTGAGTGGCGAGTGGTTGAGCACTGGCTTAAAGACGGTAAACGCTGTTTAGAGCATACCGAACTGACCTATGATTTAGCCCAACGAACCCTTATTACAGCAAAACGAGGTGCGAAAAACCTTCCGTTATGTCAATGCATTGAATTAAACTTGATTTTTTGAATGGGATTCAGGTAAATGTTGGCCGAAATCCCAAATTTTATGATTGGAATATAACGTTTGAGGAATGGTAGGATGAAAGAGATAGAACAATTTTATCGTGAATTAGAATCAGCTATTAATTTTATTTTAGAAGATAAAGAGTATTATGATTTTATAGATAATGCTTTAGTCGATTATATAGAAAATGCTACTAATAAGTTTATTTATGAATGGAATGATGATTTCTTTGAAAAAAAATGTAAAATAACACTTAATATTAATGCCTTACTAAATGAAAAAAGTAGCATGATCGTGCTTTTATTAAGAGATTTCTTAATGGAGGAAAAAGATAATTATATTGAGTTGATCAATTATTTTTATTTTTCTGTATTGGAGTGTTATTGTGAAGAATACTTTGGCAACAAAATAGAAAAAAATTTAAATGAACTAATTGCTGTATATTTTATCACATTGTCTTATTTTTCTCTAGATGATCAACTTGTTGTTTTTAAAAGTCTAATTAAAAATATTAAAGCTAACAATGAATTTATTGATGATAAGTTTTCAGAGACTTTAATACCACTTGTTTTTTATCTTTCCAAGAAAAAATCAAACTCAGTTAATGATAAATTGAATAATGATATTGAGTGGGGGATAAAAGAATTCAATTTTAATTTAAAATATAAAAAAATTGTTGATGGTTTTTTTCATAATGAAGATATAAGCTCATTATTAAATAAACTTTGCAATTATCATATATCGATAAATTATCCTAAAATTAACTCAACTGAAAACTCTAATCATGTAATTTACAAATTAATACCTTGTGAAGTAATAGTGTTACTTAGAATGAGAGAGTTAAATAAATTACCTATTAATAATATTGATCATCAACTAATAAATAGATTTAAGATGTTTTTAAATAAAGATATACCTTTAAGTAATTTTAATCGTTCATTAAGAAAATCTATTTTACATAAAGCATTACATAAAATTAGTCAGAATCACTGAAAAATCGTTGAGTTGTAGTTATGCTCGGGATATAGAACAGATAATTCTTATTATTCAACATATGGCTTATATGAAAACAACAAAATCAGCGACAACTTATAAACTTGATTATCATCCTGGTGGTTTAGGAATTCAGAAGAATATTCATCGAAATGATTATTGGAAAGTTTATAAATCTACAAGTAAAACTTCTGATGAAGTTTTAGGGAGAATAGGTCATGGTGATTTTAAAAACTATGATCTTATTAAAGAATCGCCAGTTTATATTGATAGCGTATTAATGAATGGTTGATGAAAATGATAGATTTTAGCGCCTCTATAATAAGTTATAAATCAATGGGTAATATTTTTGTTGGTGAAAATATTAGTCTTTACATTAGCGAGTTGTATGAACATCATGATGTCAGTCAATCTAATTATTATTTACCTAATGAAGATTGTAGGATAGCTTATTATATTGATAATATTCTAACTATAGCAACATTATTAGATGGGACGATTATTTCGATTGGGTGTAACGAGAAGTATAAAGGGAAATATAAAAATAAACTATATTCTGGTATGTTAATGGGAGAATTAATTAAACTAACAAGAAGTCAGCGTATATTAAATGGATCTATTATTATAGATGAAGATTATGGTATTTCTTTTATACTACCTTCCCCTTATGATGAAATCGCAGATTATATAGAACATATTCCATTAGATCTAAGAATAAGTGAAATCTATGTGTCTGACTATTCTTTTTGGGCATCGAATAAAAAATAGTTATTCAATTAGGCAGTGAAACGGGATATTGCCGACTTCCCTTAAAATAAGACAGCTATAATTAGAATATCTGCCCTAAAATTGAAGAGATTATGATGAAAAAACTCGTTTAATCGTGAACAGAACCTGCGCTTTCAAGGGCAGTATTTCGACAAAGACAAATTTGTCGGGAACAAATTTGAACAGCGCTTGCGCTGGCCCATAGGGCGAGTATCAGGATGATACGAGTATACTGGCCTGCATTATAATACGTTCAGGTACTATGCCCCGGATTTAGGCCGTTTTACCCAGCAAGACCCAATAGGGTTGGCAGGGGGGATAAACTTATATGCTTATGCGCCAAATCCATTGACATGGGTGGATCCGTGGGGGCTGGCGTGTATAGGTAAGATGCAACCATACCGGTTTGACGATGTTAGGGTCAAAGGGCCTCATTTAGATATATCTGTTAATGGTAGAAAGATTACTGAAGCTAAGTTGGGGTTTGATAAATCCGGCAACCTTATATGGGAGTGTTGTGATAATATTAAAGGAACCAGTAATAAATCGTTAAATCAAGCTGATAAATATATTAGGAATTTAATGGAGAATAAAAAAATAATGGAGCAGGCCAAGATTCAAGTTACTCAAACAATGGATGATTTTAAAAAATATTAAGTGATTCAAGTAGCAGTAAAAACTAAATTGAGTTAGCCGAAAGAGGCGTGGACAAGTTCTCTAAAATGTTGGAAAAATTAAATGAACCTAACTAGTTTTTTAAAGACGGGTACCTATTTATCATTAAAAGTAGGTGCCAGTGAAAAAGACGTATACTCTGTCTTTTCAAAAGAAGATTTGGGTCAAAAGTATTATTTTGATAATGCAAATAAACATGAAGGGTTCTCATATTTTTATGATGCATTAGAAATAATGATAATTAATTCAGTAGTGTACTCTATAGGATTTGATTTGGCTCGTTGCCCTGTATTTATATTGAATGATTTATCTATATGTAGTGAAACAAGTTTTGAGCTTATAATGAGGTATCTTGATGTTGCAGATATAGGTTGGTCTTTTGAAAATAAATACTGTAATGGCCGTGAGTTGACAATCAAAACAGAGGGGAACGTTTTACTTGGATGTGTTTACGATAAAGGCAATTATTGGTTATCAAAAATTAAAGTGTTTTAATTTATAAAAGTCTAGACTTCGGTTGATAATTATTTTAGCTAATTATAGCTGGAGGTCAGATATAATAAACATTAAAGCTAAATACGATATTGTGCATAAAAAGAAAATTTTAAATTATGCTCGTAATAGTAAAAATTTTACTAAAACTTGTTGATATTTGAAATATTCTGTGTCCACACACCGAAGCACCGCATAACCAAGTGCCTCATAGTGACCGCTTTGATTATCGCTACGACGGTTTTGGTCGCATGGTCTCCCGCTATGAAAAAGGCAGTAGCTCGGGGCAACGTTATCACTATGACAGTGACCACCGCATTATCGCGGTGGATATCGACCAAGGGCCCTTAGGGTATCAGCGAGCGGAATACCGCTACGATATCTTAGGGCGCCGGATTGAAAACGGTTATGGAAAGCCAATACAATGACCTATCACCAACATGAGCCGGATAAAGTGTACAAAAGGCTCTAGATGAGATCCTATAACAACTGAAAAAGGGAAAGAAAGATAATGGAGTATATAACTAATAAACATTGGGCCAAATATATCAAGGGATATATTTTTACTGGTTGTGCAATCCGAAATAAAAATATCGTGTACTTTTGTTTGCGCAAAGATATTCCATACGAAAAGGCTCGAAACTTATGGAACAGTGAAATACCTAGTATGTTATTAGCTATCTATTTAGACACACCAGTCACACCTACAGGGTATGTGAGTATTACTGGATTTGATAATCCCAAAGTAGGCGTTTGTTTAAAACCGAAAGAACAAGGGATGCTTGCATCTAGAGGTGATGATGGTGTTGTGGTGTGTGTGGGCAGTGGTGCTAATTTGCCACCAGAAAAAGTTATGGATGGTGACTATGCAAATCCTAAAAATATTAAATGTGTTGGTGGATATGCTTATTATGTTGGTACTTCGCGCGAAATTTATAAACGAGTGGATATTGGAAAATGGCAGAGAATTCAACATGGGATACCAGGAGGAGAAACCAATACAGATATGGGATTCACTGATCTCGATGGTTTCTCTGAACAGGATATGTATGCCGTTGGCGGTGCAGGTGATGTTTGGCATTATAATGGCGAAATCTGGTTCCCCTGTGGTTTTCCCTCTAATGAGCAATTAAGTGCAGTTTTATGTGCCCCTGATGGTTATGTGTATATTGGCGGTGAAGGGGGCAGTTTATGGCGAGGGCGTGAATACCAATGGGAAAAACTTTATCACGGCAGTTCGGCTATTTTACTGAACCAGTTGCGTTGGTTTGAAGATAAAGTGTGGGCATGTGATGACTATCGCTTACAGTGTTGGAATGGTAAAGAAATGGTCCGTCCCAAGGATGGTGATAAAAATGTTATCGCCTCAGGTCATATGGATGTCCGCGATGGGATTTTAGTTGTAGCTGATGATTATAATGTTGATCTGTATGATGGAACCGCTTGGCATAAGATAGTGAGACCTTATAAATAATAGGATTATTGTGAACATCAAGGCCTTATTGGAACTTACCCCTCCAGAGTTCTAAAGCCTTTTCACCGGAGGAAAAACCTCCTGCATATGGCCTATTTTGCGTGGTTCAGGTGCTGTCAGTTTCAATGTCATTCCTCTTAAGGGGATTTAGACATCACTGTTTTTCGTAATGTTTCGTTGCTTACAAGTGTTGCATCAAGTGGGTTGATAAATTCCTGATAAACTTCGGAATTAACATTTATGACTCGCAGATCTGTCAGTGTTTCTTCGGCTGAACGTCGAACGGCTTTCAAAACAAGTTCAGTATGGTTTTTTCCCACAGCACGAATAAAACAATAAAAAACCCAACAACATATCTAATTAAATGCTGTTGGGTTATAAAACGTGTTATCTAACGGTATGCTTTAATACGATGAAAAAGCCATTAAAGTACAGCGACAATGGCTTCACATAATGGAACCATATTTTCCAGTGTTAAGCCTGCGACATTAATACGACCAGAGCCGACAATATAAATACCATATTCAGCACGTAGACGTTCAACTTGCTCTTTATTAAGGCCACTAAATGAGAACATACCATTTTGGTCAATAATAAAGCTGAAATCTTGTTTTGCGCCTTTTTCTTGTAACGTTGTCACCAGCAATTGGCGCATACGCTGAATGCGCTCACGCATTGTGGTGAGCTCTTCAATCCACTCTTCTTTTAACTCTGGGTTAGATAAAATAGTGGTAACCACAGATGCACCATGTGCCGGTGGATTAGAGTAGTTTGCGCGAATAATCGCTTTGGCTTGGCTAAATGCTTTCTCAGCAGTATCGCTCTCTTTTGCGACAATAGTGCAAGCACCTACACGCTCATTATAAAGGCCAAAGTTTTTTGAATATGAGCTTGCAACAATCAGCTCAGGATTGCTTTCAGCAAATAGGCGTAAGCCTTGCGCGTCTTCTTCAAGACCATTAGCAAAACCTTGGTAAGCAAAGTCAAATACTGGTAACCAACCTTTCTCAGCGGATAAGGCAGCCAGTTGACGCCATTGCTCTAGCGTTGGGTCAATACCGCTTGGGTTATGGCAACATCCGTGGAATAGCACAACATCACCTGCTTGTGCATTTTGTAGGCTGGCTAGCATACCTTCAAAATCTAAACCGTGGCTTTCTGCATCATAATAATCATATTGGCAAATCTCTAAGCCTGCAGTCTGAAAAATATTATTATGGTTGGGCCAAGTCGGGTTACTTATCCATACACGTTTAGCATTAGTTTGCTGAGCAATAAAGTCCGCAGCAATACGTAATGCCCCAGTACCACCCGGAGCTTGTGCTGTACGTGCACGTTTTTCTGTGATGATAGGGTGTTGTTCACCAAACAACAGCGCTTGAGTGACCGCACCAAACTCAGGAATACCGCTAATAGGAAGATAATTTTTAGTGGATTCGTTTTCTAATAAATATTTTTCTGCTTTTTTAACGGTGGTGAGTACAGGTGTTTTACCTGTTTCATCCTTATAAACACCAATCCCTAAGTTAATTTTGTTTTCACGAGTATCAGAACGGAAACTATCAGCTAAACCCAGAATAGGATCGGCTGGTGCAGCAATGATTTTCTCAAACATAGTGTAATTATTCCCTAAGCTCAAAACGAAGCCGAATTATGAGTAACAAGAGTAACGCTATAGAATCGGTTTGCCAACAGTTTGTAGAGAAATTAGCAAGAAGTTGTGAACTAAGTGAGAATAAATAGCAAAACAAGATGTAAATAAGTAAATCTTTCGTGATTACATTAACATGTAAATATAACCACTAAAAATAACCAATAGTTTAGTATAATAAACTGTTTATCTAGGTGTTAGAAAAGGAGGAACAGAAAAGCGAGCAACATAAATAGGATAGGAAAATAAAAAAGCAACACCGAAGTGTTGCTTTTCAAATCAATTAACTTGACTGTTTAATTACCTTAAAGGGTAATTAGAACTGATAAGTCAGACCTAAACCAACTACGTTGTCAGTTGCAACGCCGTAAGTTTTAGTGAAGTCATTGTCATCTAACAGGTTGATTTTATAATCAACAACTGCAGTCATGTTTTTGTTAAATTTGTAGAAAGAACCTACAGAGATATATTTAACTAAATCTTGGTCGTTACCTTGAGCAACACCTAAGTCTTTACCTTTAGATTGAACATAGGCTAAAGATGGTTTGATACCTAAATCAGCAAAATCATACTGTGCAGTTAACTCGATATTTTGAGTTTTGTTAGCAATATCTTTATATTTACCGAAATAAGTCATGTTACGGGTTTCACCGTACATTGCTGCTAAGTAAACATTGTTAGCTTCGAATTTACCACCAACGTTCCATGCTTCAGCACGTTCACCACCAGCTAAGCTTGCGTGTTGTTGTGGTGCTGTACGAGCAGAACTTGAGTAACCACCACCCAGTGTTACGCCCCAGCCTAAGTTATAAGCGGTAGAGAAACCAAAACCGTCGCCATTTGATTTAGCATCTGCTTTATTTGACGCTGGATCTTTTGGATCATATGTACCACGAGTATTGTTGGTGTTTTCGTTATTTTTGCCTTGATATTGCAGAGCAAAGCTTAAACCATCAACATAACCGAACATATCAGTGTTACGGTAAGTTAATACGCCAGTAGTACGACCAGTCATATAAACGTCAGTTTGCGCCATGGAGTCACCGCCCCATAAAGGCAGAACGTCAGTCCATGCGTTGGTGTCATAAATTACACCGTAGTTACGGCCGTAGTCTAAAGAACCGAAGTCAGCAAATTTCAGACCAGCAAAAGCTAGACGAGTTTTGTTGTTACCTTCGCTTCCTTCAGTATTATTAGTTTTAACTTCGTACTCGAAACGACCAAAACCAACTAAGTCTTTATTGATTTGAGTTTCGCCTTTGAAACCGATACGTGCACGAGATGCATCACCGTCTTCACCAGAATCTTTGTCAGCGAAGTAATGACGAACGTCAACTTTACCGTAGATATCTACTTTGTTGCCGTCTTTGTTGTACATTTCAGCTGCGTTTGCTGCACCAGCAAACATTAAAGCTGGGATTACCACTGCAAGAATATTGCGCTTCATCATTATTATTACCCTCATTGGTGTTATTCAGACACCTTTGCCACTGCCAGAAATAGTTTCTTAATTTTTATGGAACTATTTATGAGAGTTAAGTGTCGTCTGTGTCGGGTGACAGTGTTCCATTGGTAAAAAATTTTATCTACCCCGAATTTGCTACAAAATCGAAAAAAGTGTAACAAATTGTAACAATGTATTTCAAAGTGTGTATTTGGGGGAACTTTTCCATCAAATTGTAGCCATGCATAAAAAAAGCCAACCCTGAGGTTGGCTTCTGGTATAACTAAAGTTAGTACAATTAATCAGCAACACAAATGTTTTTTGTTGGCTACTAATTAATCAAACTATTAGAAATCGACATTTCTTGGTGTACGTGGGAATGGGATCACTTCACGAATATTTGTGACACCAGTCACATAAGCAACTAAGCGTTCAAAGCCGAGACCAAAACCAGAGTGTGGTACTGTGCCATAACGGCGTAAATCACGATACCACCAGTAGTCTTCTTTATTCATACCCATCTCAGCTAAACGTTTATCAAACATCTCTAAACGTTCTTCACGTTGAGAACCACCAATGATTTCACCGATACCTGGTGCTAACACATCCATTGCCGCAACTGTTTTACCGTCTTCATTCATACGCATATAGAATGCTTTGATATCTTTCGGGTAGTTCTTCACAACCACAGGGGCTTTAAAGTGTTTCTCAGCAAGATAGCGCTCATGCTCGGAGGAGAGGTCAACACCCCAATAAACTGGGTTTTCAAATTTCTGGCCGCAATTTTCTAACACAGTAATCGCATCTGTGTAGTCAATTTGTGCGAAATCAGAAGCGATAAAGTGCTCTAAACGTGTAATGGCTTCTTTATCAACGCGTTGAGCAAAAAACTCCATATCATCTCTGCGCTCAGCTAACACGGCAGAAAAGGCATATTTCAGCATTTTTTCTGCTAATCCGGCGATATCATTCAGATCAGCAAAAGCCACTTCAGGTTCAACCATCCAGAATTCAGCCAAGTGACGACTAGTATTTGAATTCTCAGCGCGGAAAGTTGGGCCGAAAGTATAGACTTTACTTAATGCAGAGGCATAAGTTTCGCCGTTTAATTGTCCTGATACGGTTAAGAAAGCTTCGCGACCAAAAAAGTCTTCGCTAAAATCAACTTCGCCTTTATCAGTACGTGGCAGGTTGTTCATATCTAAGGTAGAGACACGGAACATTTCACCCGCACCTTCGGTATCCGCCGCCGTAATTAATGGCGTAGAAACCCAGAAAAAGCCTTGTTCATCGAAGAAACGATGTAGTGCTTGTGCCAAGGTATGGCGAACACGTGCAACAGCACCAATTAAGTTTGTGCGTGGACGAAGATGAGCAACTTCACGCAGATACTCAACGCTGTGACGTTTAGCGGCCATCGGATAAGTTTCCGGATCATCAACCATTCCTACTACCACAACTTTGGTCGCATGAATTTCAAAGTTCTGACCTTGACCCGGAGATTCAACAATTTTACCGGTGACTTCCACAGAGCAACCTGTGGTTAAGTGCAGCACTTCATCTTGATAATTCGGTAAATTATTATTAATGATGGCCTGTACTGGATTAAAGCAGGAACCGTCATAGACGGTAAGGAATGAGATACCAGCTTTTGAATCTCTTCTTGTACGTACCCAACCGCGAACGGTGACGTCTTCGCCAACCGCGATACGGCCTTGCAGTACGTCGACTACAGGCGCAACGATCATAAATAAATCTCTCTTCGTTTAATTAAAATAATTGTTTAGTAAATTCATTCTGCCCCTGTCGGACAGTTTTTCTATGTTACTTGCAATAGCGCAGGAAACAAGTAGGAAATTTCAGTTTAAAGAGGGAATCAGCAAGAGAAAAGCCTTTATAGAAAATATTTTGCTAAAAATAGGTAAAATCAGTCGAATAGTGGGGGTGATAGCAAAAAGAAAGGGCAATATTGGCCCTTTCTTTATAGATAGAATAGATAGAGTGAATAGATAGCGATTTAATCTTTATTAACAAGCTTGCCTAACAAGAGGAACATCAAAGGCTTTACGTAGCTTGTCGACAAACTCATCATCTTCACAAATGGTTTTACCTGGACTATCTGATAATTTAGCAACAGGTTTACCATTACACTCCACCAGCTTAATCACAATATTAAGAGGTGTAATATTCGGGATATTACAAGTCAATCTGGTGCCGATACCAAAAATTAAGCGGATACGCTTATGGAAATGCTTATAAAGTACTAAGGCTTTCTGAAAGTCGAGACTATCAGAGAATACCAATACTTTACTCATCGGATCGATGCCGAGCTTTTCATAATGAGCAATGGCTTTTTCACCCCATTCAATCGGATCACCTGAGTCATGACGTAACCCTTGATAACGGCTGGCGAATGGCATATCAAAGTCACGTAAGAATGCATCCATAGTGATACAATCAGTGAGTGCAATACCGAGTTGATCTGGGTATTCATCTAACCATGATTGCAATGCAGCCCGTTGACTATTGGCAAGCTCAGGACTAATTTGCTGATGTGCTTGGAACCATTCATGGGCTTGTGTGCCTACGGGGGCCAGTTGCATACGTTCAGCAAAATGATAGTTACTGGTGCCGATAAGATAAGGGAAATGATTTTTTAATTCATCGACAATGGCACGTTGCACATCATAAGAAAAGCGACGACGAGTACCAAAATCCATCAATTTGAAATCCGCTAAATCAATCTGTTGTTCAGCCGCATCACGATAGAAAATATCGATAAGTTTGCGTAATTGAATAACAGCGTCATCAGCGGTGATTTGTGGCGAACGAGCACGGTGGACAATTTCACTCACCAATGCTAACAAAGGAACTTCCCATAAAATAACTTCACGCCAAGGGCCAGTTATCTTAATTGTCAATTGATTGTCAGCAGTGGTCGCGATATGCACTTGCTCGGGTTTAAAGCGAAAATGTTTAAACCATTGCAGATAGTCATTTTTAAAGAAAGGCAGGCTTTGAAGATAGCCAAACTCTTCATTAGTTAATGACAAGTCTGCCATCATATCCACTTGATGGCGTAAGGTTGTTGCATATTCACCTAGACGTTCATCACTCCGGCAGCGGAATTCAGCAACGACAGGAATATCACTATAATGATGGTAAACCGCCTGTTGCATGTGGAGCTTGTATGCATCGGTATCCAACAGTGATGTAATAATCGGTGTAGCGTCTAAAATCATAGCGCGTCAAGCATCCTCACGGAGCGTTTTTATGTCAGCTAAATCGTTAAGGTTGGAGAGTATACCCGAATATGATGATAATGCGTCACTATTCGTTAATATTTCTCTGCGACATAAAAACAAGCTGTAAATCTCTATTGAGTTTACCACGTTAAACATAATTTGGGAGTATGTTAGCATCAATTAGCAAATAAATTAGTTACACATATTAATATCCCATTAACATTCTATTGACTTTTAATGTGCTCAATTGAATATTCGACTAGCTAAACCGTTTTTTGACGAGTAAGCTTTGGTTATATAACCGTAAAATAGTCGTGTTAACTAAAAGGCTTTTTTCTATGACACAACAAAGAATTGCTAAATATCGTAAAGATTACCGCGCCCCAGATTACACCATCACTGATTTGCATCTTGATTTTATCTTAGATAAAGAAAAAACACAGGTTACTGCTATTAGCCAATGCAAGCGCTTAGCGACAACGGTAACGCCGTTGGTGTTAGATGGGGAAGATTTAACATTAAAATCTATTTTTGTTAATGATGTTGCTTGGACACACTATAAAGAAGAAAACGGCAAACTCATCATTGACCAATTGCCTGAACAGTTTACGTTAAAAATTATTAATGAGATTAACCCATCAGCTAATACCGCGTTAGAAGGGTTATATGTTTCTGGCGATGCGCTATGTACACAGTGTGAAGCGGAAGGTTTCCGTCATATTACTTATTATTTAGATAGACCGGATGTTTTAGCGCGCTATACCACCACGATCACTGCAGATAAAAAACAGTATCCTTATCTATTATCTAATGGTAACCGTGTTGCACAAGGTGATCTTGAAGATGGTCGTCATTGGGTGACTTGGGAAGATCCGCATCCTAAACCAAGTTATCTCTTTGCATTAGTGGCGGGAGACTTTGATGTATTACGCGATACATTTAACACTAAAAGTGGTCGTGAAGTTGCTTTAGAGTTATTTGTCGATAAAGGTAATCTTGATCGTGCTGATTGGGCGATGACATCACTAAAAAATGCCATGAAATGGGATGAGTCACGCTTTAATTTAGAATACGATCTCGATATCTATATGATAGTCGCCGTTGATTTCTTTAATATGGGAGCAATGGAGAATAAAGGGCTTAATGTCTTTAACTCTAAATATGTTCTTGCTAAAAGCGAAACAGCAACAGACAAAGATTATTTAGGGATTGAATCTGTTATTGGCCATGAATATTTCCATAACTGGACAGGTAACCGTATTACTTGCCGTGACTGGTTCCAATTAAGCTTAAAAGAGGGATTAACGGTTTTCCGTGATCAAGAATTTAGCTCTGATTTAGGCTCTCGCTCAGTTAATCGTATCAATAACGTGCGTGTTATGCGTACAGCACAGTTTGCCGAAGATGCAAGCCCAATGGCTCATCCAATTCGTCCAGATAGTGTGATTGAAATGAATAACTTCTATACCTTAACGGTATATGAAAAAGGGGCGGAAGTGATCCGTATGATCCACACGCTACTCGGTGAAGAGAAATTCCAAGCGGGTATGCAGATGTATATTCATCGTCACGATGGTAGTGCAGCGACCTGTGATGATTTTGTACAAGCGATGGAAGATGCCTCTAATGTTGACCTGACTTTATTCCGTCGTTGGTATAGCCAATCAGGTACACCGGTATTGACTGTACGTGATAGCTATGACGCACAAAAACAGCAATATACATTAACCGTCAGCCAAATGACGCCACCAACGGCAGATCAGGCGGAAAAACAAGTTCTACATATTCCGTTAGATATTGAATTATATAATCAACAAGGGGAGGTTATCCCTTTACGTTCACAAGGTCAGCCGGTTTCTAATGTATTAAATGTGGTGAGAGAAGAGCAGCAGTTTATTTTTGATGATGTTGCTCAACAGCCAATTCCTTCATTATTGCGAGAATTCTCTGCGCCAGTAAAACTTGATTATCCTTTTACGGATGAGCAACTCTCATTCTTAATGAAACATGCACGTAATGCTTTTTCTCGTTGGGATGCGGCGCAATCTTTATTAGGTCGTTATATTAAAGAAAACGTTTCGCGTGTTCAAAAAGGGCAACCATTAATTTTACCTGAAATGGTAATTGATGCTTTCCGTGCTGTATTGCTTGATAAAGATATCGATCCTGCCTTGGCGGCACTTATTCTGACATTACCTACCGATGTTGAAGCGGGCGAAGCTTTTGCTATTATCGATCCTATTGCTATTCATCAGGCCTTAGGTTTTATTCGTAAAACTTTAGCCACTGAAATGGCTGATGAGTTCTCTGCGGTTTATCACTCAATGCATATCGGTGCTTACCGTGTCGATCATGGTGATATTGCTAAACGTGATTTACGCAATGTCTGCTTGGGTTATTTAGCCGTTGAAAACCAGCAAACGGGTAATCAATTGGTTGAAGCGCAATATCACAATAGCGACAATATGACCGATGCACTCGCGGCCTTAAATGCCGCAGTAATGGCACAATTACCTTGTAAAGAGGCACTATTACAAGAGTTTGATGATAAATGGCATCAAGATGGCTTGGTAATGGATAAGTGGTTTAGCTTACAAGCAATGAGTCCGGCAACTGATGTATTACAAAGAGTACGCAGTTTGCTATCACATCGCTCTTTTACTTTAGCTAACCCAAATCGTACTCGTGCTTTAATCGGTGCGTTTGTGAATAATAACCCTGTAGCTTTCCATGCAGAAGATGGCTCAGGTTATTTATTATTGACAGAAATTCTGACTGACTTAAATAGCCGAAATCCACAGGTTGCATCTCGTCTTATTGAGCCGTTTATTCGTTTGAAACGCTATGATGCTAATCGCCAAGAGAAAATGCGTGCCGAGTTATTAAAGCTAAAAGCCCTTGATAACTTATCAGGTGATTTATATGAGAAAATCACTAAAGCATTAGCAGATTAACACTATACCGCTATCACTAATTAAGTGATAAGAAGGTATTAAGTTAGCATGATAATTAGATCCCCAGCATATTCTGGGGATTTTTTATGGTGAATTGTGCAATTGAAACGTTTACTTTTCGTGCTTTTATCTATATGATGCTCGACGCTTAAATCGTCGTAGACATATCATTCCTAATACCCGATATTCTCAATGGAGATCGTATGTATTATTCCTTAGTAAGGAAGGCATTGTTTCGGCTAGATCCTGAACGTGCCCATGATTTTACCTTTCGTCAGTTAAAACGCTTATCTCATTCCCCATTTCAATTTCTTATTCAACAATCACTTCCTGCCAAACCCGTTTCTTGTATGGGACTTTCATTTAAAAATCCTCTCGGTCTTGCCGCCGGCCTTGATAAAAATGGTGATTGCATTGATGCACTAGGGGCAATGGGTTTTGGCTTTATTGAAGTGGGTACTGTTACACCACGAGCACAAGTAGGTAATGACAAACCGCGTCTCTTTCGCTTAGTAGAAGCAGAAGGCTTAATTAATCGAATGGGGTTTAATAATTTAGGGGTTGATAACCTAATAGAGAATGTAAAACAATCTCAATATGGTGGTGTGCTGGGTATTAATATCGGTAAAAATAAAGATACCCCCGTAGAGCAAGGAAAAGATGATTACTTAATCTGTATGGAAAAAGTTTACCCTTATGCAGGTTATATTGCGATTAACATCTCTTCACCTAACACCCCCGGCTTACGGACACTCCAATATGGTGAAGCATTAGACGATTTATTATCTGCGATTAAAAATAAACAACTTGAGTTACAAGGGAAATATCAAAAATATGTGCCTGTGGCCGTTAAAATTGCCCCTGATCTTACTCATGAAGAATTAATCCAAGTTGCAGATAGCTTAGTGCGTCACCATATTGATGGCGTAATTGCGACCAATACAACATTAGACAAATCATTAGTGAGTGGATTAGATCACTGCAATGAAGCCGGTGGATTAAGCGGTCGTCCGGTTCAATCAAAAAGTACACAAATCATTCGACAACTAAATGAAGAGTTAAAAGGCGCTTTACCTATTATTGGGGTAGGGGGGATTGATTCATTGACTGCCGCACGCGAAAAAATGGATGCAGGTGCTTCTTTAATACAAGTCTATTCAGGATTCATTTATCATGGTCCTGCACTTATAAAATCTATAATTAATCATATTTAATTACATCCAATAATCAGTTAAGGGCTTTTCTTCTGCCCTTAACTCGTTTATATTGCCTCTAGTTGATTATTTTTTATTAAATGGCAGTGATTGTGCTTAATTAATAAAAAAATGAACCCTGTTTTTGTTAGGTGGTATTAAATATTTTATTTAGGTTATTTAATATTGAGTATCAGAGAAAAAAGCAGGTAATAAATCGAAGGGGGAATAATTAGTGATAATAAAACCCGATGATCGCTGGCGTTGGTATTTTGATGACGAGCAACAAAAGTTGATGCTCGATTTAGCTAATGGAATGATTTTTCGTAGTCGTTTTCCAAGTAAAATGCTAAGTGCAACTGCTCATCAATCATCACCTTTTACTGTTGATGATGCTGCTCTTTATTATGGATATGATGAGCAAATCCGCCAGATTGATATGCCTTCTGAGTCGCGAGCAGAATTAGCGTTAAACGCATTAATAGCCCATCGTTTTTTAAAGCCATTAATGCCTAAGAGCTGGTATTTTGAAGTGAGTCATTCATCAACCCGCCCTTATTTAGCTCAAGTGGTGGAAGCCGCATTGAAAGATAGCAATGAAAAAGTGCTTTTTTTAGTGGCGGAAGTGGGAGAGCAAGCCTGTTTATGCTTATTAGCCCAGCCTCAGTTAGCATTATTTGATAGAACACTAACGTTTTGTGATCCACTAAAAATCATGAATGATCGGTTAAGTGAATATCATAAACAGTCTGAGCCAAGATCGTTTTTGTACGAAAAAGTCATCTAATAAAAGAGTAAAAAGGACTTACTCTTTTATTTTCACTTATTGTTTATAATATGCTAAAAACAATTGGCCTTAAACAACGCTTCCTAAAATCAAATCTGCATTATTCTCTTTTTGCAACAAATTTATAAAAGTAAATAAAGTGAGTTTATAGTTAATTTAAAATTGGGTTATTGATGAGATAATTCTTAATCAGCAGAGCGGATCATGCAAAATAAAAAGAAGATAAGGACAGTTTACCTTCTTTTTATTTGTGATAAAGATAAGCGTTATTTTTTATTAAGTGAAAGTTTTACATTGCCTTTAGGAACACAACTACATGCGAGTATTCTGCCAGAACGTTTTATGGCACCTGCTTTTAATGCATTGACATCACCTTCATCTAATTGAATAACACAAGAGCCACAAATCCCCGCACGACAACTATAGGGAATAGCATAACCGTGATTTTCCAGTTGCTCTAACAACACCTCTTGATTATTCCCAGCAAAGCTGATGCCATTAAATTCAATAGTGACAGCTTGTTTTGGCTCTTGAGCGGAGGCTGCTGTAACCGCATTGTCAGTTGCCGGTTCGGTTGTTTGCTCTGTTGTTTGTAAATAAGATTTCGCTTCTTTATAAGCTAATATTTCAACTTTATCCCCAACACGAATAATACCTGATTGGCGAATGATAATATTTTGACCAAAATCCACATCGCCTTTTTCATCTGTACGGAATGTTTGCAGTGTTGCTAACGGTTCTGTGGTAGGATGTTTAATGCCTTTATCGATACTGATAGTGGTCATAATGCAGCGACTGCAAGGCTTGACTAAGTCCATGACGACAGAGCCAATACGGATTGTTTGCCAGCTATCTTCTGCAAAAGGTTTTGCACCTGTGATGATGATATTACCGCGAAATTGCTCAATATTGATTGAAGCTGGGCAACGCTGTTGCAGAGACTGAAATGAGGCTTCATTAATCAATAGATAAGGGTAACCGTCAGCGAACGAAACCGCGGTTTCAGGAGATTTTTTTACTCGACGTGTTGATTTTTCACCCGTCCAGCGAAGTTGTACATCCATGCCTAAATAGCGGCTGAACCATTGATTTATTTCATCTGGGGCAACATAAGCGGTAAAATGATTTCCCCACACTTCAGTTGGTTGTAATGAAGATTGAAAATCCTGATAAGTAATGGCAATTCCTTCACCATCGGGTGCTTGAATATAAATACCATTTGTCATTACAGTGGGAATAAAACACAGCAACAAAGGGTATTTACGTGCGGTGATAAATGTCCCCTCAGGGGTCGTTATCATAAAATCACGATCAAACGTGAAGCCGCTTTCACGGGCAAAGGCTTGAGAAAGACGAGTCCCTTTCATTGATTTTACAGGGTGTATATAAAGGCGTGATACGTTGATCATCAGTGCTCCCAAAAAGGTTTTATTATTTTTTTATCGTCAGTAACTTTATGACAACGTAATACAATTAGCTATAATGCCCAACAATTTTATTTTAGGTGGTAACAATATTATGCGCTCTCTGTTTGCCAGCACAGGCCGAGGTCTGGAAGAATTATTAAAAACTGAACTTGAACACCTTGGTGCCCAGTCTTGCCAGATTACGCAAGGTGGTGTCTATTTCCGTGCTGATGATAAAACCATGTATCAGTCTTTGCTCTGGAGCCGTTTAGCTTCTCGCATCATGCTTCCGCTAAATGAATTTAATGTCTACAGTGATCTAGATTTATACCTTGGTGTGCAAGCAATTGATTGGAGCGAAGTATTTACAGTTAATCATACTTTTGCTATTCACTTTAATGGCACTAATGATGTGATCCGTAATAGCCAATATGGTGCATTAAAAGCGAAAGATGCTATCGTCGATTCATTCCAACGTAAAATAGGGCAACGACCGGATGTTGCTAAGCAATCACCGGATATTCGTTTAACTATACATCTACATAAAGAAAAAGCGTCATTATCTTTAGATCTCAGTGGCGATGGATTACATCAACGTGGTTATCGTGACTTAACAGGGCAAGCACCGCTAAAAGAGAATCTAGCCGCAGCGATTATTATGCGTTCAGGTTGGAAAACCGATACACCATTAATTGATCCTATGTGTGGCTCAGGTACTTTACTTATTGAAGCAGCAATGATGGCGACGGATTGTGCTCCCGCTTTAAATCGAGTCCATTGGGGTTTCCGTCATTGGTTAGGACATAATGAAGCGCTATGGAAAGAAGTCACTCATGAAGCATTTGCCCGCTTCCGTGAAGGTAAAAAGAATACTCAAGCGCGTTTTTATGGTTTCGATGTGGATAAACGTGTATTAGATATGGCAAGAGCCAACGCACGTCGTGCGGATGTGGCCGATTTAATTACTTTTACCCAAGGTGATGCAGCAAAACTGACTAATCCAGTATCCACGGGTGTTAAAGGGACGATTATTAGTAACCCGCCTTATGGTGAACGTTTAGAAAGTGAACCCGCACTCATTGCTTTGCATAGCCAGTTAGGACGAGCGGTAAAAGCCCATTTCCCAGGATGGCGATTATCACTTTTTAGTGCTTCTCCTGAATTGTTAAGCTGTATTCAGTTACGTGCTGAGCGTGAATTTAAAGCTAAAAATGGTCCGTTAGATTGTGTACAAAAAAACTATTTATTATCAGAAACACCTTCGACGATTAATACACGACTGGCGGAAGATTTTGCTAACCGTTTACGTAAAAATGAGAAAAAACTCGCAAAATGGGCAAAACAACAGCAAATTGAGTGTTATCGCTTATATGATGCTGATTTACCAGAATATAATGTTGCGGTAGATCGCTATGGCGAAAAAGTGGTGATCCAAGAGTATGCACCTCCAAAAACCATTAATGAACATAAAGCACGTCAGCGTTTATTTGATGTGATTAGTGCCACCATGGAGGTTTTAGCATTACGCTCTGATCAACTAATTTTAAAAACTCGTCAACGCCAAAAAGGTAAACAACAATATGAAAAAATGGCAGAGAAGGGGGATTTCTTTTTAGTTGATGAGTTTGGTGCCAAATTCTGGGTGAATTTAACCGACTATCTCGATACTGGACTGTTTTTAGATCACCGCATTGCACGCAAAATGTTAGGTGAAATGAGCAAAGGAAAAGACTTTTTAAATCTCTTTGCTTATACCGGTAGCGCGTCAGTCCATGCTGGGTTGGGGGGAGCTAAAAGTACCACAACAGTAGATATGTCAAGGACTTATCTTGAATGGGCTGAGAAAAACTTTCAAGCAAATGGATTATCAGGTAGACAACATCGTTTAATGCAGGCGGATTGCTTACAGTGGCTAAGCCAAAGTAATGAACAGTTTGATGTGATTTTTATCGATCCTCCGACGTTCTCTAATTCAAAACGCATGGAAAATACCTTTGATGTACAACGTGATCATATTGAATTAATGAAACATCTAAAGCGTTTATTAAGAAAAGGCGGAACAATTATGTTCTCAAATAATAAACGTGGTTTCAAAATGGATCATGAAGCATTAGCGAATATTGGGTTAACAGCAAAAGAGATAACACAAAAAACGTTATCGCAAGATTTTGCACGTAACCGCCAAATCCACAATTGCTGGCTATTAAATCATGCTGGTGAGGAATAATTTACAATGCCGTTAATTAGTTTGACTGGGGCTTATTTAGCGTTTAGTGATGCCCCTTTATTAGATAATACAGACTTGTTTATTGATGAAAATGAACGCGTTTGTTTAGTCGGTCGCAATGGTGCCGGAAAATCGACCCTATTAAGAGTGTTAGCCAAAGAGCAGCCCTTAGATGATGGGCAAGTGGTGTATGAACAAGATCTGGTGACTGCACGTTTACAACAAGATCCCCCCAGAGATATCGAAGGCACTATTTTTGATTTTGTCGCGCAAGGCGTTGCAGAAGATGCGCAATATATTACCGAATATCATCGTGTTTCAAAGGTAATAGAAACGGACCCTTCTGAAAAAAATCTTAATCGATTAGCTCAGTTACAAGAAGTGCTCGATAACCGTAATCTCTGGTTATTAGATAGCCGTATTGCTGAAGTACTGGAAAAATTAGGGTTAAATGGCGAAGCTGAGCTTTCCTCACTTTCTGGAGGATGGTTAAGAAAAGCCGCATTAGGGCGCGCATTAGTGAGCGCACCGAAAGTGCTCTTTTTGGATGAGCCCACCAACCATCTAGATATAGAAACTATCTTATGGTTAGAGAAATTCTTAAAGGATTTCCAAGGTAGCATTGTCTTTATTTCCCATGACCGATCATTTATTCGTAATATGGCAACCCGCATTATTGATTTAGATCGTGGAAAACTATCCTCATGGCCGGGAAATTACGATAAATATCTGGAAAGTAAAGAAGAGGCATTGCGTGTTGAAGAGCAACAAAATGCTGAGTTTGACCGGAAATTAGCGCAAGAAGAAGCATGGATACGTCAAGGGATCAAAGCTCGCCGGACTCGTAATGAAGGTCGTGTACGGGCATTAAAAGCATTGCGAGTTGAACGAAGTGAACGTCGCGAAGTATTAGGCAGTGCTCGTATGCAGGTCGAAGAAGCAACGCGCTCAGGTAAAATTGTGTTTGAATTAGAAGATGTTAATTATAGCATCGGTACGCGTAGGCTCGTTCGGGACTTCTCTGCAAAAGTACAACGAGGAGATAAAATTGCCTTAGTTGGCCCTAATGGTTGTGGTAAAACCACACTACTCAAATTGATGTTAGGGGATTTAAAAGCAGATAGTGGTCGTATTCATTGCGGCACTAAATTAGAAGTTGCTTATTTTGATCAACACCGTGCCACACTTGATCCTGATAAAACAGTGATGGATAACCTTGCAGAAGGTAAGCAAGAGGTGATGGTAAATGGTCGTCCTCGTCATGTTTTAGGTTATTTGCAAGATTTCTTATTTCCACCAAAACGTGCCATGACACCTGTTAGAGCACTTTCGGGGGGCGAAAGAAATCGTCTATTGCTTGCTCGTTTGTTCTTAAAACCAAGCAATTTACTTATTCTTGATGAACCAACTAATGATCTTGATGTTGAAACATTAGAACTATTAGAAGAGCTGGTGGATGCTTATCAAGGCACTGTGTTGTTGGTTAGCCATGATCGTGAATTTGTTGATAATAGTGTTACGGAGTGTTGGATCTTTGAAGGTGATGGCGTAATCAATAGCTATGTTGGTGGCTATTATGATGCGCAGCAGCAGCGGGCACAGTCTGTTTCTCTTAAAAATGAAGCGAATAAGTCACGTAATGCACCAGAAAAAACTGAAAAAGAGACTAAACCAAAACAGAACGCCAAAAAGGCTACACGAAGTAACAATAAGTTAAGCTATCATTTGATCCGCGAGCTTGAACAACTGCCCGCTAAACTGGAACGTTTAGAAGAGGAATTAGGTTGTTTACAAGAAGAAGTGGCTGCAGCTGATTTCTTTACACGTCCTCATGAAGAGACAGAAAAAGTGCTAAAAGCATTAGCTGATAAGGAAAATGAACTTGAAACAGCTTTTGATAGATGGCAAGAGTTGGAGATGATGCAAAACGGTGAATAACGTATGCCAACTCATAACGGGGCATAATGCCCCGTTTTAGTCTCTATACTTATTGTTGTTTATTGATTATCAAATAAATGAGAGGTGCCGTTGTGTGTTCGGGTCAACATTCTTGTCATGAAGAACAACATGAGCAAATATTGTGCCCTCAGTGCGATCTGGTAGTGAGTGTTCCTGAATTAGCCCAAGGAACCAAGGCGACCTGTCCACGTTGTCACACTTTGCTAACAGCACGTTGGCGACAACCTTTTTATCAGCCTGTAGCCTTGGCGATTAGTGCATTATTTATGTTGTTAATGGCTTGCCAATTTACTTTTGTCAGTATGGAAGTGGCAGGAATTACCAATAACATTACTTTAATGCAGATCCCAAATGTGATGTTTAGCGAAAATTATGTTGAGCTAGGCGCTTTCTTTTTACTCTTTGTACAAGTGGTTCCTGCTTTCTGCATGATAGCGATTTTACTGCTTTGTACACCCATTAAGCTGCCAAGAAAATTACAAATTTGGCTATCACGAATTCTTTTCCAATTAAAATCGTGGTGTATGGCAGAGATTTTTTTAGCCGGTATTTTAGTCAGTTTTGTCAAGCTAATGGCGTATGGTGATATCGGCTTAGGGTTAAGCTTCCTACCTTATGTACTTTACTGCTTATTACAAATTCGTGCATTTCAATGTTTAGATCGCCATACATTATGGGAAAAACTAGAATCGCGACCCGCTTATCCTAAAATTGAATCAGGTAAAACAGGTTTAAAGCAAGGGGTAAGATTATGTCGTTCTTGCACTGCTATTTTACCGGCTGATCAATATGAATGTAGTCGTTGTGAAGTAAAAGGGTATGCGAGAAAACCTCATAGTTTGCAATGGACGCTCTCTTTCTTAATTACTTCTTTAATTCTTTATATTCCGGCTAACCTATTGCCGATTATGGTGACGGAGTCGCTGGGTAATAATCTTTACTCAACCATAATGGCTGGGGTTATCTTACTTTGGGAAGATGGCTCATATCCTGTGGCAATGGTTATTTTTATTGCCAGTATTATGGTACCTAGTTTAAAAATGGTGGCTATCGGTTGGTTATGCTGGGATGCACATAAAGCCAAAGGAAAACGTGATCCGGCGAGAATGCACTTTCTCTATGAAGTGGTCGAATATGTAGGGCGTTGGTCAATGATTGACGTTTTTGTTATCGCTGTTTTAGCTTCATTAGTCAGAATGGGACGTCTGATGAGTATCTATCCCGATTTTGGTGTAGTGCTATTTGCATTGGTTGTTGTATTAACGATGTTCTCTGCAATGATGTTTGATCCTCGGTTAACATGGGATAAATGTACTGCCGATGATGATAAACCCATGATTAAGGAGCCTAAGGGTGACTGAAAAGAACGATACTGCTTTAACACAAGCAAAAATTAATAAACTGAAAAGCTGGTCTCCAGTTTGGATAATACCTCTTGTTACGTTATTGATAGGAGCTTGGATACTTTATTATCATTTCAGTCATCAAGGTCCTGAAGTCACATTAATAACCTATAATGCTGATGGTATTGAAGCAGGTAAAACTAAAATAAAGAGCCGTAGTGTTGATATTGGCTTAGTCGAAAGTGTGACATTAGATAGTAATTTTAGTCGAGTGATCATCAAAGCTCGTCTCGATAATGAAATGAAAGAACTACTGCGTGCTGATACCGCTTTTTGGGTGGTTAAACCACAAGTGGGAAAAGAAGGTGTCACTGGTTTAGGTACTCTACTCTCAGGTGCTTATATTGAGCTACAACCCGGTTTAACAGGCAAAGAGCAGGATGAATTTAATTTATTGGACTCTCCGCCACTGGCCTCTCCGGATGCAAAGGGGATACGCATTAATTTAGTCAGTGAAAGAGCAGGCCAGCTTAATGCAGGTGATCCGGTATTATTTAGGGGTTATCAAGTCGGCTCGGTTGAGACGAGTGAATTTAATATTGAAAGCCGAGATATGCACTACCAGCTTTTTATCAAAGCACCTTATGACAAAATGGTCACGTCGAATGTTCGTTTCTGGAAAGATTCAGGCATTGCATTTGATATGTCATCATCAGGGGTTCGTGTTGAAATGGCTTCGCTTTCCACACTGTTTAGCGGTGGGGTGAGTTTTGATGTGCCAACGGGGTGGTTACCTGGTGAAGCTATTGCCCCTAAAACAGAATTTAAACTTTATGATAACGAAAAGAGTATTCAAAATTCGTTATATACCGATTACCGTAGCTATATTATGTTTTTCTCTGATTCTATAAGAGGATTACAAGCCGGAGCGCCAGTTGAGTTCCGTGGTATTAGAATGGGTACGGTTGTTCAAGTACCTTATTACACCCAAGAAATGCAACAATCGTTAGATAAAGATTTCCGTATTCCTGTGCTTATCCATGTTGAGCCGGAACGTTTTGCGAATGATGTAGGTGAAAGTTTTGATTTCGTAAAAGAGCTTTCTTCTGCTGCTAAAAATGGATTAAGAGCATCGTTAAAATCAGGCAATCTATTAACAGGTGCGCTGTATATTGATCTGGACTTTTATCAAGATGTTGAACCTTGGAAAGGGCCACAAACTGTTGCAGGATTACCACAAATACCCACAGTCAGTTCTGGTTTAACGCAAATTCAGCAAAAAGTGATGACTTCATTGGATAAGATCAACAATCTTCCTGTTGAGCCAATGTTGAAAGAGATGACTGCGACATTAACCGAAAGTCAAAAAGCGGTTGCTGAAGCGAAGGAAACTCTGAAATCATTAAATGCTATGATTGGTAGTGATGACTTCCAAAAACTGCCTAATGATATTCAACAGTCATTAAAAGAGATCAATCGCAGTATGCAAGGTTTCCAACCTGGCTCACCGGCATACAGTAAAATGGTTGATAATATGCAACGCTTAGATCAAGTGCTCAGAGAGATGCAACCGCTATTGAAGACCTTAAACAATAAGAGCAACGCATTAATTTTTGAAGCACAACAAGGTAAAGATCCTGAACCAAAGAGGGCTGAAAAATAATGAAATATATTATTGGGATCGCGGTATTGATGCTGACGGCTTGTTCAAGTGTGCCTGATAAAGCTTATTATCAATTACCTGATGTTTATCAAGGTGCAAATAATAAGGTTGTTACAACTACTGAGAGCGCAAAGCAAGATCAGATTTGGGTTCAGCCTATCCGTTTATCTGATATGTTAGTTAACACGGGCATTGTCTATCAAACCAGTGATATCAATTATACCGTTGCTAACCAACATTTGTGGATAAACCCGCTTGATCAACAGCTACAGCAAAATCTGGTTGTGGGATTAGCAAAAGAATTCCCTAATCGAGTGGTCTCGACACAACCTATTGAAGATAAACTTGCTAAATTGACTGTCAATGTTAATTATTTTCAAGGTCGATATGACGGCAAAGTGATTATTGCTGGTGATTGGATCTACACTCAAGGCAATAAAGTGATTAGTCAGCCTTTTTCTGTCGCGTTAACACAAACGGAAGATGGCTATCCGGCTCTGGTACGTACGCTAGGGGAAGGATGGCAGAATGTCGTCGCTGAGATCGCAAAAACAATTAAATCACAATATTAATTGTTTTATACAGTAATATAGGAATAACCAATGCCTGACTAAAATCAGGTGTTGGTTTTTTATTCGAGATAACGAGAGAAAAATCTCATGCTGGAATTGATAAAAAAGAAATACCCTACAGCGATTTGTTGGTCTTTCGGGGATAATCCGCAGCTTGCTGATGAACTTGCACAACTTGTCGTTGAAAGAAAAAAAACAGCAACATGTAGCTCATTAAGTGGTTTTTTTAGTGATCCAGTCACGCCAACAATTGGTGGTTACAATATTATTTTAAATAGCCATGGGGTTCCTATTTGTGTTATCAGAACACGCTCTTTAACATTGGTACGTTTTTCTGAAGTCACAGAACAGTTAGCGCGTAAAGAAGGTGAGGGTGATCTAAGCTTGTCATATTGGCAACAAGGACATAAAGAATTCTTTATGCGAGAAGGCACCTACTCTCCAGATATGGAATTAATATTTGAAGAATTTGAGTTAATAGAGGTTTTTTAGTTAACAGGCTTCATATTTGTCGATAACTTAAGTTATATCATTAATGTTGCTATGGTTATTTGGCATAAATTTTATTTTTACTACTGTGAATAGTAGAAAATAGGCAATTCTAATAGGATTGTTATATTGACATAAATTGAAAAAAATCGATTATTTATTTTCAAGCTATTGTTTTTATTATTTAGGTCAGAAATCGGATCTTTAATATTATTTTTTTATAAAAATAAATAAAAATCAGCTTGTTATGATTTGCTTTATGTCTTTTATTAATAAATACAAATAGATATAAATTATTTAATTATATTAAATATAATTAATTGTAATCTAAGGTGATTTAAATAGGATCCAGCTTAGTATCACAAATATGACAATTATATTAATTTCTTTACTTGCTTAAATCCTCAATAAAGCGTATCAATTTATAGTGGTTGTATGAAAAACAATCATTATCTTTCCGCTTAAACTTAGAACGTGAGGGTTGTCTAAATATGAAAAGACAGAAACGAGATCGTTTAGCTAGAGCATTATCGAAAGGTTACCAAGCCGGTATGCAAGGTCGTTCAAAAGAGCAGTGTCCCTATTTTGCCATTGATGCACGTTCACATTGGCTAGGAGGTTGGCGACAGGCCATGGAAGATCGCCCTGGGCTTGCAAAATAAATAACCCGTCGACGTGATACTGCGGACACCTGTGTTATCGCAAATATTATCACCAAGATTTAATTGATAATCAAAAGAGGGTTATTTATGCATATTCCTATGAATAACTTGAACATAGGACAATTTGAATATAAATAACAACTGTGAATTGGAAATAAAAAGGTCTACCGCGGTAGGCCTTTTTATGTTGTAAAGTACGGTAGGGCGAAAACTTGCCAAGTACTCTTATCTGAGATACCACCATACCACCATAAAAGAAAAAGCCTAATCTCATCGAAGAGAATAGGCTCTTATCTATCTATGTGTAATATTGACTTAAAATGCTGAGGTATCTTTAAATAAGCCGACTTTTAAATCTTTGGCTTCATAAATCAGTTTACCATCAACATAAACTTCACCGTCAGCAATACCCATAATAAGCTTACGATTGATAACACGTTTGAAATCAATTTTATAGGTGACTTTTTTGGCTGTTGGTAGAATTTGTCCAGTGAATTTCACTTCACCCACACCCAAAGCTCGGCCTTTACCTTCACCGCCTAACCAACCTAGGTAGAAACCTACCAGTTGCCACATTGCATCAAGCCCTAAACAACCCGGCATAACAGGATCATTGACAAAGTGGCAATCAAAAAACCATAAGTCTGGCTTGATATCGAATTCTGCTTCGATAAAGCCTTTATTATGGGAGCCGCCATCTTCAGTCATTTTAATGATGCGATCCATCATTAGCATATTACCTGAAGGCAGTGGTGGGCCATCTTGGCCAAATAATTCACCACGGCCTGAAGCAATGAGGTCTTCTTTAGAATAAGATTCGCGTTTATCAACCATTGTTTATATAGCCTTTATCAAGTGTAAGATAACAGAATAGCTTACACTTGTACGCTGAACAACTCCGATCACTTGAAACAGAATTATCTGAATAAGCGTAGGAACCAAGGTAACTTAGGCCTATCCTGATTATTCGCTTGTGTTATTCGATCATGAATAATAGCTAACAAGTGTTCATTTGATTGTGGATTTTCACATTGTTCTTCGTAATAAGGCTGATGTGTTAGCAAAGTAATTGCTTCTGCAACATGGACAACTGGCCAAATATGGAATTTATTTTCTTTGACGGCTTGTATCACGCTCTCGTTTAAAACCAGATGTCGCACGTTCGCCAGCGGTATAATAACCCCTTGTGAGCCTGTTAATCCTCTTTGCTGACAGATATCAAAAAAGCCTTCAATTTTTTGATTAACACCACCAATAGGTTGTACCTGACCAAATTGATCTACGGCACCGGTTACGGCGATTTGTTGATCAATTGGGTGTTGTGACAATGTACTAATTAGCGCACATAATTCTGCTAGTGAGGCACTATCACCATCTACTTCACCGTAAGATTGTTCAAAAACGACGGAAGCACTAAAAGGTTGTGGCTGATCTAATCGTAATTCAGAATTTAAGTAGGCTTGCATAATCATCATGCCTTTTGCATGGATATTGCCACCTAATTCTGCTTTTCGTTCAATATCGACCAGTTCGCCATCACCAATATGAGCCACACAGGTAATACGAGTTGGCTCGCCAATTAGATCGGGATAACCGGGATAATCTAAGACAGAAAGACCGTTTATTTGGCCTACCATTTCACCTTCAGTGTGAATAGTGACTTGGCCTTGTAATATTTCATCACGGCTTCGTTCTAATAAGTAGCTATGTCGCCATAAACGATTTTCTTGCGCTTTTTTAAGCGCCTCAGCATCAAGATAAGCGTCATGATTAAAACGCATGGCATAACGCAATTGGCGTAATATGAATTCAAGATCGAGAGATAAGATAAGCTGATCTTCATGCTCTCTTGCGCCCTGAGTCAGTAATACTTGCCAAGCATCAGCAGATAATGAAGGAAGACGATATTTTTGGCAAAGTCCATTAACAAAACCACACCATTGGCTCAGGGCGGTTTCATCTTCTAAATACATATCGTATTCATATTCGCCATATAGTGCCGTACTGCTGATATTAGGCTCCATAAACTCAAGCTCTTCTAAGCTTAGGCGATCGCCCACTAAAATAACACGCAAGTGAAGGGGCATGGCTTCAATAGGCAAAGGAAGTGCTTGATGGTCATTCCACACTAACCATTCAAAGCGTTGCTCTTCAACCATCTTTTTCAGTCGGAACCACATTAAAGGTTGTGCTAAGAGCGTTTTAATGGATAAGACTAAAATACCACCATTGACTTTATGCAACAGTCCTGGGTTAACGAGGAGCTTATCTTTATGATAATAAAATGAACCAAAAAGTTGTTCTGGCTCTATCCATTGGCAACAAGCAATAGATTCTGATGATGAAAATGAGCCTTCTACATTTTCTTGCCAATAAATTTGATTAGATTCAGCTTGATAGGCACCTACAACAGGATAAGTTTTTATCTCTGCTTGTTGTAATGTATCAGCGAGTGTTTCGAAATAAGCAGTAGAATCTTCTGCTTTTAACAGCATAAATTGGCCTGCTTCTGCATTATTTAGCCACTGTAAGCTTTCATATAAGCGAGGTTGAACCTCACGAAGTGAAGATGCAGGCAATTGCGATGCTGTTTGAAAGAAAGTCTGGTAGGAGGCGTAATCTGGGCGTAACGCCTGCCATTCTAATTCGTTGTTTTTCAAGGTTACCGTTTTTATTATTGAGTAGTGAACATGGAAGTTAACATAAAGCGTTAATAGCTGGTATCTATCCTGCAATAAGACAGCTATTGACAGTTATATTATGTCTATACTTTTGGCCGGGAATATACGCTGCCATTACTTTTGCTATAACCTATTAAATTGAATGTATTGTTTTATTATAGCGACGCACGATTCTATCACAACGTGGTTAGAAAACTATCCCTTCTGACATTTGTCGGTGGGAGGTAACAAAAGCTACTTATCTTTTTTGGTGATAATTTAAGCAAAAATATTCGGTTTAAGGCAGTTTTTTGGCAAAATTGTTGATATGCTAGTATATAGTTACGTTGTCACGGTGATTTGTATGAAATATCAACAGTTAGAAAATCTAGAATGTGGCTGGAAGTGGGCTTATTTGGTAAAAAAACATCGCGAAGGTGAATTAATCACCCGTTATGTTGAAAAAAGCGCCGCCGATGAAGTGGTTGAGCAACTATTACGCCTTGAATCTCAACCATTAAAAGTGCTTGAATGGATCAACTTACATATGAACCCTGAGTTATCGAATAGAATGAAGCAAACTATTCGTGCTCGAAGAAAGCGTTATTTTAATGCTGAACATCAGCATACGCGTAAAAAATCTATCGATTTAACTTTTAAAGTTTGGCAACGCCTATCAGCACTATCTCAGCGCCGAGGTTTGACATTATCAGAAACGATTGTCCAGCTTATCGAAGATGCGGAGCGAAAAGAGCAGTATGCACTAAAAGTACATCACCTAAAAGATGGCCTAATTGAGTTACTAGAACGAGACAAACAGAAAAAAGAGTAGAATGACGATAGTGTTGTTTATTATCGAGAGATCATCAGTATAGCGTTAACTTAAGAGGTATAGAGAATATCTCTGCTAATTATTTAAAGTCATCATCAAAAGAAAAACCCTGCCGAAGCAGGGTTTTTTTAGAATTCATTACAGTAGATGTTTCTACTATTTGAATTATTGACCAGGTTGAACAACAACTTCAGTTGTACCTTGGATTTCGATTTCTACACGACGGTCTGGCGCTAAGCAATCGATCAGAGCTGCACGAGCTTTGATGTTGTCACAAGTGTTGCCAGTTACTGGGTTTTCTTTACCACGACCTTCTGCAGAGATGCTGTTTGCAGGAATACCTTTAGATACTAGGTAATCAACTACAGATTGAGCACGTTTTTCTGACAGAGGCAGGTTGTAGTTTTGAGAACCGATACGGTCAGTGTAACCGATAACTACGACACGACCTTGAGTTGGGTCGATGTTAGCTAATTCGTTGTACAGACCATTCAGTGCTTCTTGACCTTCAGCTTTCAGAGAAGATTTGTTGTAGTTGAACAGAACGTCTGAACGCAGAGTAAAGGTTTTGTTCTCAACAACTGGAGCTGGAGCAACTACTGGAGCTGGCTCAACAACTGGAGCTGGAGTTTCTTGGTTGAAACGGTAAGCAACACCAACACTCAGCATACCATTGTCTGGACGAGCGTTCAGAGTACCTTTATCACCGATGTTGTTGATCCACTGATACTCAAGACGAGTAGCAATGTTAGGAGTGATCGCGTATTCAGTACCTAATGCGAATACTGGAGAAACGCCAGTATCATTTTCAGAGAAACGTTTTTGAGTTCCTGCTGAAGTTGCATTAATAGTTGCAGTTGAATCTGCACGCCATACCATACCACCTAAACGTGTATAAACGTCTAAGTCATCCATTACTGGATAGCTTAATTTAGTGGTTAATTGGATACCTTGAGCTTTGAATGCACCGTTGTTGTATGAACCTTTATAAGCCATACGACCTAACCAGTCATAACCCAGTTCAAAACCTAAGTATTGGTTGTACTGATAACCAGCAAATGCACCAGCACCAATTTGGTCTTTGTGTGTGCTACCGTTACCGATATTCACGCCGTCCCAATTGTTACCAGTACTTTGATACTGAGACCAACCTAATTTACCACCGGTATACCAAGTATTGTCTTTTGGAGCTGCTTGCGCTGCAGTTGCGAAAGCTGCCACTGCCACTGCTAATGCGATAGCTGTCTTTTTCATTTTACGCCTCGTTATCATCCAAGTTAGGCATTTGGCTTTAAGCCTTATTATTTGCCCTTGGTTAAATTATTGTTAGGAATTCGATGCTTTCATCAAATGATGATCCCCAAAAACGGGATTTAAAGCATAACCTTAACGATATAAAGTCTACAATGAACTTAAAAAGTTACAAGTATCCCTTTAAAATTCGACTTAAAATTTTAAAAAGATCGGCCGTTATTCACAATAAGAATTATTCTATATTTTTGTTAAATTTCTTGTAACCATATGATTTAAGTTACAATTGATTATGACTTATCTTAAATGATAATGTTGCGTTATGAGTATTAGGAAAACTCTTAAATTTCACTAATGGTAGTGATTCGAATGAATTTTTATCGAGTTTAAATGTCGTTTAGAGGAATTATTGTTTTCTATTTGGATATGATTACTGTTTTGTTGTCGCATGATAAAACCTAACGCTTTACCGATGCTGGCAGCATATTCTAATCTTTTCATCTCTTCTGACGATATTTCTGGTAACCAACCCAATACTACACTGTAGTTTCCACTTAGTAGCGCTTTCTCCATTAATTCCACAGTATTAATTGAATCAACATGATTGAGTTGAATGATTTTATTCAGGGGTAAGCCGGTTTCTTTTAACCAACTACGATTTAATTTTTGTTGTGGACTTAACCACAGTAACCAACGTGATTCATGGCTATACTGTTTTAACAGAGGTAGTAAGATGTGGTTAATCATCAAGGGATTTTGGTAAAGAAGTTCACTTACCATGCCTTGTCTATTATCGGGCATTGTTGTTGTAATTGCATCGGAGGCCATAGAGAGAGGTAATACCTCAGTAGAGATCTCTTGGAAAAGGCCATTTTGTCTTGCCAAAGATGATGTTGAGAGTTTCATATTTACCTCGTTCAATATGTACTGTATGTATATACAGTATACCTGAGTTTCACTTAAATCAAGATCAATTTTTTGAAAGTTGCTCTCAAAATTTATGTAAATTCATATTTTTGAGCGGGTAACTATTGGCAAAAAAAGGACATTTATTTATTGTCTTAACCATCAAGAATACAGTCATATATTTGAATTTTAAGATAAAAAATATTTTTTGTGGTTTGGAGATCTGATGTCAATTTTACCTGAGCAAAGGAAGGCTCATTTATTATCGCGCGTAGCGGAATATGGAAAGTTAAGTAAGAAGTCTCAATTTGGCGGTTATAGCTTAATGGTTGATGAGGTTATCTTTGCGATTACTGCTGATAATGAATTTTATTTAAAAGGGAGTGGTTTTGTTGAAACACTCTATAAAGCAAACAACATGGATGCATACGTCTATCTAAAAAAAGGTATCCCCATTACATTGCGCTATTATCGTATTACGCAAGCAATATGGCGTAATAGCGCTAAGCTCAATCAATATATCGATTTTGCATATCACTATAGTACTCAGGAGTTTTTAGGGCAGCAAAAGCAGCCTCGTCGTATCAAAGATTTACCCAACTTGGGCATAGCATTAGAGAAAAAGCTGAATCAAGTTGGGATTAACCGTATCGAGGAATTACGTACGATCGGTGCGAAGGCATGTTATTTAAAACTGATTGCGCAACCTAAGCAAGGAAATAGCGACTTATTGCTTGCGTTAGCAGGTGCTATTGTTGGCTGTCATCGCTCTGTGTTACCTAGTCAATTAAAAATGGAATTGTTAAATTGGTATAAAGAGTTATCCGTTAAATCCTATTAAACTACAGTACTCGTACTTGAGTACATTAGAATGAACAGGAATAACGGAATAAGAGCAAACTTAAGCCAATAGAGTCTGTTATTTTCTCTAAGGTTCTAATAGAAATTAGAGAAAATAACTTTTTATCCATCAAGCTGTAGCTAATTTATCTTTATCGTTTTGCCATTCTGTTTGCTCAATTAGCTCAATGCAATTGACAATTTGTGGCAATAAATCCAGTAACAAGCGTATTTGCGTTAACACTAATTGAATACGGGCGTTATCTGAACTTGGTTGTGCATTAACACGTGCGATAAGTTGATCGTGAGATTGTATAAAATCATTATCTTGTGGTTTTTTACGTCTCAACGCTGAATCAATATAACAGACAGTATCATTAAGCAGGGTGAGTACTGCTTCATCTTCAATTTTGCAACGATGAACACCTAACGCTGAAATATAGCTCAGTAAAGTATGATTTAAACACAGTAATTTAAATGCTTCTTCTTGAGAGGTTTGAAAGCTTTTAGGCTCTGATGACATATTAGAAATTAAAGATGCTAACTCACCATCACTGCTATGTGCATTACGGCGTGCAATACGATAATTAACGCTATTATCTCTTCCTTGATAATACTGAATGAGGATCGCATCAAGATAGTAGCAGTTATTGGTCATGGTTTTTTGGATGAGCAATGGCAACTGACGGAACTTCCAATCCGGCCAAATAAAACTGACTGCGAACCAGGCAATGGCACATCCAATTAACGTATCAATGATCCGCGGTAGTGCGACATCATAGCCTTCACCTAATAAATTAAAACTCAATAAAACGAGTAGGGTAATAAACAAAGTGGCATGAGCGTATTGTACGGTTCGGAAAGCAAAAAAGAGCGTACCTGTCACAACAATAAGCACTAATTGACCTTCGATGGAAGGCACAAAATAGAGAATAGGGAAACCAATTAAAATACCAATAATAGTGCCACTGACCCGTAATGTTAATCGTCTACGTGTCGCATTATAGTTAGGCTGACAGACAAACAAACTGGTTAATAAAATCCAGTATCCTCGATGCAAATCAAAAAACTGGATGATCACATAACCTATACATAAGACAAGTGACATTCGTACTGCATGTCTAAATAGAGCTGATTTTGGTGTTAAGTGACCTTTTATTCTTAGCACGATATCTCGCCACCCAGTAAGCCCTTCATCAGATAACTGAGTTTCTTCTTTTTGGTCATGAGAGATTTGATATTGCTCTGTACTAATACTTTTTAATAAAGCATCGATGCCCTGTAAGTTTTGTAATAAATTATAGAGTGGCGCAATAATTTGTGGATCAGAAGTACTGTTTTTTACATTATTAAGTGCATTTTCTAAATGAGTGATTGCACGTTCAAAATGAGGATTATGTTGGTACTTTTTATGCCAAAGAATAGATTGAGCGACTTGTTCGCAGGCTCTTGCTTGCATTGACAGTAAGCGCTGAAAGCGGAAAAGGACATCACTGTGGCGTAATCTATCACTCAGTAATTGATATTGAATATGAGAAGAGCTGGCCCGTTCATGAATATCTTGAGCCACAAAGTAATAATGCAATGTGAAACGACTGCTACGCTGGCCCCTATCACCTTTTAAACGGCTTAGTAATGTTAGTTTAGTTTGGCTCATTGCCTCAATTAACTGATTATTAGCCAATGCCAAGTTATACAGTAATTGCTGTTGATCACCTTCAATATCGGGATCAAATAATGCGGCCTTGGCTTCTAGATAAGCGGAAAGCTGCTGATAATAACGCGTAAGGCTATCTTGAACGGGACGAATAGGGAAAAGTAGGTGACCAATTAAGGTAAGCAAATTATACCAAATCGCGCCTAAAAGGAGCCAAATAGGTTGTTCATGCCATTCTGGGAAAATCGGCATACCTAACATGGTATAAATAGCGATTAATAGCGCACCAAAGGCGATGGTAGCATAACGCTGACCCAAGGCGCCTAATAAAATAAACCCCCAAGTGGAGATAGCAAGACCACAAAAGAATAAAATAGGGTAAGGGTAGAGTAATCCGATGGATGTTGATGCTAATAAGAAACAACATAAGGTGATCACAAGGTTTCTTAAGCGGCCCACAAGCCTATCATCTAAGTCAGTTAATGCGGCTGCGACAACACCTAATGTAAGAGGTATAGTATATTTTGGTTCTTGTCCTAAAGCCCATGGAAATAAAGTCGTTCCCGTAAGTGCGATTATTATGCGAATATAATATAAAAAGTGGCTATTATAGATAAATCGGCGGGCGCCATTAAACAAATTGAACACAAAAAGCCCTTAAATAAACAAGATGGAGATAATTACCTCTTAGAATATAGGGTTTATTACAGATAAAAAAGAGTTTAACGACAGACTATTTGTTATTTATTGTAGGAATTACAGAATGGAACTGAAATCAACCCCAATGGGACAACGTTTAGCTCAGCATCCTTATAACAGGGTAAAATTGTTAAATGCGGGTATTGAGGTCAGTGGTGAAAAGCATCAATATTTAATTCCTTTTAATGAATTGATCGACATTTTTTGTAAAAAAGGCATTGTGTGGGGAGAGTTAGAGTTTTTACTGCCCGACAATAAAGTGGTTCGTTTGCATGGAACGGACTGGGAAGAAACGCAACAATTTTACCGCTATCTTTATCAAACTTGGCAAATATGGAGCCAAGAGATGAGTGAGATAACGGCGCAAGTACTTGAAAAGCAACTCTCTTCTATCCAAGATATAATTCAAAGCGATAAATGGATAAAACAAAACCAGTTAGCCGGTATTCAACAGGCTATCCAAGAAAGTTTTTCTGCTATTCCTCTTCCTCTGGAACGACTTGCTCAATTTGATAACTGTAAGGTGCATTATCAACGCTGTTTACAGTGGTTACAGCAAGGTAAGGCATTAATTGCGCAAGAAAATGAGCAATGGATCACCCGTATGTTGACAGAGCATGCGGAGTTTTTTACTACCATTGAAACATCGCCTTTAAATGAATCGCAATGTAAAGCCGTTATCAACGGTGAAGATAATATATTGGTATTAGCGGGTGCTGGTAGTGGTAAAACGTCGGTACTAGTGGCAAGAGCAGGGTGGTTGTTACGTCGTAAACTAGCAACCTCTGAACAAATTCTACTATTGGCTTTTGGACGTAAAGCCGCTGAAGAGATGAACCAACGTTTATCTGAGCGCTTAAACGCTGATATTACGGCGAAAACCTTTCATGCATTGGCATTATTTATTATCCAACAGTCAACTAAAAAACAACCCAAGATCAGCGAATTAGAAATCAATAGTGAAAAGAGAAGAACACTATTGTTAACGCAGTGGCGTGAGCAGTGTCAGCAGAAAAAAGCACAAGCGAAAGGCTGGCGTGAGTGGTTATCTGAAGAACTAGCATGGGATATCCCTGATGGGGAGTTTTGGTATGATAAAAAATTAGAAAATCAAGTTGCCGTAAGGTTAGAGCGGTGGATCAGTTTATTAAGAATGCAAGGTGGTAGCCAAAAAACAATGATTGATTCTGTGCCTGCAGAATATACGGATGCATTTAAAAAGTGTTTAAAACTATTAGCACCACTGTTAAAGGCATGGAAAACCGCATTAAAAGAAGAGAATGCCATTGATTTTTCAGGGCTATTACATCAAGCCATTAATCTGATAGAAAAAGGGCGTTTCGTCAGTCCTTGGAAACATATTCTGGTGGATGAATTCCAAGATATTTCACCACTAAGAGCAGCACTATTAAATGCGTTAAAACAACAAAATACACAAACTTCATTATTTGCAGTTGGTGATGACTGGCAAGCTATTTATCGCTTTAGTGGGGCTGAATTATTACTAACAACAGCGTTTCATCAATCTTTTGGTGATGGTGCTGAGTGTGCATTAGATACCACTTATCGTTTTAATTCGACTATAGGTGACGTTGCCAATACATTTATTCAACAAAATCCTAATCAATTAGCTAAGCCTTTAAATAGCTTAACAAAAGGTAATAAAAAAGCCGTTGTATTATTGCCGGATGATCAATTAGAAAGTTTATTAAATAAAATGAGTGGTTATGTCAGTGACGATGAAACGATCCTTTTATTAGCGCGTTATCATTACTTACAACCTGATTTATTGAAAAAGGCGAAAACGCGCTGGCCCAAATTAAAATTACAGTTTATGACTTTTCATGCTTCAAAAGGTCAACAAGCTGATTATGTGATTATATTAGGTTTACAATCGGGTAAAGACGGATTTCCAGCTCCGGCAAGAGAGTCGATTATAGAAACCGCTTTATTACCCCCTGTTGAAGACTATCCTGATGCTGAAGAGCGCCGATTAATGTATGTGGCATTAACAAGAGCAAAAAAACAAGTATGGTTATTATTTAATAAACAACAACCATCTTGTTTTGTGTCAGAGTTAAAATCTCAAGGTGTCCCTACGCAAAAAAAACCATAAGGCATTATTTTAAACGTTCTTTTAAATAACCTTCATAGTCGGGAATTTTAATTTTTGACTCTTGTGAAAAAAGAGGGGACGAAATAAGAAAATTAGCCGTCGCACGATTGGTTGCTACGGGAATATTCCAAACTGTTGCTAGGCGTAACAGCGCTTTCACATCTGGATCATGAGGAACGGCATTGAGTGGATCCCAAAAGAAAATAAGAATATCAATTTTCTTTTCTGCGATCATAGCACCAATTTGTTGATCACCGCCCATGGGGCCACTTAACATCTGAGTGACCTCTAATCCTGTATGGTGATTAACCAGATTTCCTGTTGTTCCTGTGGCAAATAACTTATGGTGAGAAAGCTGTTCACTGTTGTTTTTAACCCATTCAAGCAATGAGCTTTTACAGTGATCATGTGCAACTAACGCAATATTTTTTTCTGTGGCGAGTGTGCGGTCAATTTGTTCCATTTGCTACCTTTAAAAATAAATACAGTTATTATTCCAGTTGTCAACATACCTTTTTTTTATCTTACAAGCTATGAGCGGAACAAGATACTATGATGTATCATAAGATTTTCAATCTTCCTGCTGATAACGGAGCATATAAATGGTTGATTCAGAGATTTATGACATTCTAAGAAGTGTCAAAACAATTGCACTGGTTGGTGCAAGTCATAAAGAAGATCGCCCTAGTTATAAAGTCATGAAATTCTTATTAGAGCAAGGCTATGAGGTGATCCCCGTTAATCCGGGTATGGCAGGGGAAACAATATTAGGCCAGCAATGTTATGGTCATTTGCAAGATATTCCTGTGGCGATTGATATGGTAGATGTATTTCGTCAATCAGCAGCAGCGCTCGAGATTGCCAAAGAAGCGATTAAAATTAATGCTAAAGTTTTATGGTTACAGATAGGTGTGATCAATGAAGAAGCAAAAGCATTAGCTGAACAATCGGGGTTGCGTGTGGTTATGGATCGCTGTCCTAAAAAAGAGATAGAAGCCCACGGATTGCCTTGGTAATAGGCAGAGTAAAATCGCCGAAATGTATTCGGCGATTATCATTAAGGTTAAGAATGGAAGAAAATTAGTTTCTTAATCGCGGAGCCTGTAATTGGTTGCGGATTGATTGTGACAACTCATCCATTGAGTCATTATCTAAATGCTCATCTGAGAGTTCATAAGTTATTTGAGCTTCAGCTAAATAGGTATGAACCGGCTGTCCTTCATCATCTTCCATGACAACATGATACCAAGGCGCTGATCGCAAGGTCATATTAGATGCAATATCATCCTCGTTAGGTTGATCAAGGGAATATTCAGCATCCACATCAACAACTACACCTAAATAACCGAGTAGTTTATGTCTAACCTGCTGGCCTATTCCAAATTTGCTGGCGATCATCATTTATCACCTCCGTAAAACCTTGCTTTAATAATTTCTGTATATGAGGGCATAAAGTGAAATTTCAAGGTGTAACAAAATTAAACACGTCGTTATCCAGTGTAAATGCAAACCTCACAAAATCAGATTATCTATTGTATAAAGAAAAGACAACAATCTTATCGGAATTTTTGCGTTACATATAAGTTTGGAGGGTAGGTAAATGAAGGTTGGTAGAGAATATATTATTCAAGGTCGTGTACAAGGTGTCGGTTTCCGCTTTCATACTTATCAATGGATGAAAAAGCAGCCTATTACGGGTTATGTGTGGAATCGTGATGATGGCAGTGTGGGGATCAGAGCTTTTGCTGAAGAGCAGGTACTGAGAAAAATAGAAGATTGGTTGGCTGCTGGAGGACCAATAGGGAGTAAGATTGTATTCTGGTCGGCAACACCATGCCAATATGAAGAAATGGCAGACTTTTCAATCCGCCATTATGCATCTTAGTATTAAATACATTTGACAGGTTTAGGTAAGCCCGCGAGCTTCGTTGCCTGTTTAGCAGGACCTTTAGGGAATAAGCGATATAGATAACGGCTATTGCCTTTTTCATCGCCATATTTTTGTGCTAATGCTTTCACTAACATTCGGATCGCCGGTGAGGTATTAAATTCTAAATAAAACTGGCGCACAAAACGGATAATTTCCCAATGTTGCTCTGTGAGTTCAATTTCTTCAAGTTCAGCTAATATTGGCACCATCTCTTCGGTCCATTCATTGCTGTTTTTTAAATAACCGTGACTATCTGTCTCGATTTGTTGTCCGTTAAATACAAACATGTGTTTCTAACCAATCAAAAATAATCATTTAATTTAGCAAAAATAACCGCAATACCCAAGTCTAATGCGTAAATCGTTGATAAATTAAGCTGTTAAATCAAAGGGCGTTTAAAATTACGCCAAACAAGACAATAAGGGCTTTACAATATAAGCGTGGATGTTTATATTGCTCCCCATTGCGGAGGGGTGGCCGAGCGGCTGAAGGCAGCGGTCTTGAAAACCGCCGATGGGAAACCATCCGAGAGTTCGAATCTCTCCTCCTCCGCCATCTCAATGTCTCCTAACATCTCCTGAAGTCTCCTTAACTTCCTTTGAACCACTAAAAACAAATTTCCTAGTCAACAGTTTTATTCATAATTATTTAAATTTCTGTTTGTATAAAGAGTATTGAGCATTATTGTAACCTCTAAATATTTCGAATAGATTATGGTTGAATATATTTACGACTGGGAACACTCAATATGATGATTTATTGTTATGATGACAAAATAAGTGAAATTAAAATAGAACAACTCACCAAATTGTTATATAGATGTGTCCTTGGTGGGGCAAGTGTTGGGTATACTGACGCAGAAACTCAAGTAGATGATATGAGAAATTATTGGCTTAGTGTTAATCACTCATTATCAACAAATACGTTTAAATTAATTACTGCAGTGATTGACGGACAAATAGTCGGTGTTGTTGGTCTTGAATTATGCACTAAACCGAATGGCAAACATCGTGGGGAGATTTGCAAACTATTAGTATCCCCTGATCATAGGCATAAAGGAATAGCACAGCAATTGATGCAAAAGGCTGAACAAATAGCATGGGAGAGAGGGATAACACTTTTAACTTTAGATACCATTACAAAAGGTATGACGGTGAGTCTATATCGCTTTCTTGGTTGGCAAGTTAGTGGTGAAATTCCTGAGTTTGCTCAAGCAGTTGATGGTAAGTTTGAGGCTACAACCATTATGTTTAAACTTAAGCCTGAGAGTAATAGTTAAATAAAAATAAGTTAATATCATTTTGCTATATATGATATTTTTCTAAATACACCAAAATAAGCCCCAGTCCTAGAGCTTATTTTTAAATTAACGATTAAAAAATTTAATTATTAACAATCGTTAATGTACTAAATGATGAATAAGATATTGTATTCATCATTTAGTAGCTTATTAACTCTATTTCCATTATAGAGTGTGATAGTGACTGCTTTAATTTGTTGATTAATTTTTAATTTACCAACCACAAACATTGGCTTCTTCATCCATATCATAACCACGGACGATATTGATTAAATCTTTAACCATTAGACTCGCCATATCAGGATCAAGTAAATCTTTTATCTCGCATTCTTTATCCACTGAAACACCATTATTTTTATTGGTGAGCGTTAAAGTTAGCGCTTGGGCTGAGAGATCTATTTTGCTCTTTAATTCGTTAGTTAATAACAAAATTTCTTTAGTGGCAACATCAGGAATATAAAGTATCTTAGGATTAAGGAAGATTTTCTCTGCTTTATCATCACTGTTATCACAAATAAGTGACAATAAATAACCTTTATTATCATTTTCCATAGTCATTTTTAACCTTCAGCAAGTATTTTGGGGTCAACATAAAAGTCGATATTAAATACGGTGTCTTCAGTTTGTGCTTCAATTCTGTGCCAAGTTTCTGGTGGAAATACACCAAACTCACCCTCCTTAATCACTAAGGTTTCGGTAGGCTTTGGGCTATATTGATCGGCATAGGCATAATAAATAATAGTGCCTTGCATCACGGATAATCTAGGGTATACCCCTTGCTGGGTGCCTTTGTCTAAATGTCTCTCCCAGATTGATTTAGGGGCTGTCTCCCTTGTCCAAAAAGGCGTTGTTCGTATATGAATATAGTTTGTGGGAATAATGATACGTTTCATTGCTTCTCCCTTATTATTGTCAGTTATTTTGTTGCTTTTTATCTTAGTGAAAATAAAAAACAGAGATAAATCACCTGATAAATTATTTCTTCGTTGACCAAAATTTACCGCCAATAAAGAAGTATTTCAAATGCAATTTAATGGTATTTAGATGATTAGTTATTCGATTTAGCTCTAACTATTTGTTTTTATTTATTTAAAAATATTTTAATAAATAAAAAAATTTTTAAGTTTAGCTTTCTAATAAGCTTAAATAGGGATTTATGAAACTTATTTTGGTTAACAAAAAAGCGTTCTCTGTCCTATAATCTATAGATGTAGGGTATTTAATGTTTAACATAATCGAGATATCACTATGGAATTAAAGGATTATTACGCCATTATGGGGGTAAAACCCACTGATGACATGAAAACAATTAAAACTGCTTATCGCCGTTTAGCGAAAAAATATCACCCAGATGTAAGTAAAGAGCCAGATGCTGAGGAGCGTTTTAAAGAAATAGCGCAAGCTTGGGAAATTCTTGGTGATGAACAGCGTAGAGCTGAATATGACGAACTTTGGGCTCACCGCAATGATCCGAAATTTAAACAATTTACACAGCACAACAATTCACATTCAAACCAACAAAGTTTTAGTCAGGAAGATTTTGATGATCTTTATGCTTCTTTCTTTGGTCAAGGTTCACCTTTTGAAGGGCGCCATTCACGTCAAGCACCTAGACAACGTGGACAAGATCTAGAAATTGAATTACCGGTTTTTCTTGAAGAAGCACAAGAAGAGCATAAGCGTACCATTAGCTATCATTTACCGGTTTATAATGTCTTTGGCATGATAGAGAAAGAAATTCCTAAGACCTTGAATGTCAAAATTCCTGCCGGTGTTGTTGATGGACAACGTATTCGTTTAAAAGGCCAAGGTACTGCTGGGGAGAATGGCGGAGAAAATGGTGATTTATGGCTAACTATCCGTATTGCACCTCATCCATTATTTGATGTAAAAGGGCATGATCTTGAAATTGTGGTTCCTATTGCACCTTGGGAAGCCGCATTAGGTACTAAAATTGCTATTCCTACACTTAAAGATAAAATTTTACTTACTATTCCTCCCGCTAGTCAGGCAGGTCAACGCCTGAGAATTAAAGGAAAAGGCTTAGTAAGCAAGCAAAAGAGTGGTGATCTCTATGCCATTTTGAAAGTCGTCATGCCACCTAAAGTGGATGAAAAAACACATTCATTATGGCAACAACTCGCCGAAGCCCAAGCCGATTATAATCCACGTAAAAACTGGGAGAATAAATAATGGCACAATTAACAACAATATTTACTATGACTGAGCTTTGTCATCATACTGGTGTTTCCAAAGAGGAACTTCAAGAAATTGTTGAATTAGGGGTTATTGAGCCTGTAGAAATTACCACACAGGAGTGGTTTTTCAATGATGATGCAGTTGTTGTTGTACATCGGGCGTTAAAACTTCATCGAGAGTTAGCATTGGATTGGCATGGTATTGCAATCGCCTTGACATTGTTGGATGAAAATGAACGATTAAAGCAAGATAATAAACAACTTCGACAACAGCTTATGCGCTTTATTAATAATGAATAAAGTGTCAGATAATATATCGCTAATTGCTTGAGAAAAACTAACTATAAAAATATAGAAATAATTTTTTAAAGCAATTAGCGTATATATTATATAATAAGAGTGATTCGTTATTAGGTTATTATTCACTCGTTTCTAAGGTCAATAATGAAAGCCACCTCAGAAGAAGTCCAAGTTTTTATTGCAGTGGTTGAAAGTGGTAGTTTTACACGTGCTGCAGAAAAATTAGCATTAGCCAATTCTGCTGTTAGTCGTACAGTAAAAAAACTTGAGTCAAAGCTAGGCGTTAATTTATTAAATCGGACTACGCGACAATTGAGTTTAACGGAAGAGGGGGAGCATTACTTTCATCGTATGCAAGTTATCTTGCAAGATATGAAATTAGCTGAAGATGAATTAATTAATACACAAAAAACACCACAGGGTCTATTACGTATTGATGCCGCAACGCCGGTTGTTTTGCATCTACTGGTGCCTTTTATTAAACAATTTCAGCAAAAATATCCTCAAATAACCCTCTCTTTAGTTTCATCTGAAACATTTATCAATCTTATTGAACGTAAAGTAGATATCGCGATTAGAGTCGGTAATTTAACGGATTCCAGTTTACGGGCAAAACCACTATTGAATAGTTATCGGAAAATCGTTGCGACCCCGGACTATCTCGCCCGTTATGGACAGCCTAAAATCGCAGAAGATCTGCTTGACCATACTTGTCTAACTTTTACTGAACCAGTATCACTAAACACATGGCCTATTGAGCGAGATAATGGACAATTATTAGAAGCTCCTATGGGAATATCGTCGAATAGTGGAGAAACGATAAGACAATTGTGTCTCGAAGGTAATGGTATTGCTTGCCTTTCCGATTTTATGGTGGTTAATGATATCGAAAATGGTCGATTTATCGAATTATTCCCCGATAAGCTGCAACCTATAGCTATGCCTTTTAATGCCGTTTATTATAGTGAAAAAGTGGTTAGCCAACGCATCCGTGTATTTATTGATTCTCTGAGTGAGTATATTGCTAAAAAAGTAGGTTAAGATATATAGGTGATAAAAATAATATCACCTATATTACGATTTAAATTGGTTAATCATTAATCCCAATGAGGCGCTAAACCTTCTGGGCTAACTAAACGATCATGACAATCTAACTTTGCAATCGCTTGTTTATCTTCACTATCCAATTTGATATTTACGCTGAGTAAATTACTGGCTAAATTTTCACGTTTTGTTGAAGATGGAATAACAGAATAACCTTCATTCATAGCCCAAGCTAAAATGATTTGTGCTGGTGTTGCATTGTGTTTTTTAGCAATGGTTTGTATTGTTTCATCTTTTAATGCTTTGCCGTAAGCTAGAGTCATATAAGATGTAATATGAATGCCATGCTGTTTAGCCCAATTTACCACTTTATGATTTTGTAAATAAGGTGATAATTCGATTTGGTTTGTTGCGATATTTTCAACACCAACGGCAGCAATAGCTTGTTCCATTAATGGAATGGTAAAATTTGAAATACCAATTTCTCGCGTTAATCCCATCTGTTTCGCAGCTAATAACTCTTGCATAAATTCTTTAACAGAAACTGCATCATTTGGTGATGGCCAATGTACTAGAGTTAAGTCAACATAATCTGTTTGTAAATCACTTAAGCTTTGTTTCAAGCTAGGAATTAATTTATCTTTACTTAAATTTTCTACCCAAATTTTTGTTGTGATGTAAAGCGCATCGCGAGATATACCACTTTCTGAAATAGCTTGTCCTATAGCAGCTTCATTTTCATAAATTTGTGCTGTATCAATAGCACGATAACCTAGTTCTAGTGCAGTTTTTACAGAATTTATAACCGCATCGTCTTTTAAACGAAAAGTACCAAGACCTAAAACGGGAACACTCATACATCTCTCCTGAAAATGGTAATAATAGTAGGGGAATTAAGTTGATATTTGTGACACCTTATTGGGTGTCTCATCGTCATGGTGGACAGTATAGTCTTTTTTATTGTTCTAAAAACAAGCTATAAAGCAAAAGACTTTTGTGATAAAAGCAATAATCAAATATATCATTTTATAGGGAATAAAAAGTTCTTGGTATAAACATAATTAAAAATAAAATAATAAATTTATAATTATATTTTAGGTAAATAAATACGTTTTTTTATTAACGATATATCATATGATTATATTTTAATACACAATTCAACCAACATAGTTTGCGATATTTTTTAATATTTGACTACATCATATAATATTATTTGATTTTATATGTGCTATAAAAAATGGTTGTTAGGCTGATGCGATTTTTATTTTTTAAATAGTTAATCATTGAGATGTTAATCACGGTAATTGATTGTTTCTCATTGCTAATATTCTGCAGACCAAAAAATATCAAGTTTTTTACTCTAAAATAGAGATAATTAATTGAGATATAAATTATAAATAACAAGCAAATGAGGCATTATATGTTTTTATTTAAAAAAGCTGTTATCGCTTTGTCAATTAATATCGCATTAGTTTCTTCGGCTCTGGCCTGCACAACGTTATTAGCAGGGAGTGAAGCAACTAATGATGGCTCTTTGATTGTAGCTCGTAGCGCAGATAGTGATGCTTTAAAAGCACAACATTTTGTTATTCATCCAGCCAAAAATAATCAGACTGGTATTTATAGCACTCAAGCCCATCATGGCGCTAATAACTTTACTTATCCACTACCTAAACACTCATTACGTTATACCACTGTACCTAATTGGAAAACTCAATTGCATGGTGCAACGGGTTTTAATGAGCTAGGCGTTGGGGTGAGTGGTACAGAATCCATTTTTGCCTCACCTAAAGCATTGGCGTTCGATCCTTATGTTGAAGATACGGGGATCACTGAAGATGATATTCCAGATATTTTACTCTCAAGGGCAAAAACTGCCCGTGAAGCAATTGAATTACTGGGGAACATCATCGAAACACAAGGTGCGGGAGAAGGGTTTGGGGTTGCCGTCGTTGATAAAAATGAGGTGTGGTACCTAGAAACAGGTACAGGTCATCAATGGATGGCGCAAAAACTACCAAAAGATAAATATTTTGCGACGGGTAATCAAGGGCGTTTACAGGCTTACCATACAGATAGTAATGATAATTTAGGTTCTAAAAACTTAGTTGAGTTTGCAATAGAAAAAGGACTTTATGATCCTGCCACTGATGGCGAATTTAATTTTTCTAAAGCCTATACGCGTGATGATGAACGTGATCTCACTTATAATTATCCGAGGGTTTGGGTTATCCAGCAACAATTTAACCCTTCTCTGAAACAGAATGTGGCAGATGGTCGTCAATTTGCACCTATGCTGACACCGGAGAAAAAAGTATCAGTAGAAGACGCCAAAGCGATGTTACGCAACCATTTTGACGGTACAGAACATGATCCTTATACCAATGGATTGAATGGCAATGAACCATGGCGACCAATAAGTGTGTTTCGTACTTATGAATCTCATGTGATGCAAGTAAGGCCTGAATTACCGCAAGAGATTGGTGAAGTGACTTATGTTGGTTTGGGAATGGCTGATCTAACCGCTTTTGTTCCTTATTACAGTGGATTAAAAGCATATCCGCAACACTATGCTATTGGAACAGATAAAGCAGATAATGACTCTATCTATTGGAAATATCGTAAGTTACAAACATTAGTAATGACAGATTATCCTCAATTTGCTCCTATTGTTAAAAAAGCATACCAAGAATGGGAAGCTAAAACAGCATTAGAACAAAAAGAAATGGAGGCTAACTATTTGTCAATGAGTAAAAAGAATAAAGCAGCAGCGGATAACATGCTGAATGAATTTAACTTACGTGTAATGGCTGATGCAGAGCAACTAACTGAAAACTTAACTAATCAACTCTTTACTCTTAAAACTAAAAATATACAAGATGAGATCTTTTTTGCTAATCAATCTAAAAAAGATTAATTATTTTAACGTATTATAAATATTAAAAAGATCTCAAGATGCGTAATCAGATTGAGATCTTTTTATTTCTATTAGCGACTAAAGAACAGGAATATAGTAACTAATTTCTTGTAGATGCTGCTCACTATGGCCGATTAACTTATCATAGCTAACCGATTGTTTTAAGGTATAGCGTTCAATATCTGGACCAGATCGACGTAGCAAATTCATCTTTGGTAATACTTTGGTATATACAGTATAAATAATATCATCATACCCGGTGAGGGAATCTAAAATATTATCCATCTCAAAAGTAATAACTAAATATTTCCCATTGGGTAATTCTACTTTAGACATAGTGGAAATATTAGCAGAGCTTGTTAATTGTTCTTTACTTACTGCTGTTGTATAAATATAAGTCGTATCATCTAGCGAGCCTGCAGAAGCACGATGTGTGGCATACATTTCTGTAGGGATGGTATGTATTTCTTTTAAAAACTTCTTCCAAAATTCTTTTCTAAATTTTTTCTTATCATAATTCCATGCTGAAATATTTTTATTGTATTGATGAGCCATACCTATCAACTCTTTAGAAGGTAAGGTCATTACTTCATATTTTGCTTTAAGTTCAACAGTTTCTAATGCTGGAAAGATAAGTTCACTAATATCCCAACCTTGCTTTTTCCTGTATTCAGAAGGAGTGATATTAAATTGTTTTTTAAACGCACGACAAAACGTTTGTTGCGAATCAAAATGGTATTTTAAAGAAATATCTAAAAGGCTACTACGAGTGATCCTCAACGCATAAGCGCCACAAGATAAACGGCGTGCTAGGACATATTTGCCTAAAGATATTCCTGTATATGCTTTAAATAAGCGCTGGAAGTGCCACTTGGTATAGCCTGATTTTTCAGCAATAATATCTAATGATAAACGTGAATCTAAGTTTTGCTCGATCCAAACAATGATATCTTTAACTACATTTTCTTGAAGCATTGATCTTCCCACTATTTCACTTTATCGATATTATTAGATTAATCTATTGAAAATTAATCAAATTATTATTTGACAATAATATCATATTAGGCAGATTCTGTTACTCTAATTAAGGTAAAAGTTAATAACAATAATGTAAAGTTATGTATTTGAGTTGGTTTATTCTTAAAAATTAAGCTAGTAAAACTAATCTAGACTATTATACAGTGGGAAATAATTGCTTAGAAAATCGCTTATTTCTTTATATTACCCCTATAATTAAATACGGAGATATCTTATTTTTTATTTTAAAAAAGCTATCTAACCTAATTGGACTAACCATAGTTACTTTAATTATTTTAGGAGATGTAAATGCGTAAATTACTTTCTATCTCTGCAATTGCTTTATTAACTTCAATTATTGCAACACCTGCATTAGCTGCTAAAACAGAAACTTACGACTGTGAAGGGCAAAAAATCAGAGTTTCTTTCCCTAATGATGATTTGGCCGTAATGGATTATAATGATGAATTAATCGTGTTAAAATCCGCAGTCGCTGCAAGTGGTGCGCGTTATGTTGGAGAAAGTTTCCAACTGTGGGGTAAAGGTAGTGAAGAGTTCAATTTAGCGACGATGTCAGAAGATGAAATAGTCAATGATCGTATTGCTGAAGATACAGGGCGTACTTGTAAAATAGTAAAATAATTTAATGATTATTTATTGAGATAAAGGCGAGCTAGACTCGCCTTTATTTTTAAGTAGTTATATATTTTTTATCGGCAGTTTGTTAGGATATCTAAATATTGATTATTTTATCTCAGATAAAATATAACTGTATAAATCAATGCATACTGAGAGTTAAAATGAAATCTTATCCTTAGCTAGTTTCAATATTAATTTTAATATCAGTTTTAATAAGAAACTGAAAAATACTTATTATATCTATCATTTTTTTAATGACCGGTATTCTATCTATAAATTAATTTTGGATACAGTCTAATGAAAGTTACAAGTGCCGAAAAACATGCATTGTTATTACCAGATAATCGAACGTTAACTTGGTATGAATCTGGCCCATCAGATGGTCAACCGGTATTATTCTGCACAGGTGCAGGGATGAGTGGGCTATTAAGTATGGATGCTGAGCTGTTAACTAAGTTAAATATTCGACTTATTACACCGACTCGTCCTGGTTTAGGTGAATCAACCTTTGATCCTAAAAAGACATTAAAATCGTTTTCTAGCGATGTATTATTCTTATTAGCATATCTTAATATTAAGAATATCAGTGTGATAGGATTCTCTCAAGGTGCTGTTTTTGCGATGGCCATTTGTTACTATGGTAAAGTGGATAAGCTGGCAATTGTTGCTGGTCAAGATCAACTAGATTATCCTGAAATAAAAAAACTGTTGTCCAGTGATGTGGTTAATATGCAACAACAGGCATTATTCGATCCTGATGGATTAAAGATCTGGATCATTGAAAATATCACCGCTGACTGGTTAATGGATTTTATTTTGAATTATAGTGCTGATGTTGATTTGGCTCTTTATCAAGAAAATAAATTTTTTCCGGTTTATCAAGCTTGTATGAAAGAAGCATTTAAATATGGAAATAAGGGCTATGCTCAAGATTTATTAATCACGATGCAACCTTGGGGATTTACTCCAGAAATGATTAGCACACCTACAACATTATGGTATGGACTAAAGGATACGAGTACTGTTCACTCGCCTGATTTTGGCAAGTTATTGTCTCAACGTTTTCCCCATGCACAACGTTATGTCTATGATAATGAAGGTGGCTCTTTGTTGTGGACTAAAACATCACAGATTTTAACTAATCTTATTAGTTAATCTGAGCAAATAAGCAATAAAAACAGTAGATGGTATAAATATATCAGTAGATATTGATTGTTTTGTAAAATTATCAGTATCTACTTTTAGTAGGTTTATTCCCAATAAATAGCTATCTATTTGTAAAAGTTAACAATTTCATGGTAAATAAATCAAATAAAAAATAAATTTACACTTCTATAAAAAATAAAAGTGAAAATAGTTTGCTATAAAATAAATTCTATGACTTAATAGCGTCATTGGTTTGGAAGTACAGACCTATTTATGTTAGTCCAGTTTTTAGTAGTTCACCGTTTAGCGCTATCCTTGATACCTCTTCGTTGCGAATTCCTTCAAATAGTACCCATAAGTAAAAATCCGAAATCAAACCGCAATTAGCCTTATGGCATAACTAAATTTATTAAAGGAAATTCTATGTCTAATACAATGACTGGTACAGTAAAATGGTTTAACGACGATAAAGGCTTTGGCTTTATCACACCTAAAGATGGTAGCAAAGATGTATTTGTTCACTTTTCAGCAATTCAAAGCGATAGCTTTAAATCACTGAAAGAAGGCCAAGAAGTATCATTTTCTATTGAAAATGGTGCAAAAGGTCCAGCAGCTGCTAATGTTATCGGTCTGTAATAATTATGGATTATTGCGTCTAAGACTTAAAGATACTTATATAAGTGTATCTTACTAGACGAAATAACTGAAAAACCTCACTGATGTGAGGTTTTTTTATATCTATTATTTGCTAATAAAAATAAATTTTATTCTAACTGATATTATTAAAGTTTGGTAAATATTCACCATACATAAAAAAAGAAAATAAAAATAATTTTACTTACTTTGCTATTACATATTTTTCCAAAAAGATTAGAATAAAAGCAATCAGAAAATAAAGCTATGACTGGTAGTTTTTCTTTAAGAAAAGAATAGGAAAAAGCCGTTTAAAATAAACTTATATAAGATAAATGATAAATTTTATTAAGTGGTATTCACTAAGTAACTTATCTTAAATAAACTATCTTAAATAACTGTTGTCTAAATTAACTTAAGCTTAAAAGAAGTCTTTTAAGTGACGAAAGGGCAAATCTTGTGTACGCTAAAAATTCTTTTTCACTACATCTGTTACACCCTAAATATTTTCTTACTTGGCTAGGCGTATTTATTCTTTTTTTATTAGTACAATTACCTTACACGTGGCTTTTATTCTTAGGAAAACATTTAGGATTACTATCGCGTTTTTTTATTAAAAGAAGAGTTTCGATAATAAAGAAAAATTTAGAGTTATGTTTTCCGAATAAAAGTAAAAAAGATATCGATAAGCTAGTTATGGAAAATTTATCAGCATTAGGTATCGCTCTATTCGAAACTGGCATGGCATGGTTTTGGAGCGATAACAGACTGAAAAATATCTATCAAGTCGATGGAATAACAAATTTTACTGAGGCTAATCGAAAGCATACCGGTATTTTGTTGATTGGTATTCACTCCATGTCGTTGGAGCTTGGAGGGCGTATTATGGGGTTGTGCTTCCCTGTAAACGCAATGTATCGGCCTCATAATAATAAAGCGATGGAGTTTATTCAAACTAGGGCAAGATGCCGTTCTAATAAAGGTATGATTGATAGACGTAATTTAAAGTTTATGGTCACTGAATTAAAAAAAGGGAAGGCCATTTGGTTTGCACCAGATCAAGATTTTGGTTTAAAAGGAACCACCTTTTCACCATTTTTTTCGGTTAAGGAAACGTCTACTTCAAAAGGTGCTGTTATATTAGCAAAGTTATCAGGAGCTCCTTCTTTAACGGTAACATTGGTACGTAACCATGGTCATGATGATAAAAAATATAGCTTAATTATAGGTAAAGAGCTTCATAATTATCCAACAGAAAATATTCAAAATGATACAGATAGAATGAATCATCTGATTGAAATTGAGATTATGCGAGCGCCAGAGCAATACTTATGGGCTCATAGACGTTTTAAGACCAGACCCAAAGGTGAAGCCAGTTTTTATTAATAAAAAAAGACCAACACATTAAGTGTTGGTCACAGTAAATACTGGAAGCAATGTGAGCAATGTCGTTGCAAATAGTTTAGTAAAACACTCAACTATTCACGAGTTAAAAGATAATCATTCTCAACTAGGTTGTCAACCTTAAATTTTATAAGGGGATAAGTAGTGTGAGGGTAATGTAAAGGCCTACTCTAGATGCCTTGGTGCCTTGTATAATTTTTTCTTTTTAATAAGATACATAAAAATTGGTACAGACTAAGGGATATTATGCAGAGTTATCACTCTCTATCGGCTCAAGTTTATCAATTGGATAAACCGATAGGATGCAGTTTCGGCGATGTTGAATACTATCAACAGCGATTAAAAGATGTTAAAGGTAAAATTTTAGAGCCGGCAGTAGGAACAGGACGCATCCTTATTCCTTTATTGCAATCAGGTTTTAATATTGAGGGATTTGATCTTTCCGAAGAGATGCTTGAATTTTGTAAGAAAAATCTAATCGAGCATGGGTTTACAACCAACTACGTAACTCAAAATAATTTAGTCACTTTTGAAGTCAATACCCCTGTCGAGGCTATTATTATTCCTACAGGGACATTCCTCTTATTAAATACCCAACAGCAGGCGATCCAAGCCTTAAAACAGTGTTATCAAGCGCTTGAGTTTGGTGGGCGCTTATTGGTTGATATTAGTCTTGCCCATCATTTTGTTAAAGGTGAATGTACTAGTCGCCAATTTAATACACCAGAAGGCGATCTAATTACCTTACAGATAATTAATGCTGAAATTGATTATATAAATCAGTTAACTACTTCACACCATCGTTATGATAAATGGCGAGATGGCAAGATCATTGAAAGTGAATGGGAAGTTTTCAGCTTAAAATGGTTTGGTGTGTCTGAATTTGAACAAATACTACGCTTGATTGGTTTTAAACAGATCACAATATCAGCCGATTACCAGTATCTGCAAACCCCCAGTAATACGACAGAAATTATGACTTTTGAAGCGTATAAAAAATAGCATTAAATAATAAGAGGCTGTATTTAAAGCTAATTTTTTATAGCCTCATTTATTTCGCCTTTCTAAAGTTAATCAGAATATTGGCAGTTGTATTTTTATGTGTGGAATTATAACGTTGTAAGGTGTCCTTTTAAGGAATAACTCACATGAAAACACCCACTTTATTAAAGCATGGCTTAATAGCTACTTTGACCTTTATGGTTTCTTTGAATTCCTTCGCCGATCCCGGAAAGGGTAAAGGTAATGGAAACGGTAACGGTAATCCTCATAGTCATCAAAATCAAAGAGGTAACAACGGTTTTAATAAAGGACATCAGAACGTAAACCAACAAGATGGATTTTCTTCACAACTGCGTATTGATAGTCGAGGAGGGCTCTCTGTCTCAATCACTTATGATGATGCAAGAGCATTAGCAATAAAGAACAATCTAACTGGATATAAAGGCCTTCCTCCGGGAATAGCAAAGAATTTAACAAGAGGTAAGCCATTACCTCTAGGTATTGCGAAAAAAGCCGTACCCAGCATTATGCTAAGTCAGTTACCGCATTACGATGGATATGAATGGCAGATAGTGGGTAATGATTTGGTGTTAATCGCAATAACCACATCAATTATTGCCTCTGTTATTAATAATGTTTTTGATTAAGGTAAAACATAGCCTCATTTTAATGTCATGTTATATCTGCTTCAAAACTATAAAACCTTCCTACTAACAGGGAAGGTTTTATGTTTATTGAAATGCAAAAATAAAAAAAAGACCAACGCTAGGAGAGTTGGTCAATAAATACTAGAAGCAATGTGAGCAATGTCGTTGTGAAAGACCGAGTAACGCACTCAACTATTCACGAGTTAAAAGATAATCATTATCATTTGAGTTGTCAACCCCACTGAAATTGTGACTACTATTTTTTGATATAAAAAACCAAGTGCTTAGCTATTTTATAAAAACAAGTGTTGGATTTTTATTAATAATAACAAGTAGATCTGCTTCTTTATTACAATTAATCGCCTTTTCTATGGCACGCATTTTTTTTATCTTTTTTGCTAAATTCTTAACATGTTGAGAGCGTAATGACATTGTTGGTTTAACCATGATATTTCTCCTTAGTAGTAGAAGAGATAACAATAGTAGGGATATTGACTAAATGCAAATGATAATTAATATCATTTGATGGCTATTAATACCCTCACTTATTAAATGTGAGCTGTATGGAGCGTTTTTATTGCAATTTTTCTTGTTTTTTTCCCGTCAACAGACTAAAAAATAAGGATAAAGTACTTGAGATAAATTTTTTATCAGAACTAACTTCTGCAAATATTCTATTTAGTGCTATAAGTCTCAATAATTAATATTAAAAATTACTCCGTAAATATAGAAGTATTATATTTTGTATAATTTATATTTTAACCATACTTCATTTGAAATTTTTTATATAAGTAGTATGGTAGTTAGCAGCTATTAAAAAAATAGCAAAGAAATAAAAAATTTATTTTTAACAAATCTAAGAGGAACCCATTTACTCTAAAATAATTGAGGAAAATTATAATGGATAATAGTGATAAGTTTTTTTCTAACGATATATGTCCTAAAACTGCTTTATATGGACAATTTTATGGGAATGATCAATACGCAGGCCGTGAACACGAAAGAAAAATATACTACGGCAGAAAATTTCCTAAAACTAAAAAAGGTTATTATTTTAAAAAGCTAATGAATTTTTAATAATAAAAATCACTATATTAAATAATATATATTTTCGAAGTATTTATAAGATGGGTAGTCTTATATAAGGTTATCCATCTTGGATGAATTTATATATTTATCTGTGGATATTATATAAATATAATAATTTAAAAGGTATAGTCCGTTTAGACTATACCTTTAGTGTTATTTTATCGAGCAATTAATGCAAATACCCCCCAGCCTAAGTATTCTCGTGTAAAACTAACATGACGTTTAGGGGCTATAGTCAATTCTGTTCGAATTTCTTGAGCAAAATTATCGGCACTATTTTTGTCAAGCCAACGGCGCATAGTCATCCATTTAGCAGCTTCATATCTATCCCAACCCTCTTGATCTGCCAGTACCATTTCGACTAGATCGTATCCTTGATTGTCGAAAGAGACAACAAGCTCAGATAAAGTTAAAAAATCTGATATGGATGAAGCACCACAAGCTTGTGCTATCTCTTGTGTTGTTGGAATTTGCCGCCAATATGGTTCTCCGATAAGAATAAGCCCACCTGTTTTAATACTTTTTGCTAGTAGCTCGATAGTTTCAATTACACCACCAGCAATCCAAGTTGCTCCTATGCATGCTGCTATATCACATTTTTTATCACTAATATAATCTGAGGCATCATGATGGATAAAATGTACTCGATGGCTGACGCCTAACTCTTCTGCTCTAGATTTTGCTTGTAAAGTAAACAGCGGGCTTATATCGATGCCAATACCTGTAATATTGTAATCGTGAGCCCAAGTACATAGCATTTCACCAGAGCCACTTCCGAGATCAAGAATTTGCCAGTTTTCTTTCATTCGTAATACTCGACCTAAGGTGGCATATTTCTCTGGTGTGAAAGGGTTATGAATACGATGCTCACTTTCGCTAATAGTGAAAATACGAGGAATATCCATTTTAATTTCCTTTAATTGTTATAAAAGAGAGTGTGAACATTATTAAACCTAGTAATATTATTGATGTAATATTACTATCTAACTGATTTAATTTGCTTTTTAATTTTTTTAGAAAGGTAAGCTTATACGTTAGAACATCTAGATTTTGGCAATAATCTTTAATAAGAGTGATATAACTAGCTATAGCGCCAATAAACGTAAATTGGGTAGAAATAAGTAAAGAATAGTATTTTTGATGTGATGGATCCATACTAGAAAACCTGTTTAATCATCATATGCAATATAAGCAAACATATTGTGGTGCTTGCATGAGAATACAGCGCATTGAAACCAGCTATTCGCCCTAAAAGGTCGAAATAGTGGTTATTAGATGATTACATTTTCCAGCATCAAAGCCTCAGGTAGGAATTAAAGGTTGTTTACACTAGGACATTTTCATCGATTTTTTAGATTTGTAAATGCGTAAGTCTGTAAAGTGTGAGCCGGATGATAGTTTTATTTTGGTTGAGCCATCTATTTACAATATATCAAAGTAAAAGATAGTGAACAGGGGAACCCCGGACCTTGGCCGACGCTTATCTTGCAGACCAAACTATTTCATGCGGTGTTTTATCAGGTGTATCGTAAAACCTTGTCCTCAGTGAAGAGAGTAGTACAGAAGCTATGTTTAATAAGAATACAAAATAACTGGTTATAAAAACAGTACTTGCTTGTGTTGTGTCCGTGATTATCTTATTATTTCTAAATCGTGGGTGACTTATTACTTACCATACTAAATTTTATCAATACCTAGGGTATACAGGTATTAAACTTATTATTTTGATAATGTGTATCTATATAGGAGGATGAGTGAAAGGCAAAAGAGTTGTTATTGTTCATGGCTATACTGCATCTCCCAAGGATAATTGGTTTCCATGGTTGAAAGAAGAGCTTGGATCATTAGGATATGATGTCAGTATACCTATGATGCCTGAGCCTAATCATCCTAACCCTAATGAGTGGCAACAAAAACTTGCCGATGAAAACATAATACTTGATAAAGATACTATTCTTGTTGGGCATAGTCTGGGATGTATAACTTTATTACGTTTTCTTTCTGAACAGGCTTGTGAAGATATAACAATAGGCGGGTATATTTTAGTCGCTGGTTTTAATAGTGAACAAAAAACTTTACCTGAGTTGAACTCTCATATTTATAATAATCTGAATTATAGTAAGTTAATTAAAATATCGGATAAAAGGGTGTCATTAATATCATCCAATGATTGGATTGTGAGTCCTGATTCATCCAAAAAATTAGCTAGTCAATTACAAACTCAAATTGTTATTGAAGAAGATGCGGGTCATTTTCTTGATAAAGAAGGCTATATTAAATTGCCAGTCATGCTTGATATTTTTAAATATATGTTGAATGAGCATAAGCTATAAATACAATGTCAGAATATTCGTCAATTGGTTTTTATCAGTCATTTAAATAAAAGAAAGAACAGTCGCCTTTACCTTTATAAAAGGCGACTGTTTACTCAGCGTGTGGTGTTATTTTATGGCTTTTCTGTGAAACTAAAAGCCCAATCCCTGCACTAGCTAATAAACTTGAGCACATACGATTGAACACTTTTTTAGCATGTGGTTTTTTTAGCAACTTTTTCATGTGTAAGCCTAACCAAGCGTAGAGCATTATTGCAATAAACTCGAGCAACAAGAATAAAGAACCAAGTATTAGAAACTGGGAACTAGCCGGTAATTGTGGGCTAACGAATTGCGGAAGAAAGGCCGTAAAGATAAGTATTGCCTTTGGATTTCCTGCTGCAACAAAAAACTCTTGCCTTGCTAATTTGGCAATAGAGTTATTCTTCTTATTTGAATCAAATTTGAATTCATCAGTTGGGGCTTTCCATAATTGATATGCGAGCCACAAAAGATAAGCAACCCCAGCAAATTTAATTACACTGAAAATGAACTCAGATGTTTGCAATACAACAGCTAGCCCAAATGAAGCTAGAACAATCATAATCACGAATGCGAGTAATCTACCGAGACCTCCTGCACATGAACGAGCAAACCCATAGTAGGCTGCATTATTGATTGAAAGCAGGTTGTTTGGCCCTGGTGCAAGGTTTAAAGCAAAACAGGCTGGGATAAAAAGAAGTAATGTAGAAAGTTCCATATAATTCCATTTGTATTTTTTAATGTATGTTTGCAAGGTTTCTCATTCTATAAGCTATATTAATGAATTGTAGAATAATTACAGCATAAGAATAGGGGGAAAATTGGAACTTAAACAAGGTAAATCTGATGTGGGTTTTACACCAGTTTTACACCAGTATTACACCAAGAAAATTCCAGACATAAAAAAACCAACCGTAAGTGGTTGGTTTTTTTAAATAAAAATGGTCGGCATGATAGGATTTGAACCTACGACCCCTGACACCCCATGACAGTGCGCTACCAGGCTGCGCTACATGCCGATTGTGCTTAGTATATTACTGTTTTTTACTGCTAAAGCAACCCCTTAGATACTTAACTGCTGTATTTTTATTCATTATAGTGACGTCAGTTGTTATTAACTTTTTACTTATAGTCTTTTTTTAATACTAACGCTCAATAAATCGTTTTTGCTCAGCAAGTACTTGCAATAATAGGCGTAAATCAGGTTTGGCGGATTGGATCTCTTTGCCTGATTTATCAAACAAAGCATATCTGCCATGTTTATCTATCATTAACGTATTATCTTGTAAAAAGACCACTAGAGTTTCATTATCACCAGTAAAAATCCAAGGGTGATTACGCGTATTAGCAAATAGATCTTCGCCTTGAGAATAGTTATCTGCAGGGCTAATAACACCTAATACATGTTGCATTAGCGTTGTCATTATATCTTGGTGACTGGTTAGTTTATCTAGTTTTTGTGGTGTAACATTAGGCCAATGTATTACCAGCGGAACCTGCGATTGACTTAAATTAAAAGTGTCTTTGTTAACAAGCCATTGGCTATCTTGTTTATCATTGTTCTGATGATAATTTGACGTTACGACCACAACGGTATTATCAAGTATGTTGCTTTCTTTTAAAGTAGTAAAAATGGTCTCTAATTGACTATTTAACTGTGCTTGAGAAGCTGATGTATGCTTATCACCGTTGATTTGTAAGAAAGAGAACCAAGGTGTGCTTTGTTTATTTTTTAACAACCATGAACGCCAACTATTAATCGTTGTGTCGTTATCCTCACTACGTGAAGTAGGTAGTGAGTAATCAGCCAGCACCGCTTGTGTAAATAATGGCGATTTAAATCCGTTAGTTGAAAATAGTGCTAATTGATAGTGACGATAATTTAAAGCGTCAAAGAGCGCTGAGTTTTTGCGGCTACTTAACACACTATCCAAGTAAGACGGTGAAATGCCATAAAATAATCCAAACAGCGCCGTTTCGTTATTTATGCCTGCTGAATAGTGCTGAGAGAAAGAGAGGTTATTATCAGCAAATTGTTGCAAGCTCGGTAGTTTGGCAACGTCTTCATTACCTAATCCATCAACCACAATCATAAGTAAGTTATATGAGCTTTCATCTTTAGAATAATCAAGAGGTGTAAGCGGGTAGGTGATACTCTGTGCCGCAGGATTACCCTCGCTCATTAAGCGCTGCTCATACTCAGATTGATTAATAAAACCATGCCGTTCAAGGAATTTACGTGCAGTCATTGGATAAGACAGCGGTAAGTTTGCACGTTGCATAGTAATAGGGCGATAAAAATTAGCATCTGCCCAAATAGACATAGAGTGAGATAAAATAAAGCAACTAATAAATACACAGGCTAATGGTTTTCCCCATCGCTGGCGGTTTAAGCTGCGCAGCTTTTGCCAACTCCATGTAGCAAATAGCATTTCGATAAGAAAGATAATGGGGATGCCAATAAAGATAAGTTGCCATTCTCGCGCCATTTCACCTTCATCTGGATTGATAACCAAATCCCAAACCAACTGGGTCAAATGAAGTTGAAATTGCTGGTAAACAGCTATATCAAAAATAAGTAATGTCAATCCTGCGCTAGCTAAGGCGCAGGATATCACCCTAAGTAATCGTTGCGAAACTACTACAAAGGTCAACGGGAAAAGAATAAGGATATAAATAGCAAACACGATAAAACTAAAATGGCCCATCCAACTGACAATAGCGTAAAGACGACCTGCAAAGGTACTTGGCCAATCAGCAATAAACAGGTAACGGCTCCCAAGCAAAAGGCTTAGAATAATATTAAACAGCGCAAACCAGTGACCCCAACTGATCATTTGGGATACTTTTTCACGATAGGACTGATTTCTCGTTACCATGTCTATAAATATTTCTGTGTTTATTAGTGAATATTGCCTTCATCAATTGAAGCACGTAAAGCGTGAACAAAAGAGTCTGCAATCAGCATTCGTTGAGCAGGGGCAATACTTGTATTGATCAAGTTTGTCACCATGTTCCCCAACACCATCAAAGAAAGATCTGTAGGAGTATGATGTTTTTCAAGAACGCTGACAAGTTCTGCAAGTAATTGCTCAACTTGTTCATCACTATAACGGGATTTTTGTGGCATAAAATCTGAATTCCTACTAAATGGATAAAACGCTATATGTTACCGCAAGGCGTGTTATTTTTCTGCTATTAAATTAATTATTTTGCGGTTATACCCCTTGATAGTAAAAGTAGGGGATGTTTGAATACGCGCACAAAAAGAATCGGGATAAAGGAGGGCGCCCATGAGTCTAGATATTAACCAGTTAGTCTTGCACCAACTTATTAAGCGTGATGAGCAGACATTAGAAGTGGTACTTCGTGATTCACTCTTAGACATTGAGCCGGTTGTTCAAGAGATGGTCGAAGAGTTACATCGTGTTTATAGTGCAAAAAGTAAAGCCTATGGTTTATTTAATGAAGAGAGCGAATTAGCTCAAGCATTACGTTTACAACGTCAAGGTGAAGAAGAATTTTTAGGTTTTTCTCGTGCAGCGACGGTTAGACTTAAAGATGAGTTAGCGAAATACCCTTTTGCTGAAGGGGGAACGGTTCTTTTTTGTCATTATCGTTATCTCGCGGTGGAATATTTATTAATCGCTGTATTGAATAGCTGTAATAGCATGTGGGTCAATGACAGTCTTGATGTATCTTCAACACGCTATTTAGATATTCCTCATGCAGATATTATCGCTCGTATTGATTTAACTGAATGGGAAACTTCACCCGATTCTTTACGTTATTTAACCTTCTTAAAAGGGCGTGTAGGACGTAAAGTTTCAGATTTCTTTATGGACTTTTTAGGGGCGCAAGAAGGTTTAAATACTAAAGTACAAAATAAAGGCTTATTACAAGCGGTTGATGACTTTTGTGAAGCATCAGACATGAATAAACAAGAGCGCCAAACTTGTCGTGAGCAAGTCTACAGCTATTGTAATGAGCAATTGCAATCGGGTGAAGAGATTGCATTAACTGAACTTGCACAAGAGTTACCGCCATTAGGTGATCAAAACTTTGCACAGTTTACAGAAGAAAAAGGGTATGAATTAGCGGAAACTTTTCCCGCAGATCGCAGTACATTACGTCAATTAATGAAGTATTCAGGAAGTGGTGGGGGGTTAACGGTTAATTTTGATGCGAAACTGTTGGGAGAAAGAATTTTTTGGGATCCTGCTACCGATACACTGACGATAAAAGGAACTCCACCTAATTTACGCGACCAGTTACAGCGTAGAGTCTCAGAAAAATAGGCAATAGATAGAAACAAATAACGCCACATTAAGTGGCGTTACATGCTCGGCGTCCCGAAAAATAAAGCTCGAAGGTTGGCTTATTAAGCGCGCAGGAAGTCAATATGAGTAATTTTTGGCTTATACTCGTGACGTTGCACTGCTTTAACTTTAACTTTAGTTGCTTTACCATCGATAACGAGGTTAACGAAATCAGCGTAGAACTCAGATTTGTGTTCTTGGTTGATAACTTCGTTGTGATCTAAATCGATAGCGATTGGCTCTTCATTTCCGCCATAAACGATAGCTGGAAAACGGTTAGCCACACGCAGGCGGCGGCTCGCACCCTTACCCTGCTCTTTACGTACTGTTGCATTAATAGTTAACATCTTTTTTCTCTTATGAAAAAGAAAATACATACTTGTTACAGGCGACCCAGCAACAAGCTCGAGATTTGGTTTATCTAAAAACAGATAAAGCGGGGCGCATTTTAACGAAAAAGCACTCTAACAGCAAATATAAATCGACTTTAATATAAGGTATCTGCTTTACGAAAGCGTCCATGATAGTCAAATAACTTATTACGAATTTGCCAAAAGCCATCTTTTTTATTTTTTTGTGCCACAATAAAATCAGGATAACGTAATAAATCAAACTGATTAATAATATCTTGAGCGTTATGCCATACAAAAGGAACGCCAGGGGCGCGCTGGTGTTCGCGTAAAAACTTGAGTTCAAATACTTTACGTTGGGCAGGCGTTTTTAAACGAAATCGTTCTGAAACAGAAGTACCTTCTTCATCATAATAGTTGATTTTAAGCCACTCACCTTTTTCATCTTGACCACTGAGTAATTGCATTCCTCCACAGCGAAGGATAAGGGCACCTTTTAGCTTTAAAGCAGCTTTGAGCATATCATCAGGATCAACTAGGATTTCATTACAGTGCACACAACGCCGTGCGGCGATATCATTTTCTTCATTACAGTGTGGGCATAATTTAAAACGAAAGCGATAATCACACTGTTTTTTTTGTCCTTGCTCATCAAGCTCCCAACCTTGGCAACGTCGCCCATAGTGCTCAATAATATCGCCATCTGCATCAACTATGCCCCAGAAAGTGTTAGCGAATTGACAGAGAGGACAAAACACTTGTACCGGTTTGCTATTTGGATTGGTTTTTTTACTACCCACTTCAGGAAGATAAAGGTCGTGAGGGTTACCTGCATAATCTAAGATTAAACATTCTGTTTTTCCTGCAAATAACCTTAATCCTCGTCCTACTATTTGTTGATATAAACTGACGGACTCCGTTGGGCGTAAAATAGCAATTAAATCAACATGGGGCGCATCAAAGCCTGTGGTTAATACAGCAACATTAACCATATAACGTAGCTGTTGCTGTTTAAACTGTGAAATTAATGCGTCACGCTCAGAAGAGGGGGTCTCAGCACTGACTAACGCGGCTTGTCCTTGGGGTAATAATGTGAAGATTTCTGTCGCATGTTCGACTGTTGCCGCAAATATCATCACACCACGGCGTTGTTCACCGTATTCAATTATCTGTGACACAATATGGGGTGTAATACGCTGTTGTTTTTTTACTTCGCGATTGAGATCTTCTTGATTAAAAATACCATTTTGGCTAGTTCTAACTTGGCTAAAGTCATATTGCAAAATAGGCATATCTAAACGTGTTGGTGGGACTAAGAAATGGTGACTTATCATGTAGCGTAAAGGTAATTCATAAATACAGTCACGAAAAAAACAATTGTCATCTCCTTTTACCATACCGTGATAGTGATATTGGTAAATCCAACCAGTCGGTAAACGATAAGGAGTAGCCGTTAATCCTAAGATGCGTAGTTGGGGGTTAATGGTTTGAAGTTGTTTGATCACTTGTTGGTATTGGCTATCTTCAGACAGACTAATACGGTGACATTCATCAATAATTAATAGAGAAAAAGCATGCTCAAACTGCGATAAGTTACGTGCTACCGATTGTACACTGCCGAAAACAACCTTGCCTCGACTCTCTTTTTGCTGTAATCCGGCGGCATAAATATCCGCAGATAGACCATAGGCTTCATATTTGCTATGGTTCTGCTCTACTAATTCCTTTACATGTGCTAGAACCAATACCCGCCCACGTGCTCTTTTGGCAAGTTCGGCAATGACTAAGCTTTTTCCAGCACCGGTAGGTAATACAATAAGTGCTGGTGTTTTATGTTGGCGAAAATAAGTGATTGTCGCGTTAACCGCGTCAAGCTGATAAGGTCTAAGTGTAAAAGCCATAACCATACATCAAAAGCAAAAACAGAGCACCAGCGTAGCACTTTTTAGCGGTGAGTGCGAACAGAAAGACTGTAATTAAATACAGTGAAAGGCTAAATGATTTAAGGGTAAATTAATTAGTTGTTTTATTGTTAATATTCATTTTTAATAGATGCCATCATATCAGATGGTGCTCTTCCATTTTTCAGAGAAATTCATGCGATTAGATAAATTTTTATCCCAGCAATTGGGGATTAGCCGTAATTTAGTAGCTCGTGAACTTAGAGCAGGGCTTGTGACTATAGATGGTGAAATGGTAAAAACAGGTGCGACTAAAATCACACCTGAACAAGAAGTTGCTTATGATGGCAATGTGTTGACACAAATTTTAGGCCCGCGTTATTTTATGTTGAACAAACCTATTGGTTATGTGTGTTCAACGGATGATCCTGTTAACCCCACCATTCTTTATTTTATTGATGAGCCACTAGCACATAAATTACATGCTGCGGGGCGTTTAGATATTGATACTACAGGGTTAGTGCTATTAACCGATAATGGTCAATGGTCTCATCGTATAACGGCACCTAAACATCACTGTGAAAAAACGTATGTCGTAACGTTGGAACAGCCTATTGCTACGGATGTCGCTGAGAAATTTAAAACAGGTGTCCAGTTAAATGGCGAAAAAGAATTGACTAAGCCTGCGACATTGGAAGTAATAACGCCGACTGAGGTAAAACTGACCATCAGTGAAGGGAAGTACCATCAAGTTAAACGTATGTTTGCTGCGGTGGGTAATCATGTTGTCGCGTTACATCGAGAGCGTATCGGTGATATCACATTAGATGATGCTTTAGCGCCAGGAGAATACCGACCGCTAACAGAAGAAGAAATCAATAGCATTCATCTACCTAAATAATAATTATATATTGTCGTTTTTTGGAGTTTAACTGCGTGCAAGAGCAACGTCCGTCGTACTTTAGCCTCATTTTAATATTGGGGCTTATTTCCATGCTTATGCCACTGGCTATCGATATGTATCTGCCAAGTTTACCTACTATAGCACGGGATTTTGGCGTGCCTGGTGGCCAAGTTCAGATGACATTAAGTAGCTATATCTTTGGTTTTGCTATTGGGCAAATGGTCTATGGGCCGATGGCAGATAGTCTAGGGCGTAAACCGGTTATTCTAGGTGGTGTGATTGTTTTTGCATTAGCGTCGAGCGCTTGTGCATTATCTGACTCGATCGATATGCTAATTGGTATGCGTTTTCTACATGGATTTGCTGCTGCCGCTGCAAGTGTTGTCATTAATGCTTTAATGCGGGATATGTTTTCAAGAGATGAGTTCTCAAGAAGCATGTCATTTGTTGCATTAGTCATGACGATTGCTCCATTATTAGCGCCATTACTTGGTGCTTGGGTGATGAACTGGTTCTCATGGCATGCTATTTTTTGGAGTATCGCTATTGCGGCGATCATTGCTGCTGCATTAATTGCGCTCTATATACCGGAAACTTTGCCCAAACAGCATCGCCAACGTTTTAGCCTGCGAGTGACATTTAGTCAATTTATTAGCTTATTTAGAGCACGTCGAGTACTTTGCTATATCCTGGCATCGGGATTTTCTTTTGCAGGGATGTTTTCATTTTTAAGTGCAGGGCCTTTTGTTTATATCGAACTACATGGTATTCCATTCGACCAATTTGGCTTGTACTTTGGTTTTAATATTATTTTCTTGATTGTCATGACCAGTATCAATGGGCGCTATGTGCGCCGATTTGGTGCACTGAATATGTTACGTTTTGGGTTAACTGTGCAGTTTTTAATGGGCATATTCTTAATATTGGTGGTTGCCCTTAATTTACATTTTTACTTCCTTGTTGTGGGGGTGGCTATGTATGTTGGTGGAATAGCCATGATAACCTCAAATGCGATGGCCGTTATTCTTGAAGACTATCCACATATGGCGGGTACGGTATCTTCTTTAGCCGGTACTATCCGTTTTGGTGTGGGGGCTTTAGTTGGAACCGCTATTGCAATGTTACCCGCTAAAACTGAGTGGCCGATGGTGAGTTCGATGGCATTTTGTGTTATCTGTGCCATGAGTTTCTTGTTACTTGCTCGTCGTTATAAATAAGAATATCACGCTATAAATACACTGTATTTATAGCGTTTTCCTTTCTTTTTATCTTTAAAATGTCCTTATTGACATGTTTTTCACTAAATTTTTCTCTAAATTCTTTCCCTTCAATGTAACTTATTTGATTTGTATCAACACTTAATGTTGTGTTTTTGTTAAATTAACTAGGGTTTATTTTAATAATCATCTACTATTGTTTTAGTAATATGAAATATCATGATAAAAATTGATAGATTGTTTTACTTAAATGCGTAAAATTTTATGCAATTATTTTATATAGTTGATAAAATGTTAAATAAATGAAAGAATAATTGAAAAGAGTAATCAGGGCTGATATGAAGGTTGATAAAGGTTAAGCGAAATAAATAGCTTAAAATACCTCTCTTTTTGTAAGATTATTGTAACGTTCATGCTTTATTTTTAACAATATTTTAATATGTGTGTGAGCAAGTCAGTTCAAACTCGTATTGATGATGTATTAAATTAACGTGTTGATGAAACAGGATTGATTTGTGGAAAATGTACAACTTTCGGTGGTTCATAAGCTGCCGCTGAGTTATCGGTGGCTAGCAGGCTTTACAGGCACAAGGGTAGAAATTCTACCTGAGAATGATGCTAGTAGACAAAATACCTTGATTGGCTTAAAACTACTAAGTCATGATGGTATGACTTTAGATGAGGCAATACAGAACTTACAAAAGTATCTGAATAATCTCAATATTGAAAATGTGATTATTGAGTGGGATGGCGTACCTTGTTTATTTTTACATAGTGATGATGAGTGCGCAGCACTTTGTTGCTTAAAAAATGCAGGGGTTGCAATTGCTGAGCCATTTCCAACAGACTACTCTTATCTGTAGTTCTTTTTTGTTCTTAATGGGTATTTCTCTACGACATATGCACAATCTATTGCTATGTACTTAGATAAAAATACTCACTAACGATGGCTATATGGCTCTGTTATGCAAGAAAAAACAACATAAAAAAGCCCCATACTCAATAAGTATTGGGGCTTTTTTATTGCGATAAGATATAAGGGAAAATTTTATCTTAATGACGCTTGAGAATAGTTATCAGCAAGACTTGTTGTTGTATTATTATCAATGATCCGACGTGCTGTATAGAAACGGTTTTTCCAATAGACATTGGACATTTCAGAAACAATAACACCACTGCTGGTTGACGCGTGAACAAACTTATCATTACCGATATAAATACCAATATGACGCATAGTGCGACCAGTCTTAAACAGTACTAAGTCACCCGCTTTTAAGGTTGAACGATTAACTTTGGTACCGGCAAATTGCTGATCGGAGGTTGAACGAGGTAATTCGACACCAAATTGATCACGAAAAGTTCTTTGGACAAAAGCGGAACAATCAATACCACTTTTTGTATTGCCACCTAAGCGGTATGCAACACCTTTCCAGTCTGCATATTGGTCAAGTATCTTAGATTTTATATCGAGATTCTTCACCAATGATTCAAATTCATCTTGAGATGCTTGGGAAATAGATGTGCTTGAAGATTTATTAAGTGGGGCAGTTGTTGAATTAGCTAAGCGTGAAGACGCGTTTTGTGAACTACAGGCTGATAACGTAGCTACGACAATAAACGCCGGTATGAGCTTAAGCATTCTCATAAACGGTTTATTTCTCATTGTGACAGATTTCCCTTACATCCTTATGTGCGAGATGAGCACATGAATATTCACCAAATAACCAGAGAATATAGTGTAATTTAACTCTGGCAACCCTATTTCGCGAAAAACGTGCTCTAAAGCACGTAAATATCCACATTAAACAATAAATAATGTGGAAACGTAAAAAGTTTACATAAAGAAAAGTCAAATGGCGAGAGGAAAGAGGCTTAATTTACAAAACATTAGATAATAAAGAACACATACTAAAAATGATTATCTTTTTGTTATAAAACTATCCTTTTACAGATAAAAAATAAGCGCTCAGTAGGGCGCTTATTTTTACTTTTACTTATTTTTTATACTTAATTAGCTAAATGCTTTTTTGCCTTTAAAAGGGAGATGTTCATCTAGCCAATGAATGATGATATCGGATGCAGGGGTTATTAATAACCAGCTTGTTGTGACTAAAGTGAGCGAGATAGAACCAACTAAGATATCAGAAGCCCAATGTGCGCCAGCCATAACACGAGGTAATGAAAAAATTACCGTAATTAAAAGAGCGCATAAAAAAGAGCGAAATGAAAGATAACGTAATATAAAGCTACAAAAGATCAGTAGCATCAAACCATGATCGCCAGGAAAGCTATCACCTGATGCATCTTTAGTCGGTATTCCTGTCACTACACCTACACGGTGCACATCGTGAAAATGAAGTGTTGGGCTAGGTCTTTCGATAGGAATATTTTGTCCAATCTGATTAATTACGATTGCACTTAGCACCATAACTATACCCACAATAATGAGATGGCGTTTGCCCTGATAATCTTTCTGACGAAAAGTATGGTAATACAACCCTCCCATCGCCAGCAGAATAATCACATCGAATGCTCGATTATTGACATAAGCCACAAACATAGCAAAAGAAGAATCTGGCAATAGTTGCCGATTAAAAAAATAAAAGATATGTGTATCTATTGAAAGCCAAAAGCCATGTTGTGCGGGAAGATACCAAGATAAAAAAAGAGTCAATCCAACCAAATTTAACAGCAAGATAAGAGACAATTTTTGTTTAACAGTAGAAAGTTTCATAAGGATAATTAAAAAATTCGTTGATTAATTGTGATCTAAATCACAAATACTCTAAGTTTATGGCAGGGACTATAGCCAAAATAAAAAAAAATATCTTTGCAATTAATTGCTAAGGTAAATGTTATCCTTTTGTTTCAACCTTGTTAGCTTCTCTTATCTTGATATAAGTCAAATATAGAATATTTTTTATTGATAGTCTTAATTTGAGTATTTTATAATTTCTTTCTAAACTTTAATCAAAGATAAAAGTTAAATAAATAAAGTTACTAGCCGATATTAGTTATTAGTTTAATAGCATATTGGCTCGTGGACATTCTGTACTTAAATAAATGAGAGGAGGTTTATTTTGAAAAAGATACCGATAGTTTTAGCATGTCTAGGTCTATTATTAACGGCACCTAGTTTAGCACGTGAAAGTAAAGTGTTAGGCTCAACAACAATTACTTTTGTTGGTGCTATTGTCGAAGGCGGATGTTATGCATCATCAGAAGAAAATACTGTTAAAACAAGTTGTTGGAATGGTAAGGAGATGAAAGACTTCCAATATAAACTAGATGCTAATCAGCAATTTAACTCGCAATTAATTAATAATAAAGGTTTTATGGATATCGAATGGATTAACGATCATCTAGCAGTAATGAATATTGTTTATAATTAGTTAATTAATACTAATAATAAAATAAATTGTGTTAATTAAATAGAAAGTTGATGTTTAAATAATTAGGTTATTAAAGTTATGAATATTTGACTTAAGCTTAAATCAACGTTGATTTTTTATTTATAAATAAAAACCACTCATATTTGATAGACATCAAACATTCTTATTGTGTCTATATGAATGTCATATTTTATTGCTATGATAAAAGTATGTCGAGTAGGCGTGATCCTCATACCTACTGCGCAAACAAGAAGTGAGGTCGTTATGAAAAAATATCTGACCATTTTATGCAGTCTTCTCGTTTCCAGTTCGATATCATTTGCTTGGGCGTCAACAGCACAGCAAACCACAGGACAGATTTATGTACGAGGAGCGATTGTTGATCCAGCTTGTGAAATTAATTTCACACTCGATCAAGCTGAGTACCAATGTTACAAAAATAACAAAGTCTTTACATCAACCCAGTCTATTTTCCCTACCTCTTTTGAACAATCATCATCAATTATACTGCCTCAAAATATGGGGAAAGCTGAAATCCGTTGGATGGATGGCGCTGAAAAAAATGGATTGATTAATGTGCAATATTTTTAATTGTGTATTGACAGGGAATGATTAGGTAAACAAGTCAAATAATCGTTGTCACAGTGGGTTTCTTACGATTATCTGACCTATTTAGCATCACATCAGTAAAATATTACTTTGTGAGGGAGGTTTTTGGCGGTTAATTAATCAGCACGCCCCATATAGCGACGTTCAGCAATATGAATACGGATTTTATCCCCTGTAGAAAGATATTCAGGGACTTGAATGACTAATCCAGTAGGTAGAGTCGCAGGCTTAGTACGAGCGCTCGCTGACGCGCCTTTAATGCCCGGTACTGTTTCGATAATTTCCATATCAACAGTTTGCGGTAACTCTAAAGCTAAAACTTGTCCATCCATAGTTAAGACCTGCATTCCAGCTAAGCCTTCTTCTGGAATAAACAGCAGCTCTTCTTCAATCTGATCTTTTTTGAAGGTGTAAGGTGTATAATCTTCATTGTCCATAAAGACATATTCATCACCATCGATATACGAGAAACTGACTGCACGGCGTGTTAAGTTGATAGTATCGAGGATATCATCCCCTTTAAAACGTTCTTCTACTTTTTGGCCTGTACGAATATCAGTAAAGCGCATTTTATACAAAGTACTTGCACCGCGAGCACTTGGCGCTTGGATGTCGATATCTTTTACCAATAATAATTTATTGTTATAACTGATAGCCATACCGCGCTTAATTTCATTAGCTTTTGCCATAGGTAACCTTCTATAAATAGCATTGACGATAATGGCGACAAAATTACTCGTAGTACTGAAACTTGGCAAGTATTTCGCAATATTTTTTTGGCAGAAGAAGGTTCAAGCCAGCATATTGCTGGCTTGACGGAAGATCAGCGGTAAATAGGTAGGAGATTAAAGTTTGCTAATATGTGTGCAATCGCATTAATTGCACCAAATAAGATCACAAAGATAATCATAAAGGTGCCACCAGGTGCTTTAAAGCTTTGTTGCTGATGACGTTGACGACTGGCTTTTGCCATTAATGCTGGAATTATCGCCGCCCAAATTGTGGCTGCAAGTCCTGCAAAGCCAATAGCATACAAGAAGCCATCAGGAAAAATAATCGCTAAAATAGTAGGTGGTACAAAAGTTACGATGGCCGATTTTAAACGTCCTGTCCCTGTATTTGAGAATTTAAAGAAATCAGCTAAATAATCAAATAACCCTAAAGACACGCCTAAAAATGAACTCGCTAATGCCATATATGAGAACAAGTCTAATAAGAATGAAACGGAAGTATTTGCTGTATTGATACGCATTTGTGCCAGTAAGTTACCAATATTTCCGCCTTCAGCAATGACTTGTTTAAAGCCTTCACGAGGAATATTACCTTGTACAACAAACTGCCATAAAATGTAGATAGCCAGCGAAATCAAGGTACCAATTAATAGACTTTTCATCACGGCTTTACCGTCTTTACGGTAGTAGGTGACTAATCCAGGAATATTGCCGTGATAACCAAAGGAGGTTAATAAATAAGGTAATGCGGCTAGTGCATAAGGTAAATAACTGGCATGGCTTTCTGTTGTATTAAATAATACTGGCATTTTCACTTCGGTAAATAATCCACCGATAGCAAATACAAAAGCCACAATCATACCGCCAATTAATATGGTACTTAAGCGATCAACGGCTCGGGTTGATAACCAAACGAAGAAAGCAACAACAAGGGCAAATACTAAGCCTGCAACGGCTTGTGGCAAGCTAACCACATTAGCAAAATTTTGCACAATGATGGAGCTACCTGCAGAAATATAGGCATAAGTTAAAATATAGAGAACAAAAGCAATAGAAAGACCATTAATGGTACTCCATCCTTTACCTAATAAATCTTTGGTAATAGTATGAAAGCTTGATCCTAGGGGGTAGTGAAGATTAACTTCTAAGATCATTAAGCCAGACATAAATAGGCAAAACCAAGTATAAATGAGTAAAAAGATAGAGCCGGTAAACCACACACCGGAAGTCACAATAGGGATGGAGAACATACCGGCGCCTACCGCCGTACCGGCAATAATCATCGCACCACCGAGTATAGATGGGCGTTTAGCAATGGATGTGACTTCTGACATAACATGTCCTTATAAAAAATGACTCAATGTACTAGCTTGATAGTGTAGAGAATACACGCTTGATCTGAGGGTGTAAATAGAGCACTTCCTTGTTTATTAAATAAAAAAATGAATAAAAATAGTACAATAAGTTTTTATCTTTATATAAATCAATAGGTTAAATTATTTGTGCTCAAAAATAAGCCAAATAGAGTCAAGGAAATTAAATAGAAAAAAGATCACGTTGAATAATAACTAAGTAGGGGAAAACATTATTCTGAATAAAGAATATTCAGAATAATGATGAAGAGTGTTAATTAAGGTTGATAGAAACGTTTACTTTTCCATAAAGCAATAGAATTACGGCTCGCTTCAAAATGGGGTTCAGGTAAATCATCAGGTGAGCACCAGCGTAGTTCAGAACATTTATCTGGCTCCATTAACTTAGGCTCGCCACCTTGATATTGCGCTATCATACAGATAGATACGGTATGTTTACCTTCTAATTGATAAGTTTGTAGATTGTTGCTGATCCCAATCACTTCAGGAGTAGGGATGGTAATGCCAATCTCTTCTTCAATTTCACGAATAGCACATTGCTCAAAGGTTTCCCCCGGATCGACATGGCCACCAAAAATTGACCAATAAGGGGCGTGTTTACCACAGCGTTTACCTAATAATACTTCACCTTTTTCATTGACGATGATCACTCCAACACCAACGACTACAGACATGAGAGACTCCAAAATAGCATACGGATAAAAAAATAGAGGCTTGCGATTTTAGTACATCAAATCGCAAGTAAAAAAGAAATAAGGTTATTGAGTTTGTTGTGATTTTAACCAAGCTATTTCTTCTGGCCAAATATCAGGATTAATTGTTTCTAAGATAAGTGGGATCCCATCAAAACGGGTATCTTGCATAATATAAGTAAAGGGTACTTTGCCAATATTGCCTTGGCCTAAACTATGATGGCGATCGACACGACTAGCCAATTCGCTTTTAGCATCATTTAAGTGCATGGCTTTTAAATATTGAAAGCCGACAATATTATCAAATTCAGCAAAGGTCTTTTCACAGTCTTCAACGGTACGTAGATCATAACCTGCAGCAAAAGTGTGACAAGTATCAATACAAACGCCCACTCGAGATTTATCTTCTACACCATCGATAATAGCGGCGAGATGTTCAAAACGATAGCCTAAGTTAGTGCCTTGTCCAGCGGTATTTTCAATCACCGCGGTCACATTTTGGGTTTTATCTAAGGTGATATTAATTGATTCAGCGATGCGTTGCAGACATTTATCAACATCGATTTTTTTTAAATGGCTACCTGGGTGAAAATTAAGTAATTCAATGCCTAATTGCTCACAGCGTTGCATCTCATCGAGAAAAGCGGCTCTTGATTTTTCAAGGGCTTCTTCTTCTGGATGCCCTAAATTAATCAGATAGCTGTCGTGTGGTAAAATTTGTGCTGGACCATAGCCATAGATTTCACAATTTTTTTTAAATTTATCAATCGATTCAGTTGATAACGGGGCTGCTTTCCATTGGCGCTGATTTTTAGTAAAAAGAGCAAATGCCGTTGCTTTGATCTCATGAGCTCGTAATACAGCCTGATCAACACCACCTGCAGCACTGACATGTGCGCCAACAAATTTCATCATAGTTCTCCTCTAATCTTATTTCACACTACGATAACAAATCGTGGGCTTATTGACATCCGAATATGAGGAAAATAAAAAGGCGCAACTTAAACTAGAATAAGTTGCGCAATACTCAGGTACATACTCAAGGATAGATTAAACAATCACATCAACACAGATTGGATAAAGATATTAATAGCAGCACCACCTAACGTTAGCCAGAAAAAGAGAAATAAAGCTAGCAGTAGTGGTTTTACACCCGCTTGACGTATCGCACTAATATGCGTTGTTAAACCTAGTGCTACCATCGCCATTGCCAATAAAATAGTATCAATAGTAACGATATAGCTCACAATAGCGGCAGGAATTAAATTAAATGAATTAAAACCAGCCATTAAGATAAAGAACACAGCAAACCAAGGAATAGTTATCGGACTTTTTTCTGTTGTCGCACCTACTGTTTTACGGCCCTTTTTACTAATATAAGTAGAAAGGATAATTAAGAAAGGTGCCAGCATCATCACGCGGATCATTTTACTAATTACGGCCGCATTTTCTGCATCTGGACTAATTGAATGACCCACCGCAACAACTTGAGCGACTTCATGTATGGTTGAACCAGCGAAGATACCAAAAGTTTCTTCACTAAAAGGTAACCAACCCGCAAAAGCGTTAAGATGGAAAAACCATGGGTAGAGGAAAATACCGATAGTTCCAAAAATTACGACAGTGGATACAGCCACCGCAACTTGGCTCGCCTGAGCTTTGACAACAGGCTCTGTTGCCATGACCGCAGCCGCACCACAAATACTACTACCCGCACCAATTAACATGACGGTTTGATCATCAAGACCAAAATATTTTTTCCCCACCCACATTGCAATGAGAAAAGTTGAGGTCAACATAATAGCGTCAATAATTAATCCTGTTGCGCCTACATCTGCAATTTGCTGAAAAGTGAGTCTAAAACCGTATAGGATGATCCCCGCACGTAGTAAATAGTGTTTGGCAAACTTAACGCCTTCATCACTATAAGGTTTAGCGATGGGATAAACCGTATTACCCGCAATAATGCCAAATAAGATAGCCAGTGTAAGAGCACCTAACCCCATACTGGAAAACCATGGAATATCACCTACGTAAATAGCGAGGGCGGTTAATATACCTGTTAGCAGCAAGCCGGGGAGCCAGCGATAAACAGGAATAAAACATTTTTTAGCCAATGTGGTTGTTTGACTTTGCTCTGACATAGAAAAACCTTGCTTATGTAAATTTTGCATAAGCATATAACAGATACTATTATTTATTAAATTCATTATTTTTATAATAATAACCACTAAAACTAATATAGGTATATTTTCACAATTGTTCTTGGTATGTTATTGGTTTGTGGATAGTATGTTATTACTATGACAGCTAAAAGGTGGGATGGACATGCGTATTACATTGCGACAACTGGAAGTATTTACTGAAGTACTTAAAAGTGGTTCTACAACACAGGCTTCACAACAGTTGGCATTATCTCAATCCGCTGTGAGTGCTTCTTTAACTGATCTAGAAAATCAGTTAGGAGTACAACTTTTCGATAGAGTGGGGAAGCGCTTAGTGACTAATGAACACGGGCGATTATTATATCCAAGGGCACTCTCTTTACTTGAGCGTGCTACTGAAGTAGAGCAGTTATTTCAAGCCGGAAATGGTGCTTTACGTATTGCTGCAAGCACCACTATTGGTAATTATATTTTGCCACAAATGTTGGGTAATTTTCATCGTAACTACCCCGATATTCCACTTGAAATGAGTATTGGCAATACGGAAGAAGTCGTCAAATCAGTCAGTGAGTTCCGTGTTGATTTAGGCCTTATTGAAGGGGCTTGCCAAAGCTCTGAATTGATCAGCCAAAAATGGCTACTGGATGAAATGGTCATATTTTGTTCCCCTGAACATCCTTTAGCTAAGGCGAAAACAGTGACATTAGCCGATCTTCAATCCGCGCCGTGGATCCTACGTGAAAACGGTTCTGGGACGCGAGATGTACTCAATCATCTGCTGTTTGCTTCATTACCCGGATATCGAATCGAAATGGAATTAGGTAATTCAGAAGCGATAAAACATGCTGTAATGTATGAAATGGGGATTAGTTGTTTATCTCGCCGAGTGATCCAAGATCAAATAGAGAGTGGCTCTTTAAAAGAGATAAAGGTCGAAGGTCTAAAATTACAACGTACTTTATATTTGGTCTATCATCGCCAAAAACATGTCTCTGATGCCCTCAAAAAATTACTTTCATATTGTAATGCTGAACATTTAATCGACAACGCTTGATAAGTTACTAATAATTGAAGCCCGATTATGAAGGTATCTTATAATCCTAGATCCTTGCTATTCACCACAGCCAGATTTGTTACAATTGATGCTAGGAATATGAATATAACCGTGGAATGATAATGTCAGAACAACAAACAGATACCGCAAAATCGGGTGCGGTACGCACTTTGCGTCGAGAATTAAAGGCGCGACATTTAGCGATGATCGCTATTGGTGGTTCAATTGGTACAGGGCTTTTTGTCGCATCAGGTGCAACTGTTGCTCAAGCAGGGCCAGGGGGCGCATTACTCTCTTACGCATTAATAGGACTTATGGTCTATTTCCTTATGACCAGCCTTGGAGAGTTAGCGGCATTTATGCCTGTTTCCGGATCTTTTTCAACCTATGGCTCTAAATATGTTGATGAAGGATTTGGTTTCGCACTAGGTTGGAACTACTGGTACAACTGGGCTGTGACGATTGCAGTTGACTTAGTCGCCGCGCAGCTCGTGATGCTGTATTGGTTCCCTGATGTGGATGGTTGGATTTGGAGTGCGTTATTTTTAGCCGTTATTTTCTTGCTTAACTATATTTCTGTAAAGGGATTTGGTGAAGCTGAATATTGGTTTTCATTAATTAAAGTATCGACCGTGATTATTTTTATTGCGGTGGGTATTGCGATGATCACCGGTATTATGAAAGGCGCTGAAAATGCAGGTTGGCACAACTGGGAAATCGGCGATGCGCCTTTTGCTGGTGGTTTTGCCGCCATGATAGGGGTAGCGATGATTGTTGGGTTCTCTTTCCAAGGAACTGAACTTATCGGTATCGCAGCGGGGGAGTCGAAAGATCCTGCGAAAAATATTCCTAAAGCAGTACGTAAAGTTTTTTGGCGTATTTTACTGTTTTATATCCTAGCTATCTTAATTATCAGTTTAATCATTCCTTATACCGATCCTAACTTGCTACGTAATGATGTGGGTGACATCAGTGTGAGTCCGTTTACACTGGTATTTAAAAATGCAGGGTTACTTTCAGCTGCCGCTATCATGAACGCAGTTATTTTAACGGCGGTGCTTTCGGCAGGAAACTCCGGTATGTATGCATCTACGCGTATGTTATTTACCTTAGCAAGAGAAGGTAAAGCGCCGAAATTTTTTGGTAAATTATCCAAAAACGGTGTTCCACGTAATGCACTTTATGCAACAACAGTGGTTGCGGGTTTATGCTTTTTAAGCTCAATGTATGGTAACCAAACGGTTTATTTATGGTTATTAAATACATCAGGTATGACAGGATTTATTGCTTGGTTAGGTATTGCAATCAGTCATTACCGTTTTCGTCGGGGTTATGTAGCACAAGGTCGTGATCTGAATGAATTGCCATATCGTTCAGGCTTCTTCCCTGTAGGACCTATTTTTGCCTTTATTCTCTGTTTAATTATTACATTAGGTCAAAACTATCAGGCATTTTTAGAAGATACTATTGACTGGTATGGTGTTGTGGCAACCTATATTGGGATCCCATTATTCCTGCTGATTTGGTTTACCTATAAAATAGTGAAGAAAACACGTTTTATTCGCTACAGTGAAATGCAGTTTCCTGAGCATATTGAAAACAAAAAATAGTTAGTTTTATCACTAAATAGAGAGCCGGCTAATTTGTGAACTTTATCACAATTTAGCCGGCTCTTTTTCTATTCTATGACTAATAATTACACAAATAAGAGAAAATTCTAATTTATATTCGCAATCGCATTGATAAGTATTCTTATTTGCTTTATTGTTAGCAAACAATTTATTGCATAATAATGTGACGACAGTGTTATTGGTTATAGAAAATAGATCTGATGTATGTAAAGCGTCATCATCCACTCTCTAGAGCGATTTTTAGCTCATCTAATAACGCATCGTTGTATAAGAAGTCATATATTGAATATCGCGTATTATATCAATTAAGCGAATTTTCTTCTTATTTGTCACACTATTCTCAATTAATCAATTTTAATGCAAAAAAGTGATGAATAAATTATCAGGTTAAACTTTGGCATATTTATCTGTTAATGAAACAGCTGGATAGAAAATCAATAGCAATATGCAAATAGATGTAGGTATATATTTGTTTGATTAATCTACAGACAAGCCTGATAAATATATTGTCACTATTAATAGGATTTTATTAACACATTGTTTTAAAAGAAAATTTATATGTCAAATTACTTGAATGATAAAAATCTTATAGAAGCATAAAACAATAACAGCAGAAGTATAGGAATTTAGCCAATAGGGATATAAAAATAATATCAAAATAACTAAGGGTAATTAAATTAATTACCTTCATTGTTGAGCAACTGTCGATCTGTCCATCTATATAAAACTTAAAGAATATATATTCTTGGAGAATCGGGAATGGTAGTGTTAAAGAAAAATAAAATTGCGCTTGGCGTTGTTGCTGCTCTTGCATCAAGTTTTGTGATGACAGCTTCCGCAGAAGATCCTGAAAGGTTACTGGTGACAACCGCTTCGGGATTTAAACAGACTGTTGAAGATGCTCCAGCTTCTGTTTCAGTTGTAACTCGTGAACAATTAGAAACAAAATCATATCGTGATGTGACTGATGCGCTAAAAGATGTTCCGGGGGTGCTAGTGACGGGGGGCGGTAGTAGCTCTGATATTAGTATTCGTGGTATGGATCCTAAGTATACCATGATCTTAGTCGATGGTAAGCGTGTTGCATCTCGTGAAACGCGTCCTAATAGTGATAACTCAGGTATTGAACAAGGCTGGTTACCTCCTTTACCCGCGATTGAGCGTATTGAGGTAGTAAGAGGCCCAATGTCTTCTTTATATGGCTCTGATGCCATGGGAGGCGTTATCAATATTATTACGCGTAAAGCGCAAAAAGAATGGAACTTTAGTTTACGTGGTGACACAACGTTGACTGAGCGTAAAAATGAAGGAAATACAGGGCAAGGTAGTTTCTATGCTGCAGGTCCATTGATTGATAATGTGTTAGGTCTAAAGCTACAAGGGCAATATTCTCACCGTGGTGAAGATAGACGTGTTGATGGCTATAACCGTCAGATCACGGCAAGTGGTGGCGGCACATTAAGCTGGACACCAGATGAGAAAAATACCGTTGAATTTGAATTTAAAAAAGATAATCAACATCGTGATTCACGTGTTGGCTATTCAAAATCAGCTGAACTTGTTAAAGGAAAGGCACCACAAAGTAGCTTTACTGATTATGAGTTAACGCATTATGCCTTAACCCATGATGGTATTTATGATTTTGGTACTATGAATACCTATGTTCAGCGCGATGAAAGCCGCAATCCATCACGTAAAATGGATTATGATGATACAACTGTTCGTAACCAAACCGTCTTTATGTTTGGTGATCATATGTTAAGTGTCGGCGGTCAATATCGCTATGAAGAGCTGAAAGATGAAGGCAATAAGCTTAAAGGTAATAATAAGCTAGATCGCTATAGTTGGGCGCTGTTTGCTGAAGATGAGTGGACATTGACAAACGACTTCGCTTTAACCGCCGGTTTACGGATGGATAAAGATGAAAACTTTGGTACTCACTGGACACCGCGAGTTTATGGTGTTTGGCATTTAGCTGATGAATGGACATTAAAAGGTGGGGTATCTACTGGATATCGTTCACCGGATTTACGTCAAGCGACAGCTACTTGGGGACAAGGGACTGGCGGTGGTCGTTATGATGCAGTTATTTACGGTAATCCTGACTTAAAACCAGAAAAATCGGTGACAGAGGAAATTGGTATTATTTGGGATAATCGTGATAACTTAACGGCAAGTTTGACGATTTATAATACTGATTTTAAAGATAAAATAACAGAAGTTCGTCGTTGCGATAGTCGTTCAGACAAAGCACCGGGTATGCGCGATTGTACATTAGCTGATGGTGTTGGTAATAGTGGCGACCCTTATGATTTTGTAAGTGATAGAACTAATGTTGATAAAGCCAATATGCGCGGTGTTGAAGTTACTGCTAACTGGATTATTTCCCCTGAATGGAATTTAGCAGCAAACTATACGTTCACAGATACGGAACAAAAGAGTGGTGATTTCAAAGGTAAGCCTCTGAATAAGCAACCGCGCCATATGGCAAACGCGACCTTAAATTGGGAAACCACCCCTGAAATGGAAACTTGGGCACGCATTAATTTCCGTGGTAAGACATCAGAATATTTATCACGTACTTCAATGTCTAAGAGCACACCTTCATACGCCTTTGTTGATGTAGGTACTAGCTATAGTCTAACGAAGCAACTAAATCTGATCGGTGGCGTCTATAATGTTTTTGATCGTCGCATCGAAAGAGATAATTACGGTTCAACCTTAGAAGGCCGTCGTTATAACATCGGATTAAACTACAACTTCTAGTTTTATCCCTCAGTGTGTGTCAATCTAGCTCCACATTATGTGGAGCTTTTTTTGTTATTTAATTAAAGCCAATACTGGCAAAATGCATAATAGGCATTTATATTTAGTTTAATGAATCACCTAAAAATAAGGTTCATTTGTTTTAACCACTGACTATCTTTACTGAATACTTAATCTTTTTTTCTTATTACTGAAAATCGTTTTTGATTACTCTATATGGCTTGTTGAAAAATAATGGTATTTCAGTTGGCTGTATCTTTTTTAGTCTTTATAGCGTGAAATAAGCAATTAATTTACATTAAATTTATTTATGTATTATTAATACTTTATTTTGGTTGGTATTGTTGTATATAACATGCAGAATTAATTAACTTTTTGATTGTTAATGTATTAATGATTTTTGTTGTTTAATACCAAACGACAATAGGCTATATCTCAAAGTTAGGCTTTGTGATAAAAACGCAAATATTGTCAATGAAATGTGACAGTAAAGGCTAACTTAGTTTGCTATTTAAAAAGATCGTAAAAAAAGGTGGTTTTTTGATGAAAATCTATTGCTATTTAAGTCTGAGACGTGCAAAATGCGCCCACTAAAAATATGACTGATGCGTTTTAACTGCATCGGTTTTTTTTTGCTTTTTACTTATTACTACACCAAGAGGTCAGACTTATTTTAGTCTGAATAGATAACATAATTTGATTAGCAGCCAGCCCCTTAGAGAAAGGGTTGTCGTGATAGAGGAATGCTAATATGGTACAATTATTCTCTTTCGCAGTCGGGCCTAACGGCACCTGCGGTAATGATGACTACGGAGCACGGCGTCTCCTAAACTCACTCCTGTCCTCAAAAACTTCTTTCTATTCTGTTTATAGACAGATGCGAAGTCTTCCCAGTAACTGTCGGTTGAGTTTATCAAGTACTCAGTTCGAAGTTATGGGAGGGTTCGCTCATGTCAGATAATGTCATCTCCTCTATCGGCACCAATCAAACTGGTGTTAATAACCGTGTTCAATTACGCAAAACATTGACGCTAATGCAAGTCGTCATGATGGGGTTGGCATTTTTACAACCTATGACGATTTTTGATACTTTCGGTATTGTATCAGGCATAACCAATGGTCATGTGGCAACATCATATGCTATTGCGTTAACCGCTATTTTATTTACCGCAGTGAGCTACGGGAAATTAGTCAAGCGTTTCCCTTCAGCAGGCTCTGCTTATACTTATGCACAAAAATCCATGAGTCCACATGTTGGTTTTATGGTTGGGTGGTCTTCATTATTAGACTACTTATTTATGCCAATGATAAATATCTTATTGGCTAAAATTTATTTACAAGCCATATTCCCAGGCGTTGATCCGTGGATCTTTGTTGTTGCGTTAGTCGCGTTAATGACATTTTTTAATCTACGCGGAATTAACGTTGTGGCTAACTTAAATACCGTTATTGTTGTTATTCAAGTAGCTGTAATGGTGGTATTTGTTGGTTTATTAATTCATGGCGTATATAACGGCGAAGGTACAGGGGAGTTATGGACTTTCCGCCCATTTGCGTCAGTGGATGCTGAATTAATCCCAATGATAACCGGCGCGACAATTTTGTGCTTCTCGTTCTTAGGGTTTGATGGCATTAGTACCTTATCTGAAGAAACACCCAATGCCGGTAATGTGATACCAAAAGCGATTTTCTTAACTGCGTTAATCGGTGGTTTAATTTTTATCGCTGTTTCTTATTTTTTACAATTATATTTCCCAGATATTTCACGTTTTAAAAATCCAGAAGAGTCACAACCTGAGATTATGCTGTATGTAGCAGGGGCCTTGTTCCAGTCTATTATCTTAGTGTTTTCTTGTGTGACGGTATTAGCATCGGGTATGGCGGCTCACGCAGGTGTTGCGCGTCTGCTGTATGTGATGGGACGTGATGGTGTATTCCCTGAGAAAGCGTTTGGTTATGTTCATCCCAAATGGCGTACACCGGCATTTAACGTACTGTTAGTTGGCTTTTTAGCGCTAGGGGCGATCTTTTTTGATTTAGTCACTGCTACAGCGTTAATTAACTTTGGTGCGTTAGTGGCATTTACCTTTGTCAATTTATCTGTTATTTCGCAGTTCTACATTCGTGAGCGTCGTAATAAAGGGTTAATGGATCATATTAACTATCTTATATTACCGATTATTGGTGCCGCGACAATGGGGGTACTGTGGGTAAACCTTGAACCAGGCTCTATGGAATTAGGACTGATTTGGGGGGCAATTGGTATACTTTATATGGTGTGGATCACTCGTCGATTCCGTCGACCTATGCCTCAAATGCCAGAGAAATAACATTGTATTTAGTGTGTTGATTGTTTAAAAATGGCCTCATTAGTGAGGCCATTTTTTGTTTATAGTTAGAACGCGATAGAGAGTTTCATATCAATACCATTATCGTGCTGATTTCTTGCCGCTAGTCCGCTGTATCCAATTGAGACTTTTGATGTCTCATTAATTTGGATAGTCGTTCCAGCTTTTACCACCAGTGCATCTCGAGCAGCATCAACACTATTTGCTATAAATGTAGGCTGGGTTTGTGTGAAGCGTAAATGGATCCCTCGTTCTACATCGTTATATTGGTGTCTCCAGCCTAGCTCACCATAGAGAGAACCCGTTGATTTACTGTTAAATTTCCATTGGTTATTTAAACGTAGCCCTGTAGTGGAGGTGGTTGACTCTAGAGTTTGCGAATGGGCTTGTAAGGCTGCTCGTCCACCTTGCTCGTTAATGGTGGCGTTTTTTGTTTTGGCATATTCAAAATTAACAAAAGGCTCTAATTGTGTATCAGAGAGGGTGATGGGATAAGCTGCTTCAATAAAAATTTGGCTAGTGTTCCCATTGTAATTCGCCTTATTTTTATCTGACTGTACACCATAGTTGACCGATTTTGTTGTATGGATACGATGAAAGGTATTAGATGCACCAGCACGTAACGCGATTGTGTCAAAATCATAGCCACCATAGAGTGATAAGTGGTAATTTTCGCTATTTGCGTGACTGTTATCACCAGATAGTGAGGTTTTGGTGACCCCTGTTGCAATACCAAGCAGCATTTTATCGTGACTAACCCGCTGATCTGCACCTAATAGTACGCCATAGGTGGAAGCATCATAGCTATTTGCATTGCCATCATTGGAAGTCTTTTCCCAATTAGAGAGAATTTTAGCCCAAACATGACCTTTGTTACCTGCACTTTCTTTCTCTCTATTAATTATTTCTGCATTTTTAATCTGAGAGAGGAGTATTTCTTTTATTTGCCGGCTATTGTTGAGTTGGTTAGATAAGATATCCGCATGAATTTGACCTGTTAATTGATTATAGGCAGAGCGGGCATCATTCCCTGTATCCATTCTTATAATGCTTTCATAAATAGGATGTCCCAAGGGTAATGCGTCTATCGCATTGGCGATTGATAGTTGGTTTTTTGTTTTAGCCACACTTGAAAAGGCGGTGTTATTTCTTCCGACATTTAGTATTACTGAATTTTTATCGTAGGACAGTGTGGTACCTAAAAAAAGATAGTTTGGATTTACATCAGTAAATTGACCATTAACACCGTGATCTGCCGTTAAAATGGTATATTTTGTGTTATATAAACTTTGAACATCATCTTTTGTTAGCAGATTTTGGCTATTTTCAAGCGATACATTAACCATTCCACCATTCAGTGTCGCGGTACCCAAACTGATTATTTTATCGCTATCACCTTGTGAATTTATTTCAACATGGTAGTTGCTACCAGAATTAAAAATAACAGTATCATCTATATTAATTGTACCTATTGAATGACCCGGTGATACGATGCCTCCTGAATAAACGGCCAGCTTATTAATTTTTCCTTTACCAGAAAGTATCCCTTTGATATTGACTTGAGAATCAACGCTCCCACCATTTAATAGCAATGCTCCTTTGTTGACATCTAGTAAAGTGTTTAGTGTTCCTTCAAGAAGCAATGTACCACCATTAATGGAAGAATTTTTTGCATAGTGGTTTTCACCAGTGAGCAGTAAATGACCCTGATTAACTTCAACGCCAGCAAAATGGTTATTGCCTGATAAGATCAAGGTGCCATTACCTTGTTTGATTAATTTGCCAGGCCCACTAATATCATTTTTCCATTCATCAAGTTGACCAAATTCAGCAAAGTCAAATTCATTAGTTATTTGATTAACAATAAAATGATTGTAGAAATAAGTAGGGCCATTATAGGCTTTCGGGAGATTAATTAATCCCCAATTGGCGTTTGGATCATCTTTGTTTGCAGCCCAGCCAGCCAATGAATTACTCGGGTAGGCGGTACTCGCTAAGATAGATTGTCGTTGCTCTTTGGTTAAATAGGCAAAGCGTAAACGCAGTAAAGCGTTGGCAGATGTTGGTATTTCATTAGGGGTAATGCGTGGCGCAGGCTCTGGATCTTTGGTTGCGTAATAACCTGTTTCATCTTTAGTGATTGTTGTCGAGGTCGTTAAGCAATGTGGATTTTTGCATTGGTTAGCAACATTTTGGCGGACTTCTTTGGCAAGCTCTACAAAAGTGCGGGTGGTGTCATCATCTGCAAGCATTTGTGACAGCAGGTAATAATTGCCTATTCTGGATGCGATGGTATCTGTTGCGAAGTGTGCCCCGACAATAACTCGACTTTCACCATATTCTATTGCTCTGGCAAACATTTCACTGCCCTTTTCAGGGAATAAGATGGATAACACTGCAGCTTGTTTGTATCCGTTCCACGTATGACCACTGGGATAAGATGAGCCTGTTATAGTGGTGTAGTTATCAAGATAATGACCTTCTTTATCAAGTGCTTGATAAGGTCGGCCACGTAAAAAAAGTTCTTTTAAGATAAAATCTATCGAGCGTACTCTTTTTTTGTTTGTATCATAAGCATAGGTGCCTGTGCTATGTAATTTATTGAGATCTTGATAAGCTTGAATATCGCTAAAGTTGATCGATTTAGCCTTATCACCAAATAAAATATTAGCATAGGTATTAAACACATAAGTATGAGACTGTGACTTATCCGCTTCGGCAAGTTCTCTACGTTCGCCGGTAATGGCTTGATAATTATTGCTGATTATTCTATCTAATTCGGCGGTTCTCGATCCTTTTTGAGGGCTAGTTGTGATAACACCATTTTTGATCTCATCTAACCAATAATTACGTTGGTCGATAATTCGTTGTTTGGTTTGTGAAATATTGGTTTCAGACCATGTTGAATGGGAAAAAAGTAAAAAAAAGCAGCTTAACGAGGTAGGTATTACGATATTTTTCATAAAATAAGCCATAGTCTCTAAAAAATTGAGAGCTAATTTATATTAGCTATGTTTAATTTTTATGACAGGCATTATTATATTAGAGATATTTTCTAAATTGTTTTGCAGTAATTTATTCAGCGTTTTTTTTATTATTTTTACTAACATTATATGATAGTTTGAATATAGTGTGATCAATGTAGTAAAAAATATCGGCATATTCTCTATATTAAAAATAAAAATTAGAGTATGCCGATGATTTAAATTATACCTTATTTATTAAGCAAATTAGCTAAGCTTTATCTATTTTGTACTGTTAAATGCTTAATTGGTTATTCTACTTATTCATTTTAGAATGAATATAATGAACTTTTCGATTCTTTTAATTTTTGCGCTAATTCAGAGGCCTCATATCGCTCTGTGACTATCTCAATATAAGATGCACTATCTGTTAATGTGGCTTTATTTAACGCATTATCGAGTTCACTTGCTGTCGTCACTTTTTCACTATACCAATCTGTTGCACCAAAGGCTTGCGGTAACTGATGATAGTTCCACTGAGCTAAATCATTATAATAAGCTTCGGGGTAATCACATAATAATCTCTCTATTAAATAACCATCGTTATTTAATACTAGAATAATAGGTTTTAAACCGAAACGAACAAATTGACTAATTTCTTGTACTGTTAACTGATGAGAGCCTTCGCCGGTAATTAAAATAATACGTTTTTCTGGTGCCGCTAATGCAGCGCCTAATGCAGCCGGTGTTGCCCAACCAATAGAGCCCCATAGTGTTTGGTTATGAAATTGTGCACCTTCAGGTAATAAAGCGAAGCCTAATCCCATGGATGAGGTTCCTGTTTCTGCAATAATAATATCATTAGGCTTAAAGAATTTTTCTAAACGAGGATAGAGATATTGTGCTGTAATTTTATCATTATCAGATGCAACCGCTTCACCTAATCCTTTCGCTGTTATTTTATGATAAGTTTTATTTGGTAGTCGTTGGGTTAATTCAGAAAGAATATCTGTCATATAAACGCAGGAGTAGATCACAGAATCAATTTCAACATAGTCTGGCATGATACTGATAAATTGTTCTGATTTCATATTAGCAGTGAAACTGCCTGTATTAAAGTCAGTCATTAATGTACCGATCCCTAATATATATTCACTACTTTCGACAAATTCTCTGACCTCTGGTGTCATTAATTGTCCGTCATACATACCAACATATTGCGCGTTAGATTCACTTAATATGCTTTTATCCATAAACATAGTGGCATAAGGTAAACCTGTTTTATCAATAAAATGCTGGATTTTATCTGTTAACCCTAAACGTGCAGATAAAAAGCCTGGTAATACACAGACATTATTGCTGTGGGTGAGTTTCTCAATGATTGCTGATACTGCTTTTTCTAATGTTGCTTTATCACTTGTTGGCTTTTGTGGTGCGGTAACAGATAACGGCGCTACTACTTGGCTATTAGCATAATCTGAAGGTATACCAATATAAACAGGACGACGCTCTTTTAATGCTGTTTCTATTACGCGCTCCATTTCTTCCACACAATTTTCGGGTGTTAAAATAGTATGAGCGCAAGCAAGGCGCTGAGCAATCTGATAAAAAACATCAAAATCACCATTACCTAAAGTATGATGCACAAGACGTTTACTTTTTTGTACGCCACTTGCTGGCATGCCAACTAAATGGAAAATCGGTAAATTTTCAGCATAGGCACCGGCAATAGCGTTAATCGCGCTTAATTCACCTACACCAAAGGTGGTGGATAATGCCGCCATTCCTTTAATTCGAGCATAGCCATCTGCAGCATATGCCGCATTTAATTCATTACAGTTACCAATCCAACGCTGTTGTTGGCTGTTGCAAACAGTGTCTTCAATAGGGAAGGCATAATCACCAGCAACACCAAAAATATCTTTGATACCTAAATCATATAATCGGTCTAAAACGTACTTAATAACTGTGTTTGTCATATAATCTCCAGAAAATCTGAAATAATAATCTACTAAATGATAGTAAAGTTCTTACATTATGCTTAATGTTCTATCGCTAATTTTGTTTTTAAGGAAATGGTTTATTATTATTGGGGGTATAACCAAAAGTAATAAGGTAAAAATTATTTATGGATATTCGTGTTTTACGCTATTTTATTGAAGTTGTTCAATTAAATGGATTTAGCCGAGCCGCTGATGCTTTATTTATTACACAACCAGCCATTAGTCGCAGCATTAAAAAATTAGAGGATGAATTAGGCACTGTTTTATTAATAAGAGAAGTGGATGGGGTAAAATTAACTGATGACGGTGCTATTTTATATGAGCATGCAAAGCAGATCCTCGCTCAATTTAATAGTATGAATAAAGCATTAAATGATAAAGATGAACCTTTAACAGGCGCCTTAAATGTCGGATTACCTCCTGTTATAGCCTCAACCTATTTTGCTGATATTATCATGGCGTTTAGCTCTCGCCATCCCAATGTTGAACTTAAAATTTTTGAGCTGGGCACCAAACAGATGGAAGATGCGATGTTAGAAGGCAGGGTAGAAACTGCTGCAGTGATGTTACCTTTTAATGATAAAGATTTTGAATTAACCATTTTTTCAGAAGATCACTTGATGTTATTAGTAGCACAATCCCATCCTTTGGCTAAAGATAAGAAGGTTAATTTTAAACAGCTTATTACAGAGCGGTTTATCTTTTTTTCAGAAGATTTTCGTATTAATGATTTGGTACGTAGTGCTTGTGGGATTTATAACACTGAACCACAAATTGTGGGGAGAAGTAATCATTTAGATTTAATTATTGCAATGGTTAAAGCCGGTGTCGGGATCACACTGTTGCCTAATAGCATGTGTAATAAATATCCTATCGATGATTTAGTGGTTATTCCCATTACTTCCCCTACGTTATCTTATCAATTAGCTTTAGCCACCAATCAAAATAGTTATCAAAGCCGTAGTTGCCAAGCATGGAATAAATTAGCAATAGAGAAATTAATGAAAGAGAATATTTAATCATGGAATGATAAATACGCTTTGTAAAAAGCGTTTTATTAATGGTAGCTATAATTATTTTATCAAACTAGCGGCTAATTTATTGTGATTAACTTGCTCACAATGGTATAAAAGTGGTTATATTGATAATACATTTCTTTTTATCTCATTATTTTTAAATAAAAATTAAATTGTGATAAAGAGAAAAATCAGACAAGACAGGAATAGGATAGGGACAATGAATGAGAGTAGCAGCTCCACAAACCAGCATTTTATTCGTAAGTTAGAAGGTATTGTCGGTAAAAAACATGTATTAACCCAAGAGCATAAAACAGAGCGATATCGTAAAGGGTTTCGTTCCGGACAGGGAAAAGCGCTGGCAGTGGTATTCCCCGGCTCTTTATTAGAACAGTGGCGTATTTTTAAAACCTGTGTTGAAGCCGATAAAATTATTATTATGCAAGCGGCAAATACGGGGTTAACAGAAGGTTCAACCCCCAGTGGTGATGACTATGATCGTGATATTGTTATCATCAGTACCTTGCGCCAAGATAAAATACAAGTTCTTTCTGAATATAACCAAGTTATTGCCTTTCCTGGCAGTACATTATGGCACTTAGAAAAAGTATTAAAGCCATTAGGAAGAGAGCCACATTCAGTGATAGGCTCTTCTTGTATTGGTGCTTCGGTAATTGGAGGCATTTGTAATAACTCAGGGGGTGCATTAGTGCGCCGCGGTCCTGCTTATACTGAGTTATCTCTTTACGCCCGTGTTAATGAACAAGGTGAAGCAGAGCTTATCAACCATTTGGGAATTGATTTAGGTGACACTCCGGAAGAGATATTAACCAATCTGGATAATCGACATTATCATGCGAAACAAATTCATGCGACGGATAAACTGGCATCTGATCATGAATATAGTGAGCGAGTACGTGATATTGATGCAGATACACCATCTCGATTTAATAATGACGAAAGACGTCTCTTTGAAGCGGCGGGAAGCGCCGGTAAGCTCTCTGTTTTTGCCGTAAGATTAGATACTTTCCCAGCAGATCATCGCACACAAGTTTTCTATATTGGGACCAATGATCCTGATGAGTTAGAAGATATCCGTCGCCATATTCTCAGTCAATTTAAGGTATTACCCGTTGCGGGTGAGTATATGCATCGAAGTTACTACAAGATGGCAGAAGTTTATGGCAAAGATACCTTTTTAATTATTGATAAGTTAGGTACAGATAAGATGCCAGCATTATTTGCTATTAAAGGGCGTGTTGATGCTGTTCTTAATAAAGTGCCATTTTTGCCTAAGAATCTAACTGATAGAACAATGCAATTGATGAGTAAGTTATGGCCTGCTCATTTACCTGCTCGTATGACAGAATATCGCGATAAATATGAGCACCATTTAATGCTAAGAATGGCGGATAGTGGTATAGAAGAAGCCTCAACTTATTTAAAAGAATATTTTAAACATGCCACGGGGGATTATTTCGAATGTACAGAAGAAGAAGGTAATAAAGCCTTTTTACATCGTTTTGCCGCCGCGGGTGCTGCGGTGCGTTATCATGCCGTTCATATTAACGATGTGGAAGATGTGCTACCTTTGGATATTGCATTGCGTCGTAATGATCGAGATTGGTTTGAAAAACTGCCTCCTGAAATAGAAAACCAATTGCTCTATAAATTGTACTGTGGTCACTTTATGTGTCACGTTATGCATCAAGATTATATTATTAAAAAAGGTGTTGACGCTAAGGCGCTTAAAGCACAGATGTTAGCCTTACTAGACAAACGTGGTGCGGAATATCCAGCAGAGCATAATGTAGGGCATCTCTATTATGCAAAACCGCAATTAAAAGCGTTTTATAAACATAACGATCCGACAAATAGCATGAACCCAGGCATTGGTAAAACCTCCAAATTAAAATATTGGGGAGAAGAGTGTGGTTGCGGGCATAATCATCATCAAGCTGAAGTTAATCATATAGAAAACAAAGAATAAGTTTTTTATTCTATGACAGCTAAACATAATAAAGGCAGGGAAACCTGCCTTTTGCGTAATTTAATTGCTTATCTGATGTTATTAACTCGCAATTTCTTGAGCATATAAATATAGTTCTTGCAGTTGTTTTAGCTTTTCTTCGTTATCGCTATGTTCTTCTGCTAACAGCTGAATGGTATTGATATATTCAGTCAGCTTTTCTGGCGTTAATTGCTCTTTTCTATGCGCTAACCAACGTTGTTGTTCATCATAAGTTAATGTGGCTGGGAAGTTTCTCGCACGGTAACGGAAAAACAGCGGCTCCATACGTGGATCTTCAAAAGTTAAATTAAGTGCTGGTAAGTTTTGTGGCTGTGTTGAGCGAATAATTTCCATCGCGCTACGATCATTATCGCTAAAAAAGCCATTGTATAATTGAGCATCAACATCATCTGCAGGGGTAAATGGTGTTTGTTGAGCAAAAATCTCGACAACTTTATTGCGGATCTCAGGATTAGACAGCAATATTGCTTGGTTATTTAAACAATTATCAATATCTAATCCAATTCTATCGGCATCTTGAGATCTGAGGGTATTTTTAGGTGCAACGATAGGGCATTTATTAATATGCAGTAATTTTATCGGAACTGGTGGCTCATCGGCAGATAACTCACTGCGAGGAGTATATAAGCGCTCACGCAATTGCTCTGAAGTGAGGGTTAATAAAGGGGAAATATCCGCAGCTAAATCACAAACAATCACCGCATTACGATTATCTGGATGCCAAGCTAAAGGAGCTACAAGGCTTAAATTAGAACGCGCTGCACCAAACATACCAGAGACATGCACAAGCGGCGTCATGGTTGGGATATCTATCAGTGCTTGTACTTTACGTTTATCACGTAAATTAAAGAAATAATCAAACATACGAGGTTGCGCTTGTTTGAGTTTTTTTGCCATCGCAATAGTTGCATAAACGTCTGACATGGCATCATGCGCATTTTCGTGGGAGATCCCATTTGCTTTAGTTAATAGCTCAAGGCGAAAACTCGGAAAACCATCATCATTCTCAGGCCAATTAATTCCCTCAGGACGCAATGCATAACATGCACGTAAAACATCAAGTAAATCCCAACGTGAATTTCCTTTTTGCCAACTATAGGAATAGGGATCATAAAAATTACGGTATAAGATATTTCTGGTGACTTCATCATCAAAGCGTAAATTGTTATAACCCATAATACAACTGTTAGGCTGGCTAAAGGCTTGATGAATTTGGCGAGTAAATTCAGCTTCTGATACACCATGCTTTAGTGCTATTTGTGGTGTGATCCCCGTTATCATGACGGCTTCTGGCTGAGGTAAGTAATCATCATTCGGTTTGCAATAAATGACCAGAGGATCTTCAATGATATTAAAATCCATATCTGTTCTGACACCGGCAAATTGCGCAGGGCGATCCATCGCAGGATGCGTACCAAAGGTCTCGTAGTCATGGATATAGAAAGTGGGGGTATTAGCTGAATTTGACAAGGTTTCCTACCGTAATTTATCTGCTTAATTAATTGATTTTTAAATGAGTTTTAAAGCATTAAACCTTGCACTATTGAGTTGCATCGGGTTTAAACAATGGATATAACGACAAAGTTTGATTGATGATAGTGTCACAAATATCAAATTGTTAACAATGCTTAACTGCGATAAAAGGTATGGTAAACCATATTGACTAAAACGTGAAATATCTAATGAATAAGAAATAAAAGGAGCATAGCGTTGAGTATAGGGAGAACCTCGTTTAATGGGGATATACAAATAGCGATCTATCGCACATAACTTATATGTTAACGTTAACTTTAGTGCGTTAAATCACATAATGGTAAATATTTTCTACGTTATAAATGGAGTTAACGTTAACATTCTGGTCGCAAAATGACTTTATAAGGCGCTTAACAATGAATAAAGATGCTAAAAAATACTATGTGATCTTAAGTGCGTTGCTATTTTTCTTCTTTTTTACATGGTCTTCATCGTTTTCATTAATCTCTATTTGGTTACATCAATATGTTGGACTTAAAGCAACAGATACTGGTTTGATATTCTCGGCTATATCATTGATTGCTTTATGTGCCCAGCCACTCTATGGCTTTATTCAAGATAAACTGGGTTTACGCAAAAATTTACTGCTGGTTATAGCGGTATTGCTTATTTTATCGGGGCCTTTTTTTCTTAGCTTTGCGGCAATATTGCGCTGGAATATTTTTATTGGCTCTATTCTCGGAGGGCTCTATGTAGGAATGACTTTTAATGCCGGGATCGGCGTTTTAGAATCTTATACTGAGCGTGTTAGCCGTATTCGTGGTTTTGAGTATGGCAGGGCGAGGATGTGGGGCTCTTTGGGATGGGCATCGGCAACCTTTATTGCTGGGCATAATATCAATATCGATCCTAACTATAACTTTTTTATGGCATCGATAGCGGGGGTGATCTTCTTAATTCTGTTGGCGTTACTAAAAACAGATAAACCAGATGCTTTTAATCAATTAGAGCATGGTAAACCTTCTGCACTCACCATCAATGATGCATTAAACTTACTGTCATTACCGCGCTTTTGGGCATTAATATTATTTGTGGTCGGAACCTGTATTTATAGCGTCTACGATCAACAGTTCCCGGTTTTCTTCTCTTCACAATTTGCATCATTACAGCAAGGTAATGAGATGTACGGGTATCTTAATTCCTTACAGGTTTTCTTAGAAGCGGGAGGAATGTTTGTTGCGCCTTTCTTAGTGAACAAAATAGGGGCGAAAAACGGTTTATTATTGGCGAGTAGTGTGATGGCTGCGCGTATTATTGGTTCTGGATTAGTTGAAGGGCCGATAATGATCTCTTGTATGAAGTTATTACATGCAGTTGAGCTTCCTATCCTGTTAATTTCTATTTTTAAATATAACAGCCAACATTTTGATAAGCGTTTATCTTCTACATTGTATTTAGTCGGTTTCCAATGTGTCAGTTCCATTGTGGCAACATTGTTATCCCCATTAGCGGGTTATGGCTATGATCATTACGGTTTTGCCCCTACGTATATGGTGATGGGATGTATGGTAGTCGGTACTACGTTACTTTCTGCTGTGTTGTTACGTGCTGACTCGAAAGCATTACCACAACATGATATGACTGATCTCGATAGTAACAATAAAGCTCAACCGATTTAAGCGGGTAGGCATTAGCTATTACAGCGCTGCTAGATAATTTTTATGGCTACCATTCGTGAGTGGTAGCTTTTTTTATCGATTTTATTTAGGTTTACGAATATCGGCTGATTGACTATATTGAATAGAGCGTATCATTCTAATCTACTGTTTATTAAGCCAAATCAATTAAATTTATAAACTTTACTTGTTTATTGACACGATTAAGCGATAATCTTAAACAGTACTATTTTTCTTAAATATCAATTGTAAAGGTGTAGGAAATGGATAACGCAAGCAAGCCGTCTTTCCAAAACGTACTGGAGTTTGTGCGTATGTATCGTCGTAAAAACAAAATCCGTCGTGAGATCACTGACAATGAGAAAAAGATCCGTGATAACCAAAAACGTGTTCTTTTATTAGACAACTTAAGTGAATACATTAAGCCTGGTATGTCAATTGAAGATGTACTCGGTATTATCGCTAATATGCGTAGTGACTATGAAGATCGTGTAGATGATTACATCATAAAAAATGCAGATCTCTCTAAAGAGCGTCGTGAATTGTCAAAACAATTAAAAGCGATGGGTGAAATTAAAAATATTCCTAATATTAAAAATTAATTATATTAGCTGGCAAATTCAAAGGCCTCTGAATGGTTGTTCAGAGGCCTTTTTTTTCGTTTTTTCATCATAGTTATGGTCACACAAGCCATAAAACAAAAGAGCCTGCTAATTAACAGGCTCTTGGATTAACAACGGATATTTTATCGCGTTATATTATTGCTTCTTTTCTCTTATGACTCACTATGCGTTGACGCTTTAGTCATTTCAGATGAAGCATGATTAGTTGAACAATGACCACCTGCACCGCTACGGCCTTGTTTATCAAAGGCTGGACGTGCCTCCCATGCTTTGATTTCAATTGCTACAGGCGCATCTGTAGATGCCGGAGCTTTCGTCATTGGCGAGCTGGCATGTAACTGGCGTACTGTTGGCTCTTGACGAATAACGGTCACTTTAGCTGGCTGCTTAACTTCAACCGATACGACTTCGGTTTCCGTTTTAGTTTCAGCAACAGGCTCGGTCACTTCAGGCTGTGTTTCTACAGGTGTAGATTGAGAAGCAGTTTGCTCTACATGCTGCTCAGCCGCACATTCAGTTGATGCTTGGGTTGTTGCTGGCATCTCAGGTACAGGCGCTTGCGTTGTCATGTCACTATGGGTGTCTTCACTAGCGGTTTCATGATCAGCATTAGCTATGACTTTATTATGAGCGGTTTCTGTTTTCTCTTCGGCAACATCTGCTTGCTCAGTCACTTCATGTAGATAAGCTTCCGTTGTATTTAATACCGCAGAGATATTCTCTTTACGAGTAACATGCTCTTGGGTATTAACGTCAGCAATAACGTTGTTAACAGCGTTTTCTTCTACATGATCGGCAGTTGACTCATTAACATCAGCAGTCGTTTCTTGCGGTGCAATCGCGACAATTTCAGCTACAGCTTCAGTGGTTGATTCAGTACTAACTGTGACCGAATAAGTCGCTTCAGTTGCTTCAGTATTTGCTGTTTGAGCCTGAGCAACATCTGCAGCAATGGTTTCTGATACTTCTGGTGCAATAGCAACCATTTGTGGATCTTTATGTGTAATGAAGTTTTTAGCCACTGTATTGTCAGTGCTATTTTCAACATTATTCTCAACAAATGGTGCATCACTAATTGGTGTGACAGGGTAATGAATACATACTTTACCTGACGCAAGCTCTGGAGAAGCTACGGCCATCGTTAGCGGCATAGGGGAGACTAATGTACGTTCATCACGATAACGGCGACGACGTTGCCCACTAACACGTAAATGACGAGGTGAACGGCGAGAGCGACGTGGCATCACATTTTCTTGTTGGCCCGCATTATCTTCTTTTTTCACTTCTTCTTGTGCTTTTACAGTATCAGTTAACGCATTAGCAGAAACTTGTTCTTGCTCATCTTTAACCGTCGCTACTGGTTTCGCAACTTGCTGTTTTTCTGATGATGGTAATTGACTAACCACTGTCGCTGGTGGCTCAGAAACCGGTGAGTCGCTCACAGCAACATCAATAGCAGGTGTTGCGACAGCATCAGTAACACGAACAGATTGCGTTAATTGACGGCGAGCACGACGAGGCATAACAGGGCGACGAGGTTCTTCTTTCTTCTCAGCCTGTTTTGCTACATTGTCATTTTCCGCTGTATTTTGTGCGGCTTTCGCAGCTTCTTGTTGTTGCTGACGTTTTTCTTCCTGACGACGACGTTGTTCTGCACGTTGTTCACGGCGTTGTTGACGACGGGCTTCACGTTCAGCGATTTCTTGCTCATTACTGACTTCAGTATTGGCATTTTGCGCTTTCTGATTACGGTTCTTACGATTTTCTTCGCTCGTTACGTTATCGCGATTGCGCTCGTGGTCACGATTGCGATCATTATCGCGTTCACGGCGGTTATTATTGCGACGATTGTTATTATTTCGGCGCTCACGACGGTTTTCATTATTCTCTTTTTTGCTTTCTTGCGGTTTTTCTTCAACGACAGGCTCTGGCTGACTCGCAAATAAGTTAGAGAAGAATTTTGCAATAGCACTAAAGAATCCACCACTCTCTGTTGTTTCGCTTTTCTTCACCTGTTTAGCTGGAGTTGGTGCAGATTTTTTCTTATTGGTGGTGTCAGCGCTATTATCTTGTAATGCAAAAGCGGATATCGCCGGTTGCTCTGGCGCTTTACGCTCAGGTACGGCTTCATCTTCTGCTTCATTTAACTGAGTTTCGTGATATTGCGCTAAATTGTAGCTTAATGAAGAGATCTCTTCGCCCTTGCGCACACGAATAACTGAGAAATGCGGTGTTTGCATTTGATCATTAGGAACAATCACTACTTTGACATTGGCTTGGCGCAACTCAATATCGGTGACTGCCTTACGTTTTTCATTGAGCAAGTAAGAGGCAATTTGTACGGGCACAATAGCGTGTACTTCATGAGTATTTTCTTTTAATGCTTCTTCTTCGATAAGACGCAATACAGAAAGAGAAAGTGACTCATTATCACGGATAGTCCCTGTGCCTAAACAACGCGGACAAACATGATGGCTTGATTCACCTAATGAAGGACTTAAACGCTGACGTGACATCTCTAATAAGCCGAAACGCGAAATGCGACCTATTTGAATACGTGCGCGATCTTGGCGCACAGCCTCACGCATTCTATTTTCCACTTCACGCTGATGACGAACAGGGGTCATATCGATAAAGTCGATAACAATCAAACCACCAAGGTCACGTAGACGGAGTTGGCGCGCAATTTCATCAGCAGCTTCTAAGTTAGTGTTAAAGGCTGTCTCTTCAATATCGCCACCTCGTGTTGAACGAGATGAGTTAATATCGATAGCGGTTAATGCTTCTGTTGTATCAATAACCAGAGCGCCACCCGAAGGTAAACGGACTTCACGTTGGAAGGCTGATTCAATTTGAGATTCAATTTGGTAGTGACTAAATAGTGGTACAGCCCCTGTGTAGTGGCGAATTTTGCTAGCAAAGTCACCACGACCAATGGCTTCAATATGGCTACGAGCCATTTCAACTACTTTAGCGTTATCAATTAAGATCTCACCAATATCTGGTCGTAAATAATCACGGAAAGCACGTACAATCACGTTACTTTCTTGGTGGATCAGAAAAGGAGCAGGGCGACTTTCCGCTGCTTTTTTGATAGCATCCCAATGTCTTAAACGGTAGCTTAAATCTTGTTGTAATGCTTCTGCGGATTTACCCACACCTGCAGTACGAACAATTAACCCCATTCCATCAGGAATATCAAGGCTAGATAACGCTTCCTTTAATTCAGTGCGATCTTCCCCTTCAATACGACGAGAAATACCGCCAGCACGAGGATTATTTGGCATTAATACCAAATAGCTACCTGCAAGGCTAATAAAGGTGGTTAAAGCCGCACCTTTATTTCCACGCTCTTCTTTATCTACCTGTACGATTACCTCTTGACCTTCTTTTAAAACATCTTTGATGTTAGGACGACCATGTGAGTGATAATTACTAGGGAAATATTCGCGGGCAATTTCTTTGATAGGAAGGAAACCGTGGCGTTCCGCACCATAATCAACAAAAGCGGCTTCTAGACTGGGTTCAATTCGGGTGATTTTACCTTTATAGATATTGGCTTTTTTTTGCTCATGTCCGGGGCTTTCGATATCCAGATCATACAAACGTTGCCCATCAACAAGGGCAACACGCAACTCTTCCTGTTGAGTCGCGTTAATTAACATTCTTTTCATATTGTGACTTACTCGTTATTTTCACGTTTTATAATGTGCCACTGACATACGTAATTACACTATTGATAACCGATGACCTCGTGTCTTTTACAAAGGCGTCAACCTCACGGTTGTCGATTGTATAGAGGTGCAATTTGTCGGTGAGTCTGATTTTCAGTTCTAAAATTCAGCACTCTTTAATTGAGACGTAATGTGCCAACTCAATAAGTGATGTATTTATGGCATACTAAATTGTTTGATATTCGACTATGTCTTACGCCATTGCTGCATTTGAATATCAAACAAACAAAATTTCATAAATATACCTGATAAACTTAATCAGGAGAGTCTGCATTATTCCATTGGTGTTGGGGTTATAGCAAGATGACTTTTCCGCTTTGGTGACTTTTTCTGTATAAATATGAGAGATTAGTTAATGTTTCGTCTTTTTCCCATTAATCAGGTTAAAATAGGCACCCAATTTGATGTTATTTTGTGCACCAATAATTTGTTTGTCATTTTTTATTTTAAGAGAGCTAAAAAATCGCCACTATGAAATCATTTAATCAAGTTCAGTTCGTCACCATTGATGGCGATGAAGCAGGCCAGCGTATTGATAATTTTTTACTGGCACGCTTAAAAGGTGTACCGAAAAGTATGATTTACCGAATTATCCGCAAAGGTGAAGTTCGGGTTAATAAAGGGCGCATTAAGCCTGAATATAAATTAGCTGCAGGGGATAGCATTCGTATTCCTCCTGTCCGGGTAGCAGAAAAAGAAGAACATACGGTATCGCCTAAGTTAGAAAAAGTATCAGCACTTGCTGAGTGTATTTTATATGAAGATGAACATGTGATGCTGATTAATAAGCCATCAGGGACGGCAGTACATGGTGGTAGCGGACTCAGTTTTGGTGTGATTGAAGGTTTAAGGGCATTGCGTCCAGAGGCGAGATTTCTAGAATTAGTGCATCGCCTTGATAGGGATACCTCTGGGGTATTATTGATTGCTAAAAAGCGCTCAGCCCTGCGTTCACTACACGAACAGCTAAGATTAAAACAGATGCAAAAAGATTATTTAGCCTTAGTACGTGGTCAATGGCAATCTCATACAAAAGTAGTACAAGCCCCGTTATTGAAAAATATCCTACAAAGTGGTGAGCGGGTGGTTAAAGTAAGTAGTGAAGGTAAACCATCAGAAACACGCTTTAAGGTAGAAGAGCGCTTTGAATTTGCGACCTTAGTTAAAGCAAGTCCTGTCACGGGACGAACTCATCAAATTCGTGTCCATACATTACATGCCGGCCATCCTATTGCTTTTGATGATCGCTATGGTGATCGTGATTTTGATACACAATTAGCTTCAACCAAGCTTAATCGTCTCTTTTTACATGCGAGTTCATTAACCTTTATTCATCCCTCAACAGGGGAAAAAATGCGTATTGAAGCGCCGATGGATAAAACGTTACGTTACTGTTTACAAGTATTACGCAATCAAAAATCTTAATACTACTGTTTTCAAACTAGCAAAGTGGGAGAAAATTTTTTCCCACTTTGTTTGCAAATGATTTACCGTTGTCGTCCTAGAAAATAGGATCAGTATCCAGCCAAGGTTATTTGGTGATGGTTGATATACATTGCTCAACAATTTTATCGATATTCCACTCTTTCGGTAGCGATTTAGAGCCGTCTTTTCTCATTTCCATATCAACACGAATAAATTCGGTCATACCATAATCTTTGATGATGTTGTCGTAAGTACAGCTACAAACTTCGGTAATTTGTGGTATTAGTGCATCATCAGTCACACCAGAACCGAGTATGCAACTACTAATAAAGTTCTTTTTAAATGAAGATGCACTTTCATCTTCTTTTTTTGGATCAGTATTTTGGGCAACATTACTACTGTTGTCTGCTTTTACGGCTGAATTGTCAGGTGCTTTCTCATCAGAGCAACCTACTACCGATGCCGTAAGGATTAAAGCTGCCAAAATTGATGCTAATTTATTCATAATACGCTTTATCGCTAAATAAGATTAAAATAAGACAATCACGACTATTCCTGATTATCTGTGGAAAGTAATGGGTTAATTCTTTGTGAGAGTAACATTTTATTCAATCGGATAAGTGGTAATCCGATTAAAGAATTTGGGTCATCACCGCTTAATTTATCGAACAGAGTAATTCCTAACCCCTCAGACTTGAAACTTCCTGCGCAATAAAACGGTGTTTCTTTATTTAAATAGCCGATAATTTCATCATCGGTTAAATGCCGAAAGTGAACTTGAAATAATTCACAATGACTTTCATAGGCTAATGTTGAGCTATTATATAAAGTTAATCCAGTATAAAATGATACACATTGACCGGATGCTTGTTTTAATTGTGCAAAAGCGTTTTCAAAATTAAGGGGCTTACCCGTAATTTTTTTATTGAGTACACAAACCTGATCTGAACCAATAATTAAGTGATTTGGGTATTGTACCTCTAAAGCTCGCGCTTTTTCATAGGATAAACGAGTGACTAACGCTTGTGCACACTCTGTGGGCAAAGGGGTTTCGTCAATGTTTGGGGAGGCCTGTATAAAGGGCATTCCAAGCTTTTTCAGAAGCTGAGCTCGGAAGGGCGAAGTCGACGCAAGAACCAGTGGCAACATATTTTTTATAAAATCCGTAGCAAAATGATGCCCGACATTCTAAACTATGCGCCGCTGATAAAGCGAATTTTGGTGGAAAGGTGTAGATAACCCGCCTTTTTCTTTGACTATATTCCATTACAAAGATAATATGCGCGCCTTATGCAAAAGGTAAAATTACCCCTGACCATTGATGCGCTGCGAGCAGCACAGAAGAATTTAGACTATGACGGTCAATATTCCTCTGAGCAAGTTAGCCGCTTAGCTGAATCGGTGGTCAGTGTGGACAGTAATATTGATGTGGCTTTATCATTTGATATTGACCATCAACGTTTGGCAGTCATCAAGGGGCATTCCGATGTGGATGTCACTTTAGAGTGTCAGCGTTGCGGGGGCCATTTTCCCTATCATGTTCACACAACATATTGTTTTAGCCCTGTTGTTAGTGATGAACGGGCTGAAGCATTACCGGAAGAATATGAGCCAATCGACGTAGACGATTTTGGTGAAATAGATTTGCTGGCGATGATTGAAGATGAAATAATCCTCAACTTGCCGGTGGTTCCGGTACATGATTTTGAACACTGTGAAGTGTCCGACGCGGAACAAGTGTTCGGTGAACTCCCTGAAGAATTATCAGAGAAGCCGAATCCATTTGCCGTATTAGCCAGTTTAAAGAAAAGTACTAAGGAGTAAGGTCAATGGCCGTACAACAAAACAAACCAACTCGTTCTAAACGTGGTATGCGTCGTTCTCATGACGCACTGACAGCAACTCATGTTTCTGTTGACAAAACTTCTGGTGAAACTCACCTGCGTCACCATGTAACTGCTGACGGTTACTACCGTGGCCGCAAGGTTATCAACAAGTAATTAGCTTTATAGCTCGTTGATACTTTGACAAATCTAACCATAGCGTTAGATGCGATGGGCGGGGACTTCGGTCCTCGTATCACAGTGCCTGCATGTTTGCGGGCGCTGGCATCTAATCCTCATTTAAAAATATTGCTGGTGGGTCAACCAGACTCTATCTCTCCTCTGCTTGCAAATCAAAATGCTGAGCTAATCTCCCGTTTACATGTTATACCGGCTGAACATATTGTCGCCAATGATGCCAAACCTTCACATGCTATTAGAGCAAGTAAAGGCACATCAATGCGCGTGGCACTCGATCTGGTGAAAACAGGGGAAGCACAGGCATGTGTAAGTGCAGGTAACACCGGTGTGTTGATGGGGTTAGCAAAACTTCGGCTAAAAGCGATTGATGGAATAGAACGTCCTGCATTGGTTTCTGTGTTACCTAATCAGAAAAAAAGCAAGACCGTCGTTCTTGATTTAGGCGCGAACGTTAACTGTGATAGCCAAATGTTAGTTCAATTTGCTGTTATGGGTGCCGTGATGGCAGAAGAAATTGCAGGTATACATTCACCTAAAGTGGCACTTTTAAATATTGGTGAAGAAGAGAGTAAGGGATTAGATAATATCCGCGAAGCCGCCACCGTTCTTAAGGCGACACCAAATATAAACTATATTGGTTATGTGGAAGGTAACGAGTTACTGACCGGCAAAACAGATGTGTTGGTGTGTGACGGCTTCGCAGGTAATGTTTCCCTTAAAACAATGGAAGGGGTGATTAGAGTCTTCCTTTCATTGATTAAATCTTCTACTGGTGACAATAAAAAAACGTCGTGGTGGATGAAATTATTGAAGAAATGGTTACAAAAACGCCTAAATAAGCGTTTTGGCCATATGAACCCCGACCAGTATAACGGTGCTTCTCTGTTAGGATTACGCGGTATCGTCATTAAAAGCCATGGTGGCGCAAATGAAAACGCGTTTACAGCAGCAATAGAACAGGCTGTTCAGGCCATTGAGCGACAAATTCCAGAACGAATTGCCTCACGTCTGAATACAGTATTACCCAAGAGTGATTGATAGTATGTATACAAAAATCTTAGGTACTGGTAGTTACTTGCCTGTACAAGTGCGAACTAATGCCGATTTAGAAAAAATGGTTGATACATCAGACGAGTGGATTGTCACCAGAACAGGTATTCATGAACGTCGTATCGCAACAGAAGAAGAAACTGTTGCCAAAATGGGTGCGAGTGCCGCTGAGAATGCATTAGAAATGGCTGATATTGATAGACAAGAAATTGGCTTAATTATCGTTGCCACAACATCAGGCTCTCATGCGTTTCCGAGTGCGGCATGTCAAATTCAACACGCCCTCGGTATTGCTGATTGTATCGCGTTTGATGTTGCAGCCGCGTGCTCAGGATTCGTTTACGCGTTAAGTATCGCTGATCAATTTATTAAGGCTGGCACGGTGAAACAAGCTTTAGTGATTGGTGCTGATCGCTTATCACATGCGTTAGATCCTAACGATCGCGGTACAATTATTCTTTTCGGTGATGCTGCTGGTGCCGTCGTTGTCGGTGCTTCTGAAGAGTCAGGTATTATTTCTACACATTTACATTCTGATGGGCGTTTTGGTGAGCTGTTAGCTCTGCCTTATCAGGATAGAGAAAATCAAGACTTACCTGCTTATGTCACCATGGCAGGGAATGAAGTCTTTAAAGTCGCAGTTCGTGAACTTGCCCACATTGTGGATGAAACATTAGAAGCGAATCATATTGATAAATCGGAACTCGACTGGCTTGTGCCTCATCAAGCAAATTTAAGAATTATTTCAGCAACAGCCAAAAAGCTGGATATGACAATGGATAAAGTCGTGGTGACATTAGATCGCCACGGTAATACGTCAGCAGCATCCGTTCCTACAGCATTAGATGAAGCTGTAAGAGACAATCGCATTCAACGTGGGCAGTTAATTCTGTTAGAAGCGTTTGGTGGCGGCTTTACTTGGGGCTCTGCACTTATCCGTTTTTAATATTATCAGGAAAATAAACATGACTGATTTTGCAATGGTTTTCCCTGGACAGGGATCACAAGCGATTGGAATGCTTGCAGAACTTGCCGAGCATTATCCAATAGTGACAGAAACATTTGCTCAAGCATCTGATGTATTGGGTTATTCTCTTTGGGATTTAGTGCAAAATGGTCCTGAAGAAGAGTTAAACAAAACATGGAAAACACAGCCGGCATTATTAGCAGCATCCGTTGCTATTTGGCGTGTATGGCAAGAAAAGCAAGGCAAAATGCCACAAATGATGGCAGGTCACAGTCTTGGTGAGTATTCTGCTTTAGTCTGTGCTGGCGTAATTGATTTTGCTGCGGCGATTAAACTAGTAGAATTGCGCGGTCAATTAATGCAAGAGGCTGTACCTGCAGGTACTGGCGCCATGTATGCAATTATCGGATTAGATAATGATGCTATTGCAAAAGCTTGTGAAGATGCGGCTCAAGGACAAGTTGTCTCACCTGTGAACTTTAACTCACCCGGTCAAGTGGTGATTGCGGGTAATAAAGAAGCCGTAGAGCGTGCAGGGGCATTATGTAAAGAAGCTGGAGCAAAACGTGCGTTACCTTTAGCGGTAAGTGTGCCTTCTCACTGTGCTTTAATGAAGCCTGCTGCAGATAAGTTAGCTGTTGCATTACAAGAAATTGAATTTAAACAACCTGAAATTCAAGTTGTTAATAATGTTGATGTGAAAACACAAACCGATGCTAATGCTATTCGAGATGCATTAGTTCGTCAGCTTTATAACCCAGTCCGCTGGACTGAAACGGTTGAATTTATTGCTGGCAAGGGCATCACACAATTATTAGAAATAGGACCCGGTAAAGTATTAACTGGTTTAACGAAACGTATTTCTAAAGAGATGAACGCTGCGGCAGTTAATGATATTGCATCATTAGACGCTGCATTAGGAAATGACTGAGGGATCTCATGGGATTTGACGGAAAAATAGCGCTAGTTACTGGTGCAAGCCGTGGTATTGGCCGTGCGATTGCAGAAAAGCTAATAGCATGTGGTGCTACCGTAATTGGTACAGCAACGAGTGAAAACGGTGCTAAAGCGATCAGCGAATATTTAGGCAATAAAGGTAAAGGTTTTGTGTTAAACGTCACAGAAACTGACTCTATTGAGAAATTTTTAGCTGATGTGCGCGCGGAATTTGGCGAAATTGATATTTTGGTCAATAATGCAGGTATTACTCGTGATAACCTGTTGATGCGCATGAAAGATGATGAGTGGCAAGATATCATTGACACTAATCTTTCATCAGTCTTCCGTCTGTCTAAAGCAGTTATGCGTGCTATGATGAAAAAACGTTATGGTCGCATAATTACTATTGGTTCAGTAGTTGGAACCATGGGTAATGCTGGACAGGCAAACTACGCGGCAGCAAAAGCGGGTGTGATTGGTTTTAGTAAATCATTAGCACGCGAAGTTGCTTCCCGTGGCATTACGGTAAATGTTGTTGCTCCTGGCTTTATCGAAACTGATATGACCAGAGCGTTAACAGAAGACCAAAGAGCCGGTATTTTATCTCAAGTGCCAGCTAACCGTTTAGGTGATGCCAAAGAGATTGCCAGTGCTGTAGCTTTCTTAGCTTCTGATGAAGCAGGCTATATCACGGGTGAAACATTGCATGTCAATGGCGGCATGTACATGGTCTAATTACGGGGACGTCTTTATATTTGCTTTTTGCGTACAATATAATGCAAAATATAGCGAATAAAGTAGTCCACACAGTCGGGATTGGTTAGATCTTTTCCTGTATTTATAAACTAAGAAAATCATCGCGCAAGCGAGTTTTGATAGGAAATTTAATAGTATGAGCACTATCGACGAACGCGTTAAGAAAATCATTGTTGAACAACTGGGTGTTAAAGAGGAAGAAGTTGTGAATTCAGCTTCATTTGTTGATGACTTAGGCGCTGATTCTCTTGACACAGTTGAGCTGGTAATGGCTCTGGAAGAAGAATTCGATATCGAAATCCCAGACGAAGAAGCAGAAAAAATTACTACAGTTCAAGCTGCTATTGATTACGTTGAAAACGCAGGTAAATAAGCTTGCTAATCTAGGCGGTCACTCGACCGCCTATATTCTTAATCCTAAACTTTTTCCCTCCTTGGAGGATAAGCGTGTCTAAGCGTCGTGTAGTTGTGACCGGACTAGGCATGTTATCTCCTGTCGGTAATAACGCAGAAGCTTCTTGGAAAGCTGTGTGTGCCGGACAGAGTGGTATCGGCCTTATCGAAGAATTTGACACCAGTCATCATGCGACTAAATTCGCAGGATTGGTAAAAGATTTCAATCATGAAGATTACAATCTTTCGCGTAAAGATGCGCGCAAGATGGATCTCTTTATTCAATATGGTATTGCAGCAGGTGTTCAAGCCATTGCGGATTCAGGTCTTGAAGTAACAGAAGCCAATGCAAGTCGTATCGGAGCTGCTATTGGTTCTGGTATTGGTGGCTTAGGCCTTATCGAGGAAAATCATTCATCATTAATCAATGGTGGCCCTCGTAAAATTAGCCCATTCTTTGTTCCTTCAACCATCATTAATATGGTTGCTGGCCATTTAAGCATTATTTATGGCTTACGTGGACCGACCATTTCTATCGCAACTGCATGTACATCAGGTGTGCATAATATCGGGCATGCCGCTCGTATTATCGCTTATGGTGATGCTGATGTGATGTTAGCGGGCGGCGCTGAAAAAGCAACAACACCATTAGGTGTTGGTGGTTTTGGTGCAGTACGTGCATTATCAACACGTAATGATGATCCTCAAGCGGCAAGTCGCCCATGGGATAAAGATCGTGATGGTTTCGTGTTAGGTGATGGTGCAGGTGTGTTAGTCCTCGAAGAGTATGAACACGCTAAAGCACGTGGCGCTAAAATTTATGCAGAAGTTGTTGGTTTTGGTATGAGTAGTGATGCTTACCATATGACCTCTCCTGCAGAAAATGGCGCCGGTGGTGCACTTGCAATGGAAAACGCATTGAAAGATGCGGGTATTACTGCTGCTGATGTCGGTTATATCAATGCGCATGGTACTTCTACTAATGCGGGTGATATTGCAGAAGCGCAAGCTGTTGAAACGGTATTTGGCAAAGGGACTGATGTATTAGTTAGCTCAACAAAATCGATGACGGGTCACTTATTAGGTGCTGCCGGGGCGATTGAGTCTATCTTTACTATTTTGTCTTTACGTGACCAAATTGTACCGCCAACAATCAATCTTGATAATCAAGATGAACATTGTCACCTTGATTTCGTACCACACAAAGCGCGTAAAGTTGAGAATATGGACTATGCACTATGTAACTCATTTGGCTTTGGTGGTACCAACGGTTCGATTCTCTTTAAGCGTGTGTAAACCGCTTATTCGCGTATTGAATTAGTCTAAAGACCCAGACGTCATGCTGGGTCTTTTATTTTATCTATAGCTTTGTCCTTTTACATTAACTTGTTTATCATGTACAAAAAATATCAATAACATAGATTATAAATAAGGTGTTTGATGTATTGGGTAAATGGACAACAGCAACAAAGCATCAATGTGAGTGATCGCGCGGTACAATTTGGTGATGGCTGTTTTACAACACTTGCCGTTGAACAAGGTAAACCTATTCTATTATCTGCTCACCTTAAGCGTTTACAACGCGGTTGTGATGCACTGTTTTTACCCTCACCAGACTGGCAATGGTTAGCCAGCCATCTTCTACAAATAGCGTCCACAATCACTGAAAAAAGTGTTATTAAGGTGATTATTAGCCGCGGAAGCGGTGGGCGAGGCTATTCATCGAAAGGCTTTGACACACCCACAGTGATCACATCCTGCTCAACTTACCCGTTTTATTATCATAACTTACAAAAGCAAGGGGTTTCTTTAGCCATTAGCCCAGTGAGATTGGGACAAAATAGTTTATTAGCCGGTATCAAGCATCTTAATCGCTTAGAGCAAGTGCTGATTAAACACCATTTAGAAACAACCCCATTTGATGACATGTTAGTGTGTGACAATGAAGGATATTTAGTTGAAGCGAATGCCGCAAACCTTTTCTGGCGTAAAGGAAATCAATTATTTACCCCGGATATTAGCCTTTCGGGTGTGAATGGGATCATGCGCCAGCAGGTATTAGATTTTGCGCAACAATTGGACTGGGATATTCACATTGTGCGAGAAAAACCGCAAACGCTCTATCAAGCAGATGAAATTTGGTTAACCAATGCACTGATGCCCATTATTCCCGTAAAACAGATCTATTTTTCAGATGATAAGCACTATCAATATCGCGATAGAGACGCTTACCATGTTGTTTTACAACACTGTTTGTCACTGACTTAACGTTTGATGAGTTATAAATGAAGATAAAAAAATTAGTTTGGATAGCCTTTTTTGCATTATTGATTAGCGCTGGCGCAGCCACATTATATATTATGCAAAGCCTTCGTGGGTTAGAGAACAATGTTGTGGTAAAGCAAGATGAAATGCTGCTTACTGTTCCGGCAGGAACAGGGCGTATTGCGATGGAACAATTGCTTATTAAGAATAATCTTCTTAAACAAGGAGATTATTTTCAAATTTTATTAAAAGTAAAACCAGAACTCAGTCAATTTAAAGCAGGGACTTATCGTTTAACAAAAGGCATGACACTGCGAGATGTTTTGCTGTTAATAAAAAGTGGCAAAGAGGCGCAGTTTACGATTCGATTTATCGAGGGTAGCCGTTTAAGTGATTGGCAAGCTATTTTTGATAAAGCCCCTGAGTTAAAGATTGTCGCAAATGGTATGGAAAGCGATAAGTTACGCCAAGAGATAGGAATGAAGCCTGAAATTACCCATCTTGAGGGTTGGTTTGCTCCTGATACTTACCATTACACCGCAGGCACGACGGATATTGCCATTTTAAAACGTGCTTATCAGCAAATGGAAAAAACATTAGAAGAAGAGTGGCTAAAACGCGATAGTGATTTACCCTATAAATCTGCCTATGAAATGTTGATTATGGCATCGATTATTGAAAAAGAGACTGGCATTGATGCAGAAAGAACCAAAGTGGCCTCAGTGTTTGTTAATCGTTTAAAACGTAATATGCGCTTACAAACTGATCCCACTGTGATTTATGGGTTAGGTGATAAATATCGCGGTACGATTTATCGCAGTGATCTTAATGGCTATACGCCTTACAATACCTACCAAATTGATGGGCTACCGCCAACACCGATTGCTATGCCAAGTGTTGCTTCCATTAAAGCCGCAGCACATCCTGCGGATACGCGTTATCTCTATTTTGTCGCAGATGGCACTGGGGGACATAAGTTTTCTACAACGTTGGCGGAGCATAATAAAGCCGTCGCACAATACCGACGCTTACAACAAAGATAATTATGAAAAACAGCAAATTTATTGTTATTGAAGGATTAGAAGGGGCTGGCAAAACCAGTGCTATTCAAACGGTTGTTGATACATTAAAACAACAAGGGATCACCGATTTGGCCTTTACGCGCGAGCCGGGGGGAACTCCGCTTGCAGAAAAATTACGGGAATTGATTAAACAAGGTATTGAAGGCGAAAAAGTTACCGATAAAGCTGAATTGCTAATGTTATATGCTGCACGTGTGCAACTGGTTGAAAATGTGATAAAACCAGCTTTAGCCCAAGGTAAGTGGGTGATAGGGGATAGACATGATCTCTCTTCACAAGCATATCAAGGTGGTGGTCGAGGAATTGACAAAGCCCTGATGAAGTCACTACGTGATACGGTATTAGCAGATTTTAAACCTGATCTTACCCTTTATCTTGATTTAGATCCGGCCGTTGGTCTAGCCAGAGCACGAGCAAGAGGTGAATTGGACAGAATAGAAAAAGAGTCTATGGACTTTTTTTACCGCACTCGTGAACGTTATCAAGCATTAGCAAAAGAAGACGCCTCGATTATTACCATTGATGCATCACAAGATATTGATAAAGTACAAGCGGATATTCGCGATGTACTCAATCAGTGGCTGACTCAGGAAAATAGCGCATTATGAATTGGTATCCTTGGTTAAATCAGGCATATCGACAACTGGTAAGTATGTACCAAGAAGGGCGTGGTCATCATGCGATTTTGTTGCATGCATCTCAAGGAATGGGGGCTGATGCACTTTCTTATGGATTAAGTCGTTGGTTAATGTGTCAGAATAAGCAGGGTTCAAAAAGCTGTAATGAGTGTCATAGTTGCCGTTTGATGTTGGCAGAAACACATCCAGATTGGCATATCTTGCAAAATGAAAAGGGAAAGTCATCAATAGGGATCGAAGCGGTTAGAAAAGTCACCGAAAAGCTTGAGCACCATGCACAACAAGGTGGCTCACGAGTGGTATGGATAAAAGAGGTTGAGGCATTAACAGAAGCGGCAGCCAATGCGTTATTAAAGACCTTAGAAGAGCCACCAGTTAATTGCTATTTTTTATTGAATTGTCAACAACCTGAAATATTGCTAGCAACACTACGTAGTCGCTGTTTCTATTACCATTTAGCACCGCCTGAGATGAATTATGCGATACATTGGCTACAACAACAGCTACCTAATATGGCTTATGCCGATGGTGTCACAGCATTAAACCTATCTCAAGGTGCGCCCGTTTTAGCGTTATCATTACTAAAACAAGAATGGCAAGAAAGGGAAGCCTTCTGCCAAGCGTTATATGTTAGCTTACAACAACAAAATTTATATGGGTTGTTAGCTCAGTTCAATCAAGATAATGCTGAACGTAAGATCTATTGGTTATTATCATTACTGTTGGATGCTTTAAAACGACAAACTCATGCTGAAGTGTATTGTGTCAACCAAGATAAGCAGCCATTAATTATGGCGTTATCACAGTTGCCTTCTGCAATGTTGTTAGCGGTGAGCGAAAGTTGGAAACAGTGTCGCCATCAATTAGTTACCATTCCAGCAATCAATAAAGAGCTATTGTTGGCAGAACAGTTACTTGATTGGGAAGCCCAGCTAGTTGCTCTAGGGAAATAATTTCCCTTTCCATTTAGCAGACAAGTAAAAGAAATAATATAAAGTTATATAACGATGAGAGTACATTATGTTTTTAGTTGATTCACACTGCCATCTTGACAGCTTAGATTATGAAAAACTGCACAAAAATATTGATGATGTTGTAGAAAAAGCACAACAGCGTGATGTCAAATATATGTTAGCAGTCGCAACAACATTACCTGGCTTTAAAAATATGCGCGAACTGATCGGCAAGCGTGATAATGTGGCTTTTTCTTGTGGGATTCACCCATTAAACCTTGATGAGGGACACGATGTCGCTGAGCTTGCGCGCCTTGCAGCTGAGGCCGATGTTGTTGCATTAGGCGAAACAGGTTTAGACTACTATTATCAACAAGAAAATGCGTCACTTCAGCGTGAAATTTTCCGTGAACATATTCGCATTGGGCGCCAAGTTAATAAACCTGTTATTGTACATACGCGTAGCGCTCGTGAAGATACGCTAACTATTTTAAAAGAAGAAAAGGTTCAAGACTGTGGCGGTGTATTGCACTGTTTTACGGAAGATAAAGAAACAGCAATGGCGCTACTTGATCTTGGTATGTACATCTCTTTTTCAGGCATTGTGACATTTAGAAATGCCGAGCAAATTAGAGAAGCTGCACGTATCGTACCACTTGATCGTATTCTGGTTGAAACGGACTCACCATATTTAGCGCCAGTGCCTCATCGTGGTAAAGAGAACCAACCCGCTTATGTACGTGATGTTGCTGAGTATATGGCCGTATTAAAAGGGGTGAGCATAGAAGAGCTTGCTCAGCAAACCACCCGTAATTTTGCAACACTTTTTCAAATACCAAACCTCGCAGACTAAGTTGTTCAATAGAAATATTGGCGAGTGATGGCTAGGAATTAAAATAAATAATAAGGTGATAAAAATGGCAGAAGAGACAATTTTTAGTAAAATTATTCGTGGTGAAATTCCTGCAGATATCGTTTTTCAAGATGATACTGTCACTGCATTTCGTGATATTTCACCCCAAGCGCCTACTCATATTTTAATTATCCCCAATAAACTTATTCCAACGGTAAACGATGTTACTGCACAAGATGAACAAGTTTTAGGTCATCTATTTGTTGTGGCAGCTAAAATTGCTCAGCAAGAAGGTATTGCAGAAGAGGGATATCGTTTAGTAATGAATTGCAATAAACATGGTGGGCAAGAAGTTTTCCATATTCATATGCATCTTTTAGGTGGAAAACCATTAGGGCCATTATTAAGCAAATAATCTAATGTGATAATAGATCATCATGGCAACAAGGTAGCAGCATGATAAAACAAGCTAAAAGGGTTTATTCATTACTTATAGTATTGTTGATGACAACGTTATTGGCTGGATGTTTTGCGTCTCATTCAGACAATAAACTCTATTTTAATCGTCAACAATCTATTGTGATGGAGCCGTCGGTTTTAGCTGTAGGTATTGTGGCAGGCAAACCATTATTAACGCGTTATGAACAGGGGAGTCGCGCCACGGTGACGTTATCGAATACGCGATCTTATCCTGTCTCTATTCGTTATCGTTTTTATTGGTATAACGAGCAAGGACTGGAAATTTCGCCGGCAGGCCGCGTAAATGATGTAATGATTTTGGGCGATGGTGATACTGAGATCAGTGCTGATATACCCAATAAAACAGTAAGTTATGTCAGAGTCTATCTCTTTACTTAGGATAAGGTAGTCATATGAAAAAAATGCTATTTGTGGTGGCAGCGGTATTTTTACTGGCAGGTTGTCCATCGATGTTACCACAACAACCCCCAGCACCTGTAGAGCCTGTTACTCCCACAGAGCCAACAGAGCCACCTAAACCTATCGAGCCCCCCATAGAGGTTGTACCAACACCGCCAAAAATAACCAGTATTAATTGGAACGCGGCCATTCAGCCATTAATTAGAGAGATGTCTGTCACTGATGATTTAGCAACTGGCAAATTATTAGTGGTTGATAATGTAAAAAATAATTCGGGCGGAAACATCCAAGCTGTTAATGCTACTAACACAATTATCGACTCGGTAAATAGTATTAGTGCATTACAAACAGTTCCTTATGCACAAATGATGTCAGCAAGAAAAGCATTAGGACTATCCGGTGAAGATAGCTTAGGATTGCGCAGTGCGGCAATTGGTTTAGCGCGTTATTTGCAAGCAGACTATATTTTGTTTTCTACTGTCGATGGTAAGAAAGATAATCGTGTGATCAGCATGCAATTAATGTCGGTTGCGAGCGGAGAAATACTCTGGAGCGGGCGCCATAAGGTTGAGTAAGTCTTATCAACAACAGTTATTGAGCCTATTGCGGGAATGGTTTCCCGCAATACCCTTATCACAGTGGCAAATAACCGCCTTAGCGGGATTAGGGGGCGGTACTTTTCGTTTGCAAACTAATGGGATAGATTGGGTTGCTCGTTATTATGGCACTGAAAAAACGGCACTTTTTGTCAGGGCTAAAAAAGAGTCTTCGATTTTAAAACAGTTATTAAATACTCAGCTTGCACCAAATATTATTAAACGCCATGGTGCATGGTTTTTTTTCCAGTGGCTAGAGGGTGAGCATCTTACTCATCAGCAGTTATTTGGCTCCCATCTCAAATCATTAGCTCATCAAATTGCTAAGTTACATCAGCAAAAACCTTTTGGGCTTCCTCTTGATTTGTGGCATGAACTTTCAGTCTATTGGTATCATATTGACAGAAAACGATTATCACCAAAGTGGTTACGTTTACATCACGATTTTTTACGTCAACCTCGACGTACACTCATAAAATACGCGCCAGCTCACATGGATCTTCATCCTGAGAATATTCTTCTGAGCGATTCAGGTATAAAATTTATTGATTGGGAATATGCCGCTGATATTGATACGGCAGATTCATTAATGACATTTTTTGCCGCAAATCAGTTAAACAGCGCACAACAAACAGCATTTTTACATGAGTATTGTGCATATCATCACTATACTGAATTAAATAATGATCAGCAAAATAGGCAGCACCCACAACAGCAGTCGTTTTATTCGGTTAACGTATTAAAGCAGCGTATTTTATCAAGAGAACCCTTTATCTTGTATATGATGCTGATGTGGTATGAGGTTCGTTGGCAACAAACCAAAGATAACGCGTTTTTGGCTATGTCTGAACCTTTACGTCGCTATTTTAGTCTGATGAATTGAAAAGATTTTATTATTGCAATAACAAAGAGAGGAATGTTATGGGTCCTGTAATGCTTGATGTTGAAGGATATGAGCTCGATAACGAGGAGCGTGAAATTTTAAAGCATCCCCTTGTTGGTGGTTTGATCCTCTTTACCCGCAACTTCCACGACGCTGAGCAGTTAAATGAATTAGTGCGCCAAATCCGTGATGCTTCCCATGAGCGTTTAGTGATTGCCGTTGACCAAGAAGGAGGGCGAGTACAGCGATTTCGTGATGGTTTTACTCGCTTACCTGCCGCGCAATCTTATGCTGCGCTTAATGAGCGCTATCAAGCTAGTCGCTTAGCACAAGAGGCCGGTTGGTTAATGGCATCAGAAATGATCGCAATGGATATTGATATTAGCTTTGCTCCAGTCCTAGATCTTGGTCATGACTGTATTGCTATCGGTGAGCGCTCTTTCCATGAGTGTCCAGAAATTGCTATGGATATGGCGGAAAGCTTTATTAAAGGAATGCGCTCTGCAGGTATGAAATCAACAGGTAAGCATTTTCCTGGTCATGGTGCAGTCAGAGCCGATTCCCATAAAGAAACGCCACGTGATGAGCGCTCTTTAAACGATATTCGTCAACGTGATATGGCTATCTTTAAAGATTTTATCCAACGTCAATTATTAGATGCCATTATGCCAGCTCATGTTATTTATTCTCAGATTGATGAGCGTCCAGCAAGTGGCTCTCCTTATTGGTTGAAATCAATTTTACGTGAACAACTCGGTTTCCAAGGCGTTATTTTCTCTGATGATTTATCTATGGAAGGCGCCGCTATTATGGGAAGTTATGCGCAGAGAGCACAACGTTCATTAGATGCAGGTTGTGATATGCTTTTAGTGTGTAATAACCGTAAAGGGGCGGTAAGTGTGTTAGATAACCTGTCCTTTGTCAAAGCAGAACGCATTTCGGCGTTGTACCATCACCGAGGTCGTTACACATTAAGTGAACTGCAAGCATCTGATCGTTGGAAAAAAGCGAATCAAATGCTGACCCAATTACAGGAGCAATGGCAGGAGCGCGCATGATTATATATTTACATGGCTTTGATTCCACCAGTCCGGGAAATCATGAGAAGGTATTACAGCTACAGTTTATTGATCCTGATGTCCGTTTTCTCAGTTACAGTACGTTGCATCCACGTCACGATATGCAACATCTACTCAAAGAGACGGATAAACTGATTAAATCGACAAAACAGCCGGTGCTGATTTGTGGTGTAGGATTAGGTGGCTACTGGGCAGAGCGTATCGGTTTTTTATCTAATATTCGCCAAGTAATGATTAACCCCAATCTTTTTCCATATGAAAATATGACTGATAAGATTGATAGACCTGAAGAGTATTTAGATATTGCCACTAAGTGTATTCAAGATTTTCGCTCTAAAAATAGAGACAATGCATTAGTGATTTTATCCCGTCATGATGAGATTTTAGATAACCAGCGTTCTGCTGATGAGTTATCACCTTATTATTCGATTATTTGGGATGAAACGCAGACACATAAGTTCAAAAGCTTGTCAGAACATCTTTTTAAAATTAAAGCATTTAATAGCAAAATCCCCGCTTAAAATTGGCTTATGTAAGATGGACAGAGTGCATTTTGTCCATCTTTTTTGATTTATATTTTTCCTTTTCTTTATTATTTTAAGCCCCTCTCATATTCCGACTGAATTATTCACTTATATCCTCTATCTAATTGATAGTTATGGTAAAAAATAGCCATATGTTAATAAGATGTTCTATTGGCGAATGAAAAACAACCTAAATGACTCGATTCATCAAAAAACAGGTATGAAAATTCAAATTTTTTTGATATAAATCAACTTTGGTATGACCATATTGCCAATGAGCTTTGGCTATTATCAAAATCATTGACTGAAACGTTTTAACTGTCGTTATTTAAGTGGATTTAACCAAGATGACTTAAATAACAACAGTAAATATCTTTAGGAGTGACGTTATATGTCATTAACAAAAATTGTTATAGTCGGTGGTGGAGCTGGTGGATTAGAACTAGCGACTAAATTGGGTGATAAGTTAGGGCGCAAAAAAAAAGCAGAAATTACCCTTGTTGATAGAAATAATAGTCACTTATGGAAACCTCTGTTACATGAAGTTGCCACAGGCTCATTAGATGATGGTGTTGATGCATTAAGTTATCTCGCTCATGGTTATAACCATCACTTTAATTTTCAATTAGGCACTTTAACAGGGCTTGATCGCCAACATAAAAATATCACTTTGGCTGCTATTTATGATGAAAATCAAGAGCTATTAGTTCCAGAGCGTCAACTCGATTATGATATTTTAGTCATGGCCTTAGGCAGTAAATCTAATGATTTTGGCACCCCAGGGATCAAAGAGCACTGCATTTTTTTAGATAGCCCACAGCAAGCACACCGTTTTCATAATGAAATGCTCAATTTATTTTTAAAATATTCAGCAGACTCCAACGCAGAAGCTGAAAATCGTAAAGTAAATATTGCGATTGTGGGTGGTGGTGCAACTGGAGTGGAATTATCTGCCGAATTACACAATGCTGTTCGCCAACTCAATAGTTATGGTTTAAAAAAATTAGCGCCATCAGCTCTTAATATCACGCTTGTTGAGGCGGGTGAGCGAATATTACCTGCATTACCCGTGCGTATTTCAAGTGCAGCACACCAAGAGCTGACTAAGTTGGGTGTGCGCGTGATGACGAAAACCATGGTAACAAGCGCCGATGAAAAAGGGTTAAATACCAAAGATGGCGAGCATATTGATGCTGATCTGATGGTTTGGGCTGCGGGGATCAAAGCCCCAGACTTTATGAAAGATATCGCTGGATTAGAAACCAATCGTATTAACCAATTAGTCGTTAAGCCGACACTACAAACAACATTAGATGATGCGATTTTTGCGATTGGTGATTGTGCATCCTGTCCGCGAAAAGAGGGAGGATTTGTTCCGCCAAGGGCACAATCCGCTCATCAAATGGCAAGCCGTTGTTATAGCAATATTTTAGCCATGTTAAAGGGTAAAACGTTAAAAGAATATGTGTTTAAAGATCATGGCTCGTTAGTTTCGCTCTCTAAATTTAGTACGGTAGGGAGTTTGATGGGCAACTTAATGAAAGGCGATATGATGATAGAAGGGCGTATTGCACGTATCGTTTATATTTCTTTATACCGTATGCATCAAATTGCGTTACATGGTTATCTTAAAACAGGTTTGATGATGTTAGTTGGATCAATCAATCGTGTGATTAGACCAAAACTAAAACTTCATTAGTGAATAATGGTTTATTTTTCTAACTTTTGTTTCTTTTAGCAAACAAAAGTTTATTTTAACCCCCCGCAGTATTTATATTGTCGGGGGTTTTATCTATCTAAAGAGTAGTAATAATTGTGAACAGTCAAAATAAGAATCTCTGAATTAGATGATTAATTCAGTAGAAAATATTTATGTGGATATCGAATTAATTTTTTAATAATATTAAGCTTCAATTTCAAATAACTTTATGAAAAATATAGTGTTATTTCTATAAATTTAATTATTTATATATAAAAATAATCTTCAATAGAATAGAGGTTTTTCATAAATTAAGATTTTTCTTAAATAGAAATAGGCGCTTTTAAGAATTTATTTAGGTCATAAAATGTTATGGTATTTAAAGATACATATTAAAACTTATAAATAATATATGTGAATAAAAAACATGTATTTAATCTATTATTTTTATTATCTTTATGTACAAACCAATCTGTTACGCATAGTGAAAAGCAAATCGGCTATGTAAAGGTTAATGAAGAAGTTTCTTAAAAGAGATTACATTTGTTAACTTGATGTTATCATTACGCTATATTTATAAATATGTAAATGAAATTAGATTTCATTGATGAGATAAGAAATATTTAAGTTCATTCTTAATTTTTTTGAAAATAATTAGAAAATAGCGCGTATTTAATTAACTGATTAAAACAATAATTAGTGGTGTATTTACCATGTTATAAGTACATAGTTTACTTATGATGTTAATCAGCAAGGACGTAATAATATATTTTTTCATATAAGCTTATTCATTCAACATATTGAATTACAACATGGTGATAAAAGAGTGAAATCCGCTTATAACAAAAAAATAGTAAAATAGGGATAAACGCATAAAAAGGGGAAAAAGTGAGTGTTGATAGCAAAAAGTTCACACTAATAGGACTAATCCTTGTATTAGCTATTCTTTTATTTGTCGCTTGGAAGTGGATATTTCCACGGCCACAATTTGCCCATGTGGTTTCAGCAACACCGATTAAATCAACCGTTTTTGTGACAGAAGAGTATTGCCATCGTATTGGACTGCCTACACAATTTACACCAGAAAGATTATCGCGTTTTCATCCCGCAGAGCAAGAGTGCCGTGTTTTCTATATGATAGAAGCGCTAAACAATAAAAGTATTGCTCACTTCCCTTATGCTCAATTCAGAGAATGTATTCCCATTTACCGCCAAGAAAGGCGAGTTATCGGTTATGATGTGCTTTACACAATTGATGGTACACCGGGTAAAGTGAGAACGACATTTAAACCGGGCGATATCATCGCGCTAGATAGCGATGGCCGACTTGTTTTGGAGCAAGAGCCATATTGTTCTATGAATGAAAATATTCCTTGCCGTAAAGAGTAACGGTTTTCTTTTTAGCATTAACGCTGATAACTGATAAGATAAAAAAGGCCTAATATTTATTATGTTAGGCCTTTTTGCATTTTATTATCTAAACAGACAATGCGTTTATTTTGTGTTCACTAAAAGCGGTGAGCATATCGTCGATAAAAGTGAGTCGTTTTTCTCGATCGGTTAGGCTTATCATAAATTTCAATTTGGTAGGGCCATCTAAACGGAAGACGCTCGGTTGCTCTTGCAATAAACCGATTAAATAAGTCGGGTCGACATTATTTTTTTCACCAAACTCAATAAAGCCACCTTTGTCATGGGCTTCAATGCGAGATATACCTAAACTCATGGCGCTTAATCGAATAGCCGCATTACGTAATAAGTTGCGTCCTGCATCAGGTAAGGTGCCGAATCTATCAATAAGCTCTGCCCTTAGATCATTAAGTTCATTTAAGTCTTTGGCACTGGCAATACGTTTATAGAAAGAGAGTCTTACATTGACATCAGGAATATAGTCATCGGGCAATAGCACCGGCATTCTTAATTCAATTTCGGTTTGCTGATTGGTCAGATCTTCTAATGATGGCTCTCGACCCTCTTTTAATGCTTCAACTGCACTTTCTAGTAACTCCATATATAAAGAGAAGCCAACGGTATTCATTTGACCGCTTTGCTCTTCACCTAATAACTCTCCCGCACCACGAATTTCTAGATCATGTGTGGCTAAAGCAAAACCTGCGCCGAGATCTTCTAGGGAGGCAATCGCTTCTAAGCGTTTATGGGCATCTTTAGTCATTGCTTTGGGATGAGGGGTTAATAGATAAGCATAGGCTTGATGGTGAGAGCGGCCAACGCGTCCACGTAATTGGTGTAGCTGCGCTAAACCAAAGTGATCAGCACGTTCAATAATAATGGTATTGGCACTCGGAATATCAATACCCGTTTCTATAATGGTGGTGCAGAGCAATACATTAAATCGTTGATGGTGAAAATCGTTCATCACACGTTCAAGCTCACGTTCACGCATTTGCCCATGGCCAATACCAATACGAGCTTCAGGTACTAACTGTGCTAGCCTATCACGCGCTTTCTCTATATTTTCAACATCGTTATATAAATAGTACACTTGCCCGCCACGTAATGTTTCACGCAAGATAGCCTCTCTAACAACCAGATCATCATATTCGCGGACAAATGTTTTAACGGATAAACGGCGAGCGGGTGGGGTGGCAATAATTGACAGATCACGCATACCACTCATCGCCATATTTAGCGTACGAGGAATAGGGGTGGCCGTTAAGGTTAATATATCGACATTGGCACGCATTGCTTTAATACGCTCTTTATGACGTACACCGAAGCGATGCTCCTCATCAACAATTAATAACCCTAAGTCTTTCCATTGAATGCTCGATTGTAATAATTTATGTGTACCAATAACGATATCAATGGTGCCTTCTGCTAATTTTTCGGTGATCTGCTGCTGCTCTTTGGCACTACGAAAACGTGAGATCATCTCAATATTGACCGGCCAATTAGCAAAGCGATCACGAAAGTTTTCAAAGTGTTGTTGAGCCAGTAGGGTAGTAGGCACCAAAATAGCCACTTGCTTATTGTTGCTTATTGCAAGAAATGCCGCACGCATAGCAACTTCTGTCTTACCAAAACCAACATCACCACATACTAACCTATCCATTGCAATGGCTTGGCACATATCACTTAATACGGCATTAATTGCCATCTCTTGATCGGGTGTGGTTTCAAAAGGGAAGCTTTGGCGGAAAGTGTGATATTGTTCTTTATCTAATTTAAACGCAAAACCAGATTTTACGGCTCGTTGAGCGTAGACATCTAATAATTCCGCCGCCACATCACGCACTTTTTCAGCTGCTTTTTGGCGCGCACGAGTCCAAGCATCACCCCCTAATTTATGAAGAGGTGCATTTTCATCCGCCCCACCAGAGTAGCGACTGATCAAATGCAGTGACGAAACAGGAACATAGAGTTTGTCATCTCCCGCATACGAGAGGATCAAGTACTCTGCTTTTACGCCACCCGCTTCTAAGGTGGTCATACCTTGATAACGACCCACCCCATGCTGAAGATGGACAACAGGTTGTCCGGGACTTAATTCTGCCAGATTGCGGATCAGTGTATCGGTATTGATGGTGCGACGATTATCTTGACGGCGACGGTGGACTCGCTCACCTAACATATCACTTTCGCAGATCAGCGCTAACTGACGATAATTGTCAATAAAGCCATGCTCTGCAGAGCCAATAATAAAATAACACCCTTTCTCTTTAGCATCCGCTAATTCAATAATTTGTTTGGGGGCAATTTTAATTCTAGATAAGAGCTCTTGAACGGTTTCCCGCCGGCCTTCACTTTCAACCGAAAAAACAATACTGCCAGAAAATTGCTCTTGGAAACGGCGTAGATTATCAAGCGGTGATTTACTTTGTGCATTGACTGATAAATCAGGCAGTGGTTGATAACCTAAATTGGTATAACCCGCTTTTTCCGGCAGTGCTTGCGTTTTAAGTTGAATACGTGGCCACTGTTTCAACTGTTGATTGAGCGTTTCGACATTAAGCCAAATATCATCTGGTGGCAGTAATGGCCGCATGGGATCAACACGACGGCTTTCATAACGTTGGTTGATATCTTGCCAAAATTTATCAGCGCAATCTTGCAGATCTTGCGTCACAATTAAGGTGTTTTGTGGGAAATAAGCAAATAAATTGGATAATGGCTGACTAAAAAAGAGCGGTTGCCAGTATTCAATTCCTGCGGGTAATACTTGCTTACTTACTTGTTGATAGATATGTTCAGGATCACGTCTTACTTCAAAACGTTCACGCCATTGGCTACGAAAGAGTTCAATCGCATTAGGATCAGTTGGAAACTCATGAGCCGGTAATAGTTTGATCTGCTTGACTTCTGTTAAGGTGCGTTGCGTATCAACATCAAAAGTTCTTAGGCTATCTATCTCATCATCAAAAAAGTCAATTCGATAAGGAAATTCACTGCCCATCGGGAATAGGTCAAGTAATGCGCCGCGTGTTGCATACTCGCCATGTTCTAACACTTGTTCTACATGACGATAACCCGCCTCATCAAATGTTTTGCGTAAATTGTCGCGAGAAAGTTGCTCTCCTTTACTCATTATTAATGCATGACTTGCGAGATAATCTGTTGGGCAGACTTTTTGCATTAACGTATTGACGGGTAAGATTAAAATTCCCTTGAGAAGTGATGGAATACGGTATAGCGTAGAAAGGCGGTTAGAGATTATTTCTTGATGGGGAGAAAAACTGTCGTAAGGCAATGTTTCCCAATCAGATAATGTCTCTACAGGATAATCACAAAACTGACGGATTTCATCTTGTAAACGCAGTGCATTTTGCATATCACGAGTGACAAGAACGACTAATCCAGCATGACGTTTAATGATTTCTGCACATTCTAGGGCGCAAGCGGCACCTGTCAGCTGACCCAGCTGGCGAGTATCCCCTTGTTTTACAGGAAGTTGATAACGATATTCTGAGGACATAAGCGTGTAATGTGAACTCTTGGTTGTAGTTAACTCCCAACACATCTTTAGCGACATCGCCAAAGCTTAAACTGGCGGGCAGGTTAAGATAAAAGAAAAAACCACAGTTTGGGAATAGAGTGGTTCCATTCAGTAAGACTACCCTTTATTATCCCTGAACACTTAGCATTAGCAACAGGAACAGCACAGTTTTCATGTACAATTCTGTCTCATTTTTTATAGGGCTCCGTTATATGCGGGGTCGCGCAGTCGACAAATTTGGTCGATTCGTCTCATGGCTATCCGCTTTAGGGATTATGCTGGGTGTTGCGGCATTGATCACAGTGACTTCTGTGATGAATGGCTTTGAACGCTCATTACAAAACAGCATTTTGGCCTATATTCCACAAGCTGTTATCACAACACCCAATGGGCAGCTACCCAAACAAGATAGTACTGCACAAATGTTATTAAAACGAGAAGATGTTATCAATGTCGTTCCTTTAGTTGAAGGGGATGTGGTATTACAAAGTAAAGATAATATCGGTGTTGGCGTGATGTTAGGGATTGACAAAGCACAAGATGAACCCCTAACACAGTTTATTCGCTATGGCGATTTCTCGTTATTAAAACCGGGAGAATATGGTGTGATCCTCGGTAGTGGTTTAGCTAAACAGCTAAAAACCAAAGAAGGGGATAGCATTCGCCTTATTGTTCCCGGCGTAAGCCAACTCACCCCAATGGGCCGAGTGCCTAGCCAACGACTGTTTACAGTCAAAGGTATTTTCCAAAGTGGCGGTGATGCGGATGCTTCTCAACTTCTGGTCAATCAACAAGATGCGGCGCGTTTGATGCGCTATCAACCCGGCAATATTACCGGATGGCGTCTATTCTTCTCAACCCCTCTTAATATTGAAAAATACAGTGCTGAACCTTTGCCAGCAGGTTTAAGTTGGAAAGATTGGCGTGAACGAAAGGGCGAGTTTTTCCAAGCAGTGAAAATGGAAAAAAATATGATGGGCTTATTATTAAGCCTAATTATTGCGGTCGCCGCGTTTAATATTATTACTTCGCTTTCATTACTGGTGATGGAAAAACAAGGTGAAGTGGCAATATTACAAACCATGGGGTTAAAGCGTTCACAGATAATGTCCATCTTTATGCTACAAGGGGCAGGTGCCGGTATTTTAGGTGCTATTGCGGGAGGTTTGTTAGGGGCGTTACTATCAAGCCAACTAAATGTGATTATGCCTGCGGTAGGGCTTATTCCTCATGGGGTAGAATTACCCGCGACTTTAGAGTGGAGCCGAGTCTTTATGATTGGTTTTGCCGCTATTGTGATTTCACTATTATCGACTTTATACCCGTCTTGGCGGGCCGCAACTATTCAGCCAGCAGAGGCGCTACGTTATGAGTAATACCCCTTTATTACAATGTCATGCACTTTGTAAGCAGTATCAAGATGGTGCTATTTCAACACAAGTCTTAAAATCCGTCTCTTTCGCGATCAATCAAGGTGATTTTATGGCGATTGTCGGCAGCTCAGGTTCAGGTAAAAGTACCCTATTACATTTATTGGGTGGTTTAGACTCTCCAACCTCAGGTGAAGTGATATTTAAAGGGCAATCGCTCAATAAATTAACTTCAACGGCAAAGGCGGATTTACGTAATACTCAATTGGGTTTTATCTACCAATTCCACCATTTATTACCTGATTTTACTGCATTAGAAAATGTTGCAATGCCTCTAATGATTGGTGGAATGAGTGCAGTAAAGGCCAAACAGAAAGCGATGTCTTTACTTGATGCCGTAGGATTAACTGCTCGTGCACATCACCGTCCTTCTGAGTTATCTGGGGGAGAAAGACAACGTGTTGCTATTGCTAGAGCCTTAGTAAACGATCCGGCGTTAGTTTTAGCCGATGAGCCGACAGGTAATCTTGACCAAAAAAATGCGGAAGGTATTTTCGAATTACTCATGAAATTAAATAAAGAAAAGAAAACTGCCTTTTTGGTTGTTACTCATGATTTATCTCTCGCGGCACGCTTTCAACGTCAACTTGAAATGAAAGATGGTCAATTAGAGTCTCAAGAAGCGATTTCAGGAGTGGAATAATGGCGCAGTTGCCACTTGCTTTAGTTACCGCATTACGTTTTTCAAAAGGACGAAAACGTGCTGGTATGGTGTCATTAATTTCGATTATCTCAACGCTGGGCATTATGTTGGGTGTAGCGGTATTGATTATCGGATTAAGTGCCATGAACGGTTTTGAACGTGAATTAAAAAACCGCATTCTTTCTGTGGTTCCCCATGGACAAATTTATTCGGTAGAACAACCCTTTATATCTTGGCAACCGGCACTATCGCGGATTGAAAATACTGAGGGTGTTGTTGCTGCTGCCCCCTATATTTTATTAACCGGATTACTTGAAAAAGGAACCGAATTAAAAGCGGTACAAGTGATGGGGGTTGAACCGAATAAACAAAGTGATATCAGTTTATTACCGAGCTATGTGCAAAATAATGCATGGCAACATTTTCAAGCGGGTCAACAGCAAATCATTATTGGCCAAGGTGTTGCCGATGCTTTGAAAATCAAACAAGGTGATTGGTTAACTATTCTGATCCCTAACAATGATGATCCGAAAAAGCTATTACAACCTAAACGCATTCGTTTACAAGTCAGTGGCATATTTAAACTCAGTGGTATGCTCGATCACCAATTAGCGTTAATTCCATTGGCAGATGCGCAACAGTATCTTGATTACGGCAAAGGAATTACGGGTATTGAAGTGAAAACAAGCGATCCATTTCTAGCTAATGAAATTATTCATAATGCAGGCTTAAATAGCCAAGCCTATGTTTATGCTAAAAGCTGGATCAGCGATTATGGTTATATGTATAGCGATATTCAGATGATCCGCAGCATTATGTATCTCTCAATGATTTTAGTGATTGGGGTTGCTTGTTTTAATATTGTCTCGACGCTGATTATGGCGGTAAGAGATAAGAGCGGAGATATTGCTATTTTACGAACGTTAGGTGCAAGAGATAGCCATATTCGCAATATTTTCTTATGGTACGGACTGTTGTCAGGCATGATCGGATGCGTGGCCGGTGTTATTATGGGGGTAGTTGTCTCACTAAATTTAACCCCTATTGTCTCGGTAATTGAATCCATGACAGGGCATAGTGTGCTATCAGGAGATGTCTATTTTGTCGATTTCTTACCTTCAGAAATACATGCAATTGATGTTTTCTCCGTATTTTTGACGACGGTTATTTTGAGTTTGATTGCCAGTTGGTATCCTGCTCGTCGAGCAACTAAACTCGATCCTGCTAGAATTTTAAGTGGACAGTAAGTTTATTGACATAAAATGGATATAAACGGAAATAAGACAGTAAAGTTATCAATTTTTATTGATTGTTAAATATAAAAACCAAGGATTGCCATGATGAAACTTAAACTTCGTCATCGTCGGCTTAGGAAGTTTCGTAAGATAAAAAGTTTACGTAGACAACACTCACGTTGTCGTTATTTTCATTTAACCCATAAAACGGAACATGAAATGAATTTACCCAAAGTAGTGGTGCTAACCGGGGCGGGCATTTCGGCTGAATCAGGTATAAAAACCTTTCGATCAGAAGATGGATTGTGGGAAGAGCATCGCGTTGAAGATGTGGCAACGCCAGAGGGATATCACCGCAACCCTAAACTGGTTCAGCAGTTTTACAATGAGCGCCGTCGTCAATTACAACAACCCTCAATTCAACCTAATGAAGCACATTATGCATTAGCAAAACTTGAGCAATATCTAGGAAAGGACAATTTCCTGCTGGTCACGCAGAATATTGATAACTTACATGAAAAAGCAGGGAGTAAACATATTCTCCATATGCATGGTGAGTTACTGAAAGTCCGCTGTCCGCAATCAGGTCAAGTTTTTGAATGGAAAGGGGATTTATCAACGACAGATTATTGCCATTGTTGCCAATTTCCCTCTCCTCTACGTCCACATATTGTTTGGTTTGGCGAAATGCCAATCGGCATGGATGAAATTTATCACGCTTTAGCACAGGCAGATCTCTTTATCGCTATTGGCACTTCGGGGAATGTCTATCCTGCTGCTGGGTTTGTCCATGAAGCACGGTTAACAGGGGCTCACACGGTTGAGCTTAACCTTGAACCTAGCTTAGTGGAGAGTGAGTTTGAAGAAAAACATTATGGCCCCGCAAGCCAAGTGGTTGATGCATATGTCCATAAATTGTTTGATTTAATTAATGATCCTAAAGCTGATTTGACGCAATAATTATTTTATAGAGTTCCCTATTATTGTTATTAGAGAGATTTAGGGGGCAAAATGGATAAATTATTAGAACGGTTTTTTGAATACATTAGTTTTGATACACAATCGAAACCATCATCGAAAATGTCACCAAGTAGCGATGGTCAGCTAAAATTAGCGAAGGCACTGGTACAAGAATTAAAAAAACTGGGTTTTTCTGATGTGACACTCAGTGATAAAGGATGCGTTATGGCGAGTTTGCCCTCTAACGTATCTTGGCCTGTACCTGTTATTGGCTTTATTTCCCATCTTGATACTTCACCTGATTTTTCAGGTAAACATGTAAAACCTCAAGTGCTTGAAGATTACCGTGGTGGTGATATCGCGCTAGGTATTGGTGATGAAGTATTATCACCGGTTATGTTTCCAATTTTACACTCAATGATTGGTAAAACATTAATTACAACGGATGGTAAAACTCTATTAGGTGCTGATGATAAAGCCGGTATCGCAGAGATAGTCACTGCGATGGTACGTTTAAAAGCACAAAATCGACCTCATGGTGATATCCGTATTGCATTTACGCCGGATGAAGAGATAGGGCGTGGTGCACATTATGTCGACCTAAAAGCATTTGGTGCTAACTGGGCATATACCGTTGATGGTGGTGGTGTGGGCGAATTGGAATATGAAAATTTCAATGCCGCTTCTGTGAGTATTAAAATCGTTGGTAATAATGTTCATCCCGGTAGTGCCAAAGGCGTGATGGTAAATGCGTTAGGACTCGCTTCGCGTATTCATCAAGAATTACCTGTTGAAGAGACCCCTGAAAACACAGAAGGCTATGAAGGTTTTTATCACCTACAAAGTATTAAAGGTACGGTGGAAAGAGCCGAAATGCACTATATTATTCGTGATTTTGATCGCAATCAGTTTGAAAAGCGTAAACAAAACATGATCACGATTGCTGAAAAAGTAGGTAAAGGTCTACATCCTGATTGCTATATTGAACTAACTATTGATGATAGCTACTACAATATGCATGATAAAGTGGTTCAGTATCCACATGTTATTGATATTGCAAAACAAGCAATGATTGATTGTGATATTGAACCTGATATTAAGCCTATTCGTGGTGGTACAGACGGTGCTCAGCTCTCTTACCGCGGATTACCTTGCCCAAATATCTTTACGGGTGGGTATAATTTTCATGGCAAACATGAATTTATCTCTTTAGAAGGTATGGAAGCCGCAGTAAGTGTTATTATGCGAATTGCTGAAATTACTGCCGAAAGAGAAAAAGCAAAAGTTATTTGTTAATAGAGCAGTTATGTAAAATAATTGCCCCATAATAGCCGACAATCTCGGCTATTATTTTATCTTTATATTTTAAATATAGGGTTTGTTTTCATATTATTTAAAATTAAACTTTAAAAATAAGTTTGTTTTTTATAAGTTATTGGCCGATTATTTCAAATAATATTCTTTATAATCTAAATAAAATGATATAAGGATATTTGCGTAATGGTAATGGCTGTACTCTCCAAAATAATAATAAAACAAACAAGATCAGAATGTCTGTGTAAAAAAATACCGATAACCAGTGATAATACTTTTAGTAAAAAAGAGTATAAAGCATCGTTTATTATCGTTTTCAGCTATTTTTTAATTACCCATCTTATTATATTTTCTTTATATTTATCAAATGATAAGCATACCTGGTTACTTTTAGGGCTACAGAGTGCGTTCTTTATCATTTTGCCATGGTTATTTTATGGCACAAGAACGTTACTAAAAGAGGCAATGTATTATTTAATAAGATAACAGTTACTGTTTATTAACATAGTTAAAATAACACCCAGCTATAATTAGCTGGGTGTGTTTGTATAAAAATAGTTTATTTATACTTAATCTTCAAAATACCAATAGCCTTGGTTAACAAGATGCGTCAATAAACGTATAAATTTTGGATCTGCTAAAGCATCACCTAAATGTTGTTTATCAATACAATCATATTGGCAAAGGGCATCTGCAGCTTCAATATGATGAGTATCCATTAATTCACCATTAACAAAGCAACTATCACCAACACGCAGTGCGCGAATACCGTTTAAACGATGAAGTTGTTCACCTTGTTGCAGTAAATCGTGGATCTCAGCATTTTCATATAAAGGTTCAGGAATGGCCAAGTCAAGTTCATGGCGAGATTGAGAAATAAACTCCCCAAACCAATGACGGAATACTTCGGGTTGGGCAAGTAAGTCTTCCATCATATCATGCAACTTATTTAATTCTTGATGCTGGACTAATGCCGGATTATCTCGAGGAGTAAGATCAGGATCACTGTAACGGTAGCTTCCTAAGTCATTTGCTAAAACATAGTCAGCAAAACCGCTAAATAGCTCTCGTGCATTAGGTGCTCTAAAGCCAACAGAATAGTTTAGTGATTCTTCAATGGCATAACCTTCATGAGGAAATCCAGGTGGAATATACAGAATATCACCCGGCTCTAATTCTTCATCGATAATGGCGTCAAAAGGATCAACTTGAAGTAAATCCGGGTGAGGGCAGTGCTGTTTCATTGGGATTTTCTCACCCACACGCCAACGACGACGACCTTGCCCTTGAATAATAAATACGTCATATTGATCAAGATGAGGACCCACACCGCCTCCGGGAACAGAGTAAGAGATCATCAAATCATCAATACGCCAATCGGGTAACACACGAAAAGGTTTCATCAATGCCGCACTTGGAAAATGCCAGTGATCGACCGCTTGAACTAATAACGACCAATCTTTATCGCCCAAACCTTCAAAGTGCTCAAAAGGCCCATGTTTAACTCCCCACTGCCCATCTTGACAACTCACAAGACGGCTATCCACTTCATCTTCCATTGCAAGACCTGCAAGTTCATCAGGAGATAAAGGATCAACAAAACCAGAGAAGCCGTTTTTGATTAATAAAGGACGTTTTTGCCAATGGCTTTCTAAAAATGATTGCCAATCTAAATTAAGTTTATAGTCCATTGTGTATTTCCTGAATTTGGGAAGCCTAAAAATATCATATAATGAATTACAACTTCCTGCTAAACATTCCTTGGTGCAATGTGAGTAATAACGAGTAATATACTGACAACTGCGTAGTTATCATACATCTCGCAATCTTATTGTGATAAGACCTAAATTAAATCAGCAATAATATAAGTTGATAGAGAAGAGCGTTACTCTATTTCAGTAGTGAGTTGTTGCTCAGCAAAGGTGACGATGAGTCTTGCCCCCCCTAATGGACTATCGGTAATGGTGATATCACCGTTATATTGCTCAATAATATCAACAGCAATTGATAATCCTAAACCTTGTCCTGGGCGCAATGTATCTGCACGTGTACCACGCTGAAAAATAAGCTCCCTTTTTTCTGGGCTGACTCCTGGGCCATCATCATCTACGGTGATAATCACACAATTGTCATCATGACTTACATTGATTTCGACAAACTCTAAGCAGTACTTACAAGCATTATCAAGTACATTTCCCATGACTTCCATAAAATCATTCTTTTCACCTAACCACATCATTTCAGGGGAAACATTTAACGTTATATCAACGCCTTTGGATTGATAGACTTTATTAAGTGCACTACAAAGATTGTCAAGTAAGCCTGATAAAGAGTGGAGCTTGCGTGTTGTTATATCGTGATCGCCGTGAAGAGAAGCTCGATGTAAATAATAACCAACTTGCTGTGAAATTCGTTCAATTTGACTTTGCATAATTGGCTCAGCTTGTTCTATAGACATTTGTTTGCCAGCACGTAGGGCACGTAATGTTGATTGTAAAACAGCAAGGGGGGTTTTTAAGCTATGGGTCAGATCAGATAAACTGGTACGGTATTTACTATAACGGTTGCGTTCATTACGCAATAAAATGTTGAGATTATAAACTAATCCTTTGAGCTCTTTAGGGGGATTTTCATCTAAATTATCGCGAGTGCCTTTTTCCAACGCGCTGATCTGCTCAATAATGGATTTAATCGGCCTTAAACTCCAATGGGCTGCTAACCAAATTAATGGGATCACCAAAAGAAAATTAGCTAGTAATATATAGAGAAACCAATCCCAGACTCTACTTACATTTTGCAGACTTTGAGGAATAGGATCGATAACCGCAATGGATAGATAAGGCATATTATCCGCCGCAGGATAGTGATTAATAACCACGGAATGCGTTAAGGTATCATTACTTGAATATTCGTTGAGTTTTTTTAGATAGGCTCGATATTGAGGCAGTTGCTGTAACATAAAACGTGTCGTTTTAACATTCACACTAATTTCAAATAAGCCTTCTTTATTGCGCCATTTTGGCGCGATACTGTTTGGGATCACCTGAGGTAAATCCGTTGGCGTCCATAGCACATTGCCTTTCTCGTCGAAAATAACCACCAGCGATGTGTTGTTGTTATTGAGGTTAGTCGGAAATTCAATCTGCAATTGCCCATCTTTCCATTGCGCTAAGCTATAGTAGAGATTACTTTGGCTACGCATTAGCATAAAAGTCGTTTTATCAAAACTGACAATAGAACCGACTATGGCAACCAAACCATAAGAGAGTGTCAGTGCTAAAATAATGGCGCTGGTGGCAAGTAAAAATCTTGTTCGTAAAGAGAAGGGCGAACGTTGTTTTTTATGCATATTAAGCTTTCATATCAAAACGATAACCTTGTCCACGTACAGTTACAATGACATCATTATCATATTTTTGGAGAATTTTTTTGCGCAGACGCCCCATAAGCACATCAATGGTATGACTTTCTCGCTGCTCTGCATCAGGATAAAGTTGGCGCATTAGCACATCTTTGCTCACCACTTTGTTTTGATTACGCATTAATGTTTCTAAAATAGTATATTCGAATGCAGTGAGCTTGATTTGCTCACCTAAGATCATGAACTCTTTACGTGATAAATCCAACTCAAAAGGGGCAATAGTCAGTATTTGTGAGGCAATGCCCATGTTTCTTCGCATTAATGCCTGAACGCGTGCCACGATCTCTTCAAAATGAAAAGGCTTTGTCACATAATCATCAGCACCGGCATTTAATGCGGTCACTTTTTCCTGCCAGCTTTCTCGAGCCGTTAATACCATAATAGGAATAGTAATATTATTTTCCCGCCATCGACGAATAAGGCTGATACCATCTTCATCAGGAAGACCTAAATCAACAATGGCGACATCAGGTGTACTTTCTGCGATAAAGTGATCGGCTTCTTTCGCATCTTGTGCTGCATCAACTTGATGTCCTGCATCGCGAAACTGCACAGATAAATGATGGCGAAGTAAGATATTATCTTCAATAATTAAGATCCGCATATTCCACCTTGTGTACATCAGTAAAAATCAGTTGCTGTAAGAGAAATTAAGATAATGATAGTCAATCTAGCACTTAAAGAATACCGTAACGGACAATGTGTTTAAGTTATAGATAGTTTTTATCTTATTTAGGACGGGTCATCGATATAAAAAAAGGCAGAGATTATCTGCCTTTTAAGTATTGGATAAATTAATCTAATTTATCAACAAGTTGACTGGCAAAACCAATATAGCTTTCAGGTGTCATCGCTTTTAAGCGTGCTTTTTCTTGTTCTGGTAGCGCTAAACCGTCAATAAACACAATCATATCTTGTGCCGTGATCCGTTTACCACGAGTTAACTCTTTAAGTTTTTCATAAGGCTTTTCAATACCATAGCGACGCATAACCGTTTGGATTGGTTCAGCAAGAACTTCCCAGTTGCTATCTAACTCTTCACGAAGATGACTTTCATTAACTTCTAATTTATTTAAGCCTTTCATGGTTGATTGGTAAGCGATTAATGCATAACCGATACCGACACCTAGGTTACGTAGTACGGTTGAGTCAGTTAAATCACGTTGCCAACGCGAAACTGGTAATTTGCTGGAAAGGTGACCCATAACGGCATTAGCTAAACCTAAATTACCTTCAGAATTTTCAAAATCGATAGGATTCACTTTATGAGGCATTGTTGATGAGCCAATCTCACCGGCAATGGTCTTCTGTTTGAAGTGATTAAGAGCGATATAACCCCAAATATCACGGTCAAAATCAATTAAAATTGTATTAAAGCGGCTGATGCAATCAAAAAGCTCGGCAATATAGTCGTGTGGCTCAATTTGAGTAGTATATGGGTTCCATGTGATCCCCAATGAAGTAACAAATTCTTCACTAAATTGGTGCCAATCAACTTCAGGATAGGCAGCTAGGTGAGCATTATAGTTACCTACTGCACCATTAATTTTACCTAAAATTTCTACTTGAGTAAGTTGGCGATATTGACGCTCCATACGGTATGCAACGTTTGCAAACTCTTTTCCTACCGTTGAAGGTGTTGCCGGTTGTCCGTGAGTACGAGAGAGCAGGGGTAAATCACGATATGCTTGCGCCATTTTACTGATAGTATCAATAAGCTCGCGCCATGCTGGTAGTAGCACTTCTTGGCGTGCTGTTTCTAACATGATGGCATGGGATAAATTATTAATATCTTCAGAAGTACAAGCGAAGTGAATAAACTCAGAAACTTGCTGTAGTGCAGGGATAGCTGCCACTTTTTCTTTTAAGAAATATTCAACCGCTTTCACATCATGATTGGTGGTGCGCTCGATAGTTTTGATACGAGCAGCATCATCTTCATTGAAGTTAGCAACAATTGCATCAAGGTAATCGATTGCGTTTTGTTCAAAGGCGGGAACTTCTTTAATGTCGGTGCAAGATGCTAGCTTTTGTAGCCAGCGAACTTCTACCTGTACACGGAATTTCAAAAGACCGAATTCACTAAAAATAGTCCGTAACGACGAGGTTTTACTACCGTAACGACCGTCAATCGGTGAAATCGCTGTCAGCGAAGATAATTCCATTGTTGGCAACTCCCAGGTTGAATTTTAAAGTATTAACATTGAGCGAGAAAATCATCAGTTTGTCGTAAGATGGTTTTTTGATGGAGTAAAAAATCAAAACGGCGACCACCTACTTGACGCCAAAGTACGGCACTACGAAGACCTGTCAGAAGTAATCCACGAACTTTGGCTTGAATAATAGGGTTTTTAAGCAACTCAATCGAACCATTAACTTGAATTTTTGGCCCTACAGGGCTGACCGCATCACTATAAACGCCAGCGAGAGCATTAAATAATCCGTCAGAAAGCGGTTCAAAATAATTTTTTTGTCGTTCAAGTTGAGATATTTTTTGTGATAAATGCGAACTATAATCGTTATTTTTGTTTATGATACGTTCAAGGTTAATCAGGCCTTGTTGATAAGTCATCAACTCAAACGTGAGTTTTTCTCTTCTTACCGCTTGATGGATAGCTTTTATAGTTTGAAAACCTAATTTCAAATGACTTATTTGATTACCATAAACATCCAAGGTTGAAGTTGGGTTGATATTAAAAATGCTGTTAACCATGACTTCAACATCTTTCTCGTCTGCATTCCCTTGATAAGCAATTTGCTGAACAAGACGACTTGCCTGGCAGATACCTGCCAGTGCAAGGGTAATATCACGAAAATCTTTAGCCACATCTACTCCTGAATACGTGTTTCAATAATACCGCCACCTAAACAGACTTCGTCTTGATAGAAAACGGCCGATTGCCCCGGTGTAACAGCAGCAACAGGATAGTCAAAACGGACTTCAATTTTATCTTCATCTAATGGTGTTACTGTACACGGAATATCAGCTTGGCGATATCGTGTTTTCACCGTGCAACGAAAAGCTTCGGTAATAGGCTCTCTTGCGACCCAATGAAGTTGTTGAGCAATTAAGCCTACGGACATTAATCGAGGGTGTTCATGACCTTGTGCGACAATTAATATGTTATTTGCAACATCTTTATCGACTACATACCAAGGATCTTCGCTACCTTCTTTTGTGCCACCGATACCCAGACCTTTACGTTGACCTAAGGTGTGGTACATCAACCCTTGATGTTCACCAATGGTTTCGCCATCTACGGTGACGATAGGACCCGGTTTGGCAGGTAAATAGCGCGATAAGAAATCAGTAAACTTGCGTTCACCGATAAAACAGATCCCCGTAGAGTCTTTTTTCTTGGCGGTGGCTAAATCAAGCTTCTCGGCAATTTTTCTCACCTCAGGTTTTTCCATTTCACCGACAGGGAAAAGGCTTTGGGCGATTTGCTGATGACTTAATGTATATAAGAAGTAGCTTTGATCTTTGTTGTTATCAACACCGCGCAGTAATTGGCTTTTACCATCAATATCACGGCGACGAACATAGTGGCCCGTTGCAATATAGTCGGCCCCTAAATCTTCGGCTGCATATTCTAAAAATGCTTTAAATTTTATCTCTTTATTACATAGAATATCGGGATTAGGGGTGCGGCCAGCTTTATATTCAGATAAAAAGTGTTCAAATACATTATCCCAATATTCAGCGGCAAAATTGATAGTGTGAAGTTCTATGCCAAGCTTATCGCACACGGCTTGCGCGTCGGCAAGGTCGGCAGAAGCTGAGCAATATTCTGTATCGTCATCTTCTTCCCAGTTCTTCATAAACAGACCAACGACCTGATATCCCTGTTCCTTAAGAAGATAGGCTGAGACGGATGAATCTACGCCACCGGACATTCCAACGATGACTTTTTTTTGGCTGTTATCTGACATGAATGGATCTCACTGCGGAAAAATAAGCGCCATACTTTACCATATCACTATCAAGGGTGCATCAAACGAATACATTTTTTGCCTTCTTAACCATGAAAGTCATTGTTAAGAGGCAAATGTTGAACCAAAGCTATCCAGTAAAGAGAGTGGATAACGTTCATTTTGTTGATAACAAAGAATACTTTCTTTTACCAGCGGTGAACGTAATTGTTGGCTATTGATTATCTCTTGCGCGGTCACCCAGTAGCAGCCATTAATATCATCGTCATGTGGTTGTGTGGCTAATTGTTCTGGTGCTTCTATCAAAAATAAAAAACGCAAAAATGGCGTATTGTCCGGTGCCACCCACTGATGTAATTTCAGAAAATATTGTACCGGCAAGGTTAAACCGGTTTCTTCCCATAACTCTCGTTGTGCCGCTTGGATCAGGGTTTCATTTGCTTCTAAATGTCCTGCGGGTTGATTCCATGTGGCTCTGCCATTTACCGTTTCTTCAACAACTAAAAATTTATTGTTTGCATGAACAATACAAGCAACAGTGACATGTGGTTTAAACAAAATTAATCTCCTTCCATTGACCCGGTAATAGATTATCCAAGGTAATATTTCCCATGCTAAAACGAATTAAGCGTAATGTGGGATAACCAATATGGGCGGTCATACGTCTAACTTGGCGGTTTTTTCCTTCAAATAAGGTAATTTTTAACCAGCTAGTCGGAATAGATTGACGCTCCCTAATAGGTGGAAATCGCTCCCAAACCCACGTTGGCTGTTCTACCCTTTCAATTTTTGCAGGTAGTGTTTTCCCATCCTTTAGGTTAAGTCCTTCACGAAATTGTTGTAACGCTATCTCTGTGGGAATGCCTTCTACTTGAGCATAGTAGACTTTCCCTGTTTTTTTATTTGGTTGAGTTAATTTGGCCTGTAATTTGCCATCATTTGTTAATACTAACAGACCTTCACTATCTCTATCTAACCGTCCTGCCGCATAAATATCAGGAATGGGGATAAAATCTTTTAGCGTTTTTCTACCGCTGTCATCGGTAAATTGCACAAGGACATCAAAGGGTTTATTAAAGATAATCACTTTACGCTCACCTCTGGGGCGAGAAGGTTTTTTTTGTCCTGCTAGTGCGTGAGATTTGCGTAGTTTCGATCTATTGTTAAATTGATTTGCCATAGCTATTTTTTGTCAAAAATGGGAGATTGATTATACCTTAAAAGAGAAGCGATTGGCGTTAGCTGAATAATCAAGTAGTATTGACAGGTCTCTTACAAAAAATTAACAAAGCGTGCGCTTACATGAAAGGAGAGGTAAATGGAAAGCAAAGTAGTTGTTCCGGCTAATGGTGCTAAAATTACATTAGATGCTAAAGGTAAGCTTGTTGTTCCAAATAATCCGGTTATCCCTTATATCGAAGGGGATGGTATCGGTATCGATGTCACGCCAGCAATGTTAAAAGTTGTTGATGCAGCGGTTGAAAAAGCTTACGGCAATGAACGTAAGATTGAGTGGATGGAAGTCTACACCGGTGAAAAATCAACACAAATTTATGGTAAAGATGTTTGGCTGCCAGAAGAAACCTTAGATCTTATTCGTGAATATCGTGTTTCTATTAAAGGTCCTCTTACTACACCAGTAGGTGGTGGTATCCGTTCATTAAATGTGGCACTACGCCAACAACTCGACCTTTACGTTTGCCTGCGCCCAGTGCGTTATTACAAAGGAACTCCAAGCCCAGTAAAACACCCAGAACTGACGGATATGGTTATCTTCCGTGAAAACTCAGAAGATATCTATGCCGGTATTGAGTGGAAAGCCGGTTCAGCAGAAGCTGATAAAGTGATTAAGTTCCTGCAAGATGAAATGGGTGTAACCAAAATTCGCTTCCCACAAGATTGTGGTATCGGTATTAAGCCTTGTTCAGAAGAGGGGACTAAACGTTTAGTTCGTGCAGCGATTGAATATGCAATTGATAACGATCGCGACTCCGTTACATTGGTGCATAAAGGTAATATTATGAAATTTACCGAAGGTGCCTTTAAAGATTGGGGTTACGAATTAGCCCGTGAAGAATTTGGTGGTGAGCTGTTAGATGGTGGTCCTTGGGTTAAAATTAAGAACCCTAAATCAGGCAAAGATATTATTGTTAAAGATGTTATCGCAGATGCATTCTTACAACAAATCCTGTTACGCCCAGCCGAGTATGATGTTATCGCTTGTATGAACCTAAACGGTGACTATATTTCTGATGCATTAGCAGCACAAGTTGGCGGTATTGGGATTGCTCCTGGCGCTAATATTGGTGATGAGTGTGCATTATTTGAAGCGACTCACGGAACAGCACCAAAATATGCCGGACAAGATAAAGTTAACCCAGGCTCTATTATTCTCTCCGCGGAGATGATGTTACGCCATATGGGTTGGACAGAAGCCGCTGACTTAATCATTAAAGGTATGGAAGGCGCGATCGAAGCGAAGACCGTTACTTATGATTTTGAACGTCTAATGGACGGTGCTAAACTGCTGAAATGTAGCGAGTTTGGTGACGCGATTATCAAACATATGTAATTGTTGATTTGATAAATAGTTAACGGGAGCTTATTAGTTCCCGTTTTTATTATCAATATTGAAACGGTTATCAAAAAGTTATCAAAACGAGTTATCAAAACCGCCTGAAATTTGAGCAATTAAATCACGATTTTTATCCAATCTTTCCCTCGATCATCATGGTATTTATCCGTTTGAATTTGGTTTTTATGACCCAGCAAATCTTTAGTGTTTATACCTTGTGCTCGATATAACCTTTCAGATAAAGAGCGCTGTTCGTGAAATGTTGCAGGTGTTCCTTCTCCCCAATCAATATCCGTTTTATTTCTCGCCTTTTTAAAGTTAGTCGTTAGTGTATTTGCTGTAACTTGTTCGCCACGTTTAGATTGTGAAGTGGTATGAAAATAATGAATAAGATAAGGGCTAATAACGCGATCACGACAACGAGCAACAACTTCACGTAATGACATATTTAATTGTTCAGAACGTAGTGATAATGGAATAGCTAATTTGGTGCCAGTTTTTTCTTGGATAATATGCAAATGATCATCCCAAATATCACTAAACTTCATTGCCGAGATATCACCTAATCGTTGGCCTGTAATAAGTGCAAGCAACATGGCATTGCCCATATAACGATGTTGTTTGTCAGCAATCTCAAATATCTTTTTCCATTCATCAAAATTAAGGCGTTGGCGAGTTACTTTTCGTTTCGGTTGTTTAGTGGCGAGGGCAGGGTTATAACCAGGAGGAACTTCACCTGCATGTTGTGCTTCTTTAAATACATCAATTAAAACAGAACGAATAACTTGTGCCATTCTGTGCTGGCCATTAGATTTATATTCATCAAGGATCCCAGCAATATCTCTGGCATCAACTGCGGGTAATGGTTTCATGGATAAGGCTTGCCTCATTAAATCGACTGGCTTCCTTTTTTGTTTATAGGTATTTGGCTTTATATCACCTTCTTTTAAACGCTCTTCTTGAATAGCCCAGTATTTATCTAACCAAGTATTAACCGTGATTTCTTTACCTTTAATTTTTGCCACTCGATCACTAATAGCCATAACTTGTCGGCTTCGTTGTTCTGCTAATCTTGTATTAGCTTCAATGGCTATTGCTTTCGCCTCGGCTTCATTGTCACCGAGGGCATGATATTTACCTGTTACAGGATGGCGATAACGCCAATAAACCTTGCTGGATTTACGACTAAGTAATGGGTAAAGATTAGGAATATTGACGTTATTTTTACGAGGTCTGGCAGCCATCTTTGAGGATCCTCTGTAAAATAAGGTTATCGTTGTTATTGATAACCGGTGATGTCAAATTACCGACAAGGTCGGCATCTTCTCTCACGCGCCAAATGCCACCTTCTTTCCTTGCTGGTGGGTAGAACAGGCCACCACGAGCATATCGTTGTAGCGTTCCTAACTTTGGTGGACGACTTTTATATCTTTCTTGCGCCCACTCCTCTAAAGTCAACATTTGCATATTTTTCTCTCCACACTGTCCGTACACAGTTTAAATAGATATTAGTCAATGCTGGTGGTTATTAGCCCTTTTTCTCTTTATAAAGTTCATTAAAACGGCGTAAGAATAGGGATTTTGCTTGTCGAGGGGTTAGCGGGGTGACAGCAAAATCGCTAGCTGGAATACCTTCAAGCATTAACCAGTTACTACCTGCATCAATGTCTAAATCACGCTTTTCTGTGGCTAACATCACTAGGTCTGCAAAATGGACTTCATCAGATATATTTTCAGGTAACCCAAACTTTTTGCGGATCATTTTTTCCACACGCAATTCAATTAATTTATATTCAGGCAATAACTTTTTAAGTGGTGACGGTAGGTCTTTGACATAAGCTTCACTGGCATCATGAAGTAGGGCCTCTAAAGCAAATTCAGGTGCAACTAAATAACTTGCATATACAGAATGCTGAGCAACAGAATAGAAATTATCAATCTGTCCATTAAAGCGACACTCATTAGCTAAACCTGTCGCAATATCTTGAATGTCTATATCTTCGATCCGTACATCTAGGTAATAGAAATGTTTATTTGTTGCTGTTGCAATATAAGACATTATTCTCTCCACACAATTTACAAATGCCACCAAGTTAGTGGCATTTGTGCGATTAATTACGCTGAAAATTTACCAATGAATGTTTCGATTTTGCTTTCATTGAATTCATTGCAAAGCATATCTCGAAACTCTTGAGCGATTTGTTCTTCAAGTTTTTCAAGTTGAATGATTCGAAGAACTAAAACGGGAATATCATCACCAGTGAGTACGCTATAACGTAATTTAATGCTACGTTCTTTTAATTCGTCATAAGGAGTACAAGTAAACTGGAATGTAGCAGGCATAATGTCTTTGCTTCTTGCTTCAACATTTTCTAACACTGAGCGTTTAGCACTAAAATCAGCATTTTCATGTTCAGCAGAGCGTGTTGATTCAATCGTAATACGACGAACAGCAGAAATAGCTTGTTTGATATCTAAAACATTACCGTCAGCATCAAATGCCATTAAATAATCGTGCCAATCTTCTAACCACTCGGCTAATTGTTTTTGACGATATTTAACACCATCCATTTTTAATAATGCTGTGAATGGGGCGGTTTGTTTTAATTTCACAATAGCAGTGTTATCAGCATGACCTGCTTTACCTATTGTGCCGAGATTAAAAATAGTTTCGGCACTCATTTCATCGGCATCAATAAAGCAGCTAACACCTTCATCAATTGCATTCTTGATTGAGTATTTAACAAAGTCGCTGATACTGGTTGTTTTCATTTCCCCGCGAAAACGGAAACGACCTTCTTGTAAATTTTCTAAACTACTTACTTTAAAGTCATTCGGAAGCACAATCGCTGGACAAAGAGATTTTTCTATTGCTTCGAGGCTTAATGAAGCCACGGTCATATCTTGAATTTGCGAAATAGCATTACCGTCTAATTGAGACATGAGTAGACTCCTACTTATTTAAAAGTATTAAATTAAATGGATAGGTTTAATTAAAAATAAGAAAACTAATTAATGGCTTTTAATTTACCATCGGGCTGACCTTGTAAAGAAAATAATTGACCTTGATCTTCTTGCATAATGGTCAACTTGCCGCCTTTACCCACGTACATAGGTGTTTTGGTGGTATCTTCCTCAGTCCGTTTTCCTCTAGGTGTTGGTGCAGAGAATTTAAGCTTATGAGTTATTTCAACTCGTTTTTCTTCCATTGAATTACTAAGGCGAGCAAAATCTAATTCAATAGTGACTTTGCCTTTTCCACCATTATTTAAAACGCCTAAAGCCACATCATTTAAAACAGCAGAGACTTTATTTTCAAAAACGCCAGCATCTAATTCAGAAAGAAAGTCAGGGACATTTGTCTTACGATCTTCTTGGCTCATTTCTATAACCTCATGTTATCTCTTCACACAATAAGAAAGGGCACTAGCGAGTTGATACAACCCGGATAAGACATTTCACAAGTAATATTAGTACCCTTACTTATTGTTAGAGTCATAATCAAAAAGAGTGGACCACCTGTGGTTGCATCAGCCCGATTGGGATTCGGATTTCTAGCTGGCTGCAGGTTACTTTTTTTCACGCCCACGCTCTTTGGTTATAAAACTAACTTTATAAAAATGGCTGACTGAGCAGAACATTATCACCACAACCCCTTTTAATGGTAAAAGACTCAGTCAGCCATTGTTTCTCTTCACACGTTCTCTTCACACATAAAAATCATTTATTTTGTGTTTGAATAGCACTTTTGATTCTGTACTCGTCTATTTCAGCATCTAGTTTGCAATATCTTCATCAGTGAAACTTACTGGAAGTATGATTACTGGTTCAGTTATCATTTACTTTTCCTTCACATATAAAAATTTAGCTTATTGTTATAAATGATATTAGGCTAAGCCTAATCTTTAGTCAATAGGCTATGCCTAATAAATTAAATGAAATTAGACGATGATTATTTTTTATATCAAAATCAATTGAGTAGATAATTAGGAAAGGCCTAGCTTAACAAGTTTCCATCAGACCAAATGAGTTTAAGCTGGACGCTTTGAGGATTTTTTATTGCTTTTATTGTTATTTAACCATTCAGAGGCTTGTCGTTCTAAAGTTATAATGTATGCCCTAGTATCACTATTAACCCAAGAAGGTTCTTTTGTATTATTTTGCAGCAAAAGATATTTTATTATTTCTTTTCTTTCTGCCGAAGCTGACATATAAGCATGAATAAGGCTATTAAGTTGATGTTCATCATGTGTACATCTTGATTCAGCTTTATTTACTGGGAGGTGAAACTCCTTTAAGCCCCAATGTTCAGGTCCAACAACATCAGAAAAATAACTCCATAATTCAGGTAGCTTATCTTTTGAAATGGAGCCTTTTTTTATCCAATCATAAATAGATGGTAGCTTTACATTGAAATGTCGAGCAATCTCAGTTTTTGATTTAACTGATCCTGATGATAGTTTTTTATTAATTGCCTGCTCTATCGCTCGGCCTAAATCTTTACCATTAAGCATAGCCTAATTATCTTATCTTTATATTGTGTAGGCAATTCCTATTGATTTAACATTAGGCTTAGCCTAACATTGTATTTCAATATAGGCCGGAGGTAATTGAATAATGGATCAAATAAGTGCCACAACCGCAATAAAAAAAGCATGTAATTATGTCGGTGGGCAGTCTGAAATGGCTAAACGCTTGGGTATTTCACCGCCTACAGTAAATCAATGGATCAATGGAACTCGAAAAATTCCAGCACGACGTTGCCCTGAAATAGAAAAAGTAACTTCAGGAGTGGTTCGATGTGAAGAACTAAGGCCTGATGTTGATTGGTCTTATTTACGGGGAACTCAACAATGATTTTTATACTTACTTTATTGAAATAAACAATAGCAAAACCGTTTAAAGCAGTTAACTACAAGAATCTATCAATGGTGGTAGGAAATGAGTTGTCAATCAATAAAACAGGTAGTGAAAGCGATGTGTGAGGCGACAGCTGGTGGACGTGAAGCAATGGCTGGTGCGCTCGGTCTGTCTTTAACATCATTCAATAACAAGCTTTATGAGAAAAACGGTTGTCGTTCATTTGATTTAAATGAGTTGTTAGCGATGCAAGATATTTCTAAAACCGTTTTGTTTGCTGAGTTTGTTGCTCGTGAATCCAATCGCTTGTTAGTGGATAGAGTCAATCCAGCTGAACTAGACACAACCGAGTTATTCACATTACGCAGCAATGTTGATGAAATGCAAGGGCATTTAGCGTTACTGATGAAAAATAGTTTGGCTGATGGTGTTATTGATAACGAAGAAGAGCAGAAAATAAAAATGATGTTGGATGGATTAATTTCGCAGATCCACACATTTATGAATGCGTTTGTTTTGTTACATCAAAAGAGAAATTAAAGATGGCTATATCCAGAAAGGGTGAAGCCAAAGGTGTACGGCCTCTGGCTTCGGTTTGCCAAATTTCAATTGTGTGAAGAGAAATTAGCATGAGTAGATTAGCGCATTTAGTACCTAAAAAGCAATTCCGATGTTTACCTGTCTCAGGTCGTCAGTCATTCCGCTATGTAGAAATCATAGTCTCTGACGAACAACCAGACAACTACAAGAAATCTGCATGTTTGGTAGATAGACAGTCTCTTAAAAAGGCATGGGCTGATTTTTATTTTTCAAGTGGAGAGCGGGACAATGAGCAATGAGAACCCAAACCAACTTGATCGCTACTATAAAAATCACCGAGGTATCGTTGTTCATGTTGTTCGTTATGACAGAGAAAAACAGCGCGTTATTTTTATGCTTGATGGTTGTGACGACCCACAGTGTGAACCTGTACAGCGTTTTAAAGAGAAGTACACACGTATTAAGTAATGAGGTGGCAAGATGAGTTTATTATTACTAAAAAGTCGCCCTTTAGTCGTTATTCCTGAATTAGCGGTACGCCTTGGTTTAAATGAGGCGATGCTGTTACAGCAAATTCAATATTGGCTAACTGAAACCACTTCAGGTGTTGAATATGACGGCTCACGCTGGATTTATAACACAGTTGAGGAGTGGAAGAATCAATTTCCTTTTTTCTCTGAATCAACGATTAAACGTGCTTTTACTAATTTGAAAAAGCAGGGTGTTTTACGCATCGAGCAAATCAATAAATCGAACCATGACCGCACTAATTATTATGCGATTAACTACGATCACCACTTGCTGACCGATGAGGTCAATATGACCCAATCGAATGGTGATAATTCATCTGATCGAACAGTTCAAAATGACCTTATCGATAAGCGCAAATTGAAACCATCAAACAGTGCAAAATGCGCTGTTCTGAACGGGTCAAAATGGCCTGTTCTTACAGAGAATACAACAGAGATTACTTCAGAGAGTACAACAGAAACAGATCATTCGTCGCAGAATTCTGACGAATCCAGCGACCAGTCGAAAAATGATTTTTTAACTCGTTATCCTGAAGCAGTGATTTACAGCGCTAATGGGCAGAAATGGGGGGATGAAGATGATTTAAAAACGGCGAAATGGATGTTTGGTCGTGTTAAAAAACTGAATCCGTCCGCGTTAGAGCCTACTTGGTATGACTGGGCGAACGATATCCGCCTGATGCGCCAAATCGATGGGCGTACCCATGAGAAAATTTGTGCCTTGTTCGATTGGGCTAACAAAGATTCATTCTGGCACAAAAATATTTTAAGTCCTCGAAAATTACGTAAACACTTTGATGAACTCACTATCCGTAGCCAAGAGCCAAGGAATGAACCAAAAGTTCAAGTTGACACCATTGAACGCGATAGTGCCTTTTCCCGCTTGATTGGCTCTCGCTCTAAACCTAAAAACCGCATTGAAGAAATTGCACTTGAGCTAGCAGGTAAAACAGGCATTCGTCGTATGAGTGAGTTTTCAGGTCGCCAAGCATGGAACAGCATTTGGAAGCAAGCGATAGAAATGTTACAGGAGACTCAGTAATGCTAACTAAATACATTTTGTTCGTTGGTTTTTGGTTTGTAGTGACATTATTGATTGGGTTATGGGGTACTTATGCCTGAGTTGATGTTAATGGATATTGTGAAGGAGAGAATAATCTGCCCATTTAATCACGTGATGTACGGTCACGAGTAAAACGTGGAGAGAAATAGCATGATGCAAAAAATAATGGAAGTTTCAGTATTACCCATAATGAATCGTGAATTAACTATGTCGAGTCGAGAGATTGCCAGTTTAACGGGAAGTAATCATTCCGATGTTAAGCGTTCTGCCGATAGGCTTTTTGTTGCTCAAATTTTAACCCAGCCATTGGCTGAGTTCCCTTTTGAACATAACGGCAATCAATATACTGAATATCGTTTTAATAAAAGAGACTCTCTGGTGTTGGTAGCTCGATTGTCACCTCAGTTCACAGCAAAAATAGTTGATCGCTGGCAGGAATTAGAATCAAAAATGCAGCCAGTCATTCCTCAAACATTACCAGAAGCATTGCGATTAGCAGCAGACTTAGCAGAAGAAAAACAAAAATTGGAAAGTGAACTGGCGATTGCGACACCTAAGGCTCAGTTTGTTGATAATTATGTTTTATCCCATGGTTCTATGACATTTCGACAAGTGTGTAAATTACTGCAGGCGAAAGAAACCGATTTTCGTTGTTTTTTAATTGATAAGAAAATTATGTATCGCTTGAATAATACGTTTACGCCTTATCAAACTCATGTCGATCTTGGTCGCTTTGAGATAAAAACGGGAACGAACCAAAAAAATAACCACGCTTTTGCACAATCAAGGTTTACTACTAAAGGTGTGAAGTGGATTGCAGGGTTATGGGCTGAATATAAAGTTGAGGATGAGATTTAATGAAACTACTCTTAACGCCCTATATTCAGTCTGACCTTGGCGTTGTTTTATTGAAGCCTGGAGCGGAGTTGCTTAAGCAATTTAAACCACATTCGCGCGTGATTATTAGCGATGTACCAAAAAGTTTAGATAAATGGCCTTCTGGGGCATTAACAGGAAATGAACAGCCATTATTGGATAACAAGGGCATTGTTGATTTTTTGAATAATAAAAAAGTTCTCCAAGCTATGGGAGGATTGTCATCGATGAATATGTGGATAGGCAGAAATATCCATTGTTGTCAGATTAACGATAAGCATGACAGTTATCATCATCATGAATTAACAACCACATGGCATAAAGACGGTGTGATACGGACTTGTTGGTACCATGATAATCATATTCGCCATTCATCAGCTGAGTGGGTTGCTGAATTGGCTCATAAAAATCGTATTGCTTGGATGGTAGACACTATTCGCAGTCGTTTAAGATTGGATAATGGCCACCAGCTGACAGTACCCGATTTTTTCTCATTTGCTGTGATGCATAAACTGGTTGATGAATTACCTGATGCGATATTACGTCAAATTTTGGATTGGTCTGAAAAACCTAAAGAGCGCAGGGTACATGGTGGTTTTCCTGAAGCAGATATTATTCCAAGCAATGTAACAGCACTATCAACAATGAATGAACGATTAGACATGATAAGACCAGTCATAAAAGTTGCTATCGATCCTGAGCCACTAGCGTCATTCCTTTTGAAACCTAAAATGCAACGTTGGGAGAATTCCCAATGGCTTCAATGGGTGAAAACACAGCCTTGTTGTGTTTGCGGACAACAAGCTGACGATCCACATCACATTATCGGCCATGGTATGGGAGGTATGGGAACGAAAGTTCATGACTTATTCACTATTCCATTATGTCGGCAACATCATGATGAGTTACATCGTGATCCCAAGTTGTGGGAAGCCACTTATGGCAATCAAATCGAATTGTTATTTTCTTTTCTAAATCGTTCATTAGGAATAGGGGCATTGGTTTAACGTGTATACGGCACGGGGAGCATTAGTATGAGAGATATGCAGGAAGTTTTATCGCGTTGGGGAGCGTGGTCAGCTAATGAGGGAAATAGTATCGATTACTCATCAATTGCCGCAGGTTTTAAAGGGTTGATTCCAAGTTCAAGACGAAGCCAAGAGCAATGTTCAGATGATGATGGCTTAAAAATCAATAAAGCGGTATTACATTTAAAGATAAATAATAGTTACTTGTTTCAATTGGTTATTATGTACTATGTGAAGAATTATCCTTTGCGTTCAATGGCTTCAAAACTCGGTATTTCGCATAATGAAGTGGCTAAGCGATTACAGGCAGCGGAAGGATTTATTGAAGGGTGTTTATCGGTTGATAATGTAAAATTAGATATGGATAAAATAATTAAAAAATACCCTATTTATAGTCTTGCGTAATTACAAAACACAATATATTGTATTAATAATGGTTTTGATATTACATGGTTTATCTATTAAGAAAAGCTCGTGAGTATAACGAGGTTGTGTTTTTTAGAGGTGCACGTAATCTGATTTACAGCTAAAAAATAAAGTTTGCTATCTGAATTTTTCTATGGCTTAATAGCGTCACTGGTTTGGAAGTACAGACCTATTTATGTTAGTAAGTTTAAAGTTGTTCCCATTTAGCGTTATCCTCGATACCTCTTCATTGTGAATTCCTTCTAATTAATACCCATAAGTAAAAATACAAAACAAACCGCCTATGCCTTATGGCAAATTAAATAAATTAAGGGAAATTCTATGTCTAATACAATGACTGGTACAGTAAAATGGTTTAACGATGATAAAGGTTTTGGTTTCATCACTCCTAAAGATGGAAGTAAAGATGTATTTGTACATTACTCTGCAATTCAGAGTGATGACTTCAAATCTCTGATGGAAGGCCAAGAAGTTTCATTTACCATGGAAAATGGTATGAAAGGCCCAGCAGCAGGCAACGTGGTGGCTCTCTAAAGGCGCTATTACTATTTACCTCTATTTTAAATGCCCTTGTTGTCGCGGTTCACAATATAGAACATCACAATTTGATGTCACAGTGAACAATCCGCACGGCGCAAAATGTATCTTTTGCAAAAGTGTGATGACAGCTCAAATGAGTTGAGCATTAAATAGTTGAATATACAAAACCTCGCTTTGGCGGGGTTTTGTTTTTTTTAAATATATTTATAATTATTAATTAAAAAATTTGTTGGAAGTTTTTCGTTTTCATTGATTGTTTGTTTATATTCAAGATGAAATTTATTGTTATCCTATAAGAATAAACCTGCAGTGTTTAACTAATAATTAAAATAATAAACAGGTATTCTTATCTCTACTATACTCATAATATTCAATTTATAGAGCGAGTATATATAATGATTGATTTGTTTAAGTTAACGAAAAAAAGTTCTAGGCATATTGGTATAGCAATATATGTTGGTATTATAGCGGGTATCTTTTCAGCTTTAGTTAAATCTGGTTTTGAAGACCTAATTCCCCCGAGAACACTTGAAACGACACCCCCGCCAGTCGTCTTACTCGAAAAGCTTGGATTAAATATAGATACTATGACTTATCATTGGATGGGATATAGTATTAATTGGGGCGGTAATGGTGTTCATATATTATTCTCAATAGTTATCGCTGTGACATATTGTGTTATTGCTGAATTCTTGCCAAAGGTTAAATTATTACACGGTATTTGTTTTGGTATTGGCGTTTCTGTTTTTGCTCATGGTTTAGTCGTACCTCTACTAGGATTGTCTGGCTGGCTTTGGACAGCAGGTTATCAAGCATTAATTTCTGAGTTTGTTGGAACCGCTTTTTGGATCTGGTCAATTGAAGCGATTAGACAAAATTTGCGTTATTGTTTAACTAAAGAAAATGATGCTGAGTAGATAAGGAAGTTCAACCTTAATCTGTTATAAATTTCTTAAAGATCGCTTAGGCGGTCTTTTTTCGTATATGCCGACCACAGAATCAATCACCCTCGTTATCACGTTCACACAAGAGCTGTGAGTCGGCATCTTATTGATTAAATTCTTCGTTAATTTAGTTGAGTTTTACTTTAAGAGAGTTAGGTATGGAGCATTTACTTTGAAGAAGGAAATGAAAATCTCAATGTGTAATGATAAGTCTCTTAAATAATAGACCCCAATTATTTTTGGGGTCATATATTGAGATTATTGAATTAATATCCCTGATATTGATTTATTACGAATTAATTTTCAGGTGCAATAGCATCCAATACTCGAGCAGAATAAACCATCGCAGCACCAGTATTTAATGCAACAGCAACACCGAGTGCTTCTGCAATTTCTTCATGACTAGCACCCAACTTTAAAGCGGTGTCAGCATGTACGGCGATACAACCATCACAGCGTGTTGTGACTGCAACTGCTAATGCGATTAATTCTCTTGTTTTTGCATCTAAATGATTAGTTTTTTTACCTGCATTGGAAAGTGCTTGGTAGCCAGTAACCGTATCAGGTGTTAATTTTCCTAACTCACCAATACGCCCCATTAATTGTTTTCGATATTCATTCCAATTAAGCATGATATTAACCTTATTGAGTTAACTGAATTATTGGTTGACATTATGGGATGAAAAAAAAGATGATGACATCATCAAACGAATCAATTTTTAGTGAATTAGTCTCATGGATACGTTGAGCCAACTCTTATACCTTTCTCAAGGGCAATTGCAATTAGATGTGTTTTGTCAAATGAAAGGACATTTTTCCTTACCGCATGTTTCATCTGTTGAACATGAAACTATTTTTCACTTAGTTCTATCAGGGCAGTGTTATGTTCAGATTGAAAAATCAGCCCCTATAGTTTTATCCGAAGGCACTTTTTTAATGTTAAACAGAAGGCAATCACATACCCTTTGGAGTGGAGAACGAGATATAGAACCTCCCCCTTTTTTGCATAAAAATAATGGCTTCTTACCTGTTAAGTACACAAAATCTGAAGATCAGACTCAACATGTTGATTTGCTTTGCGGGCGAATGGCTTATGCTAAAGGAAGCGGGTTACTATTATTAAATGGGTTTCCTGATATGGTAGTGGCAAATTTGGTGGAAATGCCAGGGCTAACAGTATTGAATTTATTTAGCCAGTTGCTTCGAGAGGAAGCCATTAATGCAAATCAAGGGGCGGCTGCGATACTAAATGGGCTTGCTCAGACTTTATTCGCTTTTGCATTACGTGTTTATGGGCAAAAACCAGATATAAACTCAAGTTGGTTAGCATTATTAGCTGAACCTCGGTTAAGTCGTGTATTTAATTCTATGTTAAATGAACCACAAAAAGGGTGGACACTTGATTCTTTAGCTAATGTCGCTTCAATGTCACGAGCGACTTTTGTGCGTCAATTTAAAGCAACGGCGAATACGACACCTGGCGAAGTTCTACAATCCATTCGTATGCTAAAAGCACTTTCATTATTACAACAAAATAAATATACATTATCAGATATCGCAGAAAGAGTCGGATACCAATCTGAAGCTGCATTTAGTAAAGCATTTAAAAGTGTATTTAATTGCAGACCAGGGCAGTGGAAGAAGCAACAGAGTAAAGTGTAAAAATTTGCACAGAGTAAAGAAGAATTATTACTTTCTTTTGAAGTCACTTCGGTGACTTTTTTGTTATCTAAAGTAAAAACGAAATTATATTTGCGCTTAAATTAATCGCTGAGTAAGGGAATTGAGAAGCAGAAGAAGTTCACTATTACTTAAGTGACGGGAATGCTGTTCGAGTTATCATTCCCGATTTGAGTAAAAAAAAGCCGACGCGCTAGGAGTCATGTCGGCATAAATCTTCGGGAAAAGTGTTAATAACGAGAGCGATCATTAACTATAAAGCAATGTATCAATATCGGAGAAAAAAAAGCACATTTACGAATAATAATCATTATCATTTAATTGTCAATTATATGAGGTCACTACAGTGACCTTTTTCTTGTCTAAATATGATATATATCAATAAAAGGTGTGTGTTATGTCAAAAGAGATAAGCGAATTACAGTTTAGTCTTCACTATGCCTCAGAAACAGACAGTGAAAAGAATACCTCCGCCATTTTAACGGCGAATATCCATACGACTGATGGTGAAACTCAACAACTGACACAATTAATTTGCACGACATCTTCCGCAGGTAAAAAGCAATATCGAATCGGCTTGCAAAAAATTAGTGATGCTGGTGCTCCATTGCTGGTGGCGATTGAATCTTATTGGCGTAAAAACACACAAGAGAGTTGTATTTATTTTTTAGAGAAAGCAAAACAGTTTATTCAAGGACACTTACAACAAACGAATACATGGATATCCATGTACGGCCTTGTGATTGTTTCTAATGCGTCACTGGAAGAACAGTTGCCTGAAGATTTATTAAAAGCACTTAAAGTATCAATACCCGCCTAATTTTTTAACTTTCTCACACTAATCATTAACGGACACTCCTCAGGGGGTGACTATGCGTATGGAAAAATTAACCAATGTAACTTATGGAACAGCAGGCCTAACGGC
>NZ_CAWPCB010000029.1:0-2683 GCF_963886535.1 Proteus sp. G2675
CTGTATAATTGCTTTTTATGCGCTAAATAGCTCACTTCCGCTTGAGAGTTGGTGGTATGATAAAACACAACACACTTATCTAAATGCGATAATATTGTCGGCAAAGACCAATAGCGCCCGCCTTTAAGGTGGATTTTTTGTCGAAACACACAATAAGCCATTTGTGTATTACGTGTAATCGCACTTCGAAATCCCTGAAAGGTCCACACCACTTTTATCTAACTTTTTACTAATATCCCCCAGCACTTTTTTAACACCATCGAGCGTAACTCGTTGCTCGTTTAAGAACTACGTAATATCTGATGCAATAGCGGTCATACGATTATTAGCGTCGCTGTATGAGTTCGGCTCAGTGAGATTAATGCTGTAACTAGTGTTTTTTACGGTAAATGTAGCCGGTTGTGAAATGACTAATTCTGTATCGCTATTAACCCTGTCCACCATATAAATAAAATTAGCATTACCATTTTTAATTAAAATAATGGTACCTGTGCCAGAGACAATAGCAGACCCTGACACTGTGCTAACAGTGCCTGTTGTGTATATCATGATTTATTTCCTAAATTTATTTTTTTATAGGTGAATTATCTTTGCAATATATTTTGTCAAACATATCAGGGCTAACCCAACCGCCTTGCCATAAACCTGCTTTACCGTATCCAAAATACATATTATTATCATTATTATAGCGACTTAATTTAAAACTCTGATATTTTTCAATAGTCTGAATTTTAATTAAACCAACACACTCCACTGTCTGATAATTTATAGGTTTTCTATCAACACAGCCTGAAATAAATACCGCAATAGATAATAAAATTATTTTTTTCATAATACCTTCTTAATATCGCTCACATCTATTATTAAGCAAGTAGATGGAAATCTAGATAAATCACGATTTGCACTGCCTGTGCTCCAAAGAACAGCTTCTTTATATCTTACTTGTAACGTATTTCCCACTCTTTTAATAAAAGTATCCATCCAAGCCCCTTCAAATCCATCTTCCCATATTCCTCCCATTCCGCCACCAAAAACGAAAGCTAAATCTTTTATATTTGGTAATTGATAATCAATATCTTCTTTCCATGATGCAATAAAATATCCTACTATTTTTAGCACCCCCCAATTAGAGTTATAAACAGTCTGTTTTGTACTACTATTTTTTATAACGACTCCATATTTTTCTTTAAAAATATTATTCGGAAAATCACCAAATTCAAATACATCAACACTACCCGAAGAGTCATTATAAGGTTGGGATATCTGGATATTTTTATCACTTCCTTTTATGGCTCCCCCAATAACTTTAACAAAAACATTATTAGGTGATACAGCAAATAACTTTGTAGATAAATGTGGGGTAATCGGTAATTCAGTATAATATCCTTGATTTCCAGATACTATCCCACCTTTCATTACAACAGTCTGCTTTCTAATACAGTTCATAACCGTATTAAAGCTATCTATTTGAATATGACGATCCTTTCCTTTTATAATAATGCCATATTTACCCATCAATATACTCCATAATATAACCTAATGATGTCATCATATATATCGATTAAGCCATTTCTATAAACATTATCGAGTTCAAGAATAATTACCCCGTTATTAATATTTAAAATAACATCTCCAGCTAACCCCCTCATAAAAGAAGTTCCAAACCAAGCAAATACTTCTCCATATTTATTTAGATCAGAATGGTCATAACTAAAAGTTTTTTTAGTCATAAGTGGTATTGGAGTAATATCATGCCAACCAACAATTCGTCCAACCCTATCGGATGTATTTAATAAATTAATTCCATATTTTTTAGATTTGATTACCATGCCATAATTATCGCTCATTTGTAATATCACCAATAATAACAACATTATACCCAGTTTCGTCTTTTACATATAAATTTTGATTGGTTAATGTTGTCCCTCCATTACCACTCGTAAAGCGAAAAACATTGTTTTTAGCATCCAATAAAAAGCCATTCCCTTTATCAAATCCTGATGATTTAAAATAATCGAGTACCACTAATTTTTGTATCCACGCTTTATCCATTAAGGCTTCATGAATAACCACCTGTCCATTCTTCACGATAAACGGTGTCACCACTTTGCCGTTTAATGACGATATCACCGCAAAGTTTTGGGCATTGACCAGAAATTGGCTATTTCCTTGTGCATTAAACCCTAAGCCAATGCCCGTAATGACTTTATTCCCTTTGCTATCTTGCTGAACTTTCATTGTCCATGATGCGGAAATTTTGCCATTTATGTCGGTGACCACTTTCGACGTTTGTTCGATTTTGGCTGAACTTGTACCCACTTGGCTTTCAAGGCGAGTGACTTGCTGGGCGGTAGAGGTCACTTTACCTGAGACCTCAGTCACCTTAGTTTCAAGTTGGTTTACCGCATTCGCCGTTGCATTGGCTTTCTGTTCGCTGGACTTAGGTACTTCATTCGCCACAAATCCTTTTGGTGCCACCGATTGTTTGTTATTGGTATAAGTGCGGGTGATAATTTGATGGTTAACACTTTTATGCTTAGTGAGCTGATATTTAGCACCTCCTCGCAAATAGATATATTCCACAGAACCATTCGTTAATTGAGCTGGCCCCATCACAGGGGATTGATTTGTCCATCGCCAATCAAAATTATCAATGATGCGGTTTTCAGACTGGGTTCCCCAT
>NZ_CAWPCB010000030.1:0-2052 GCF_963886535.1 Proteus sp. G2675
GGGGGTTATCACTGTACAGTGAAGATGGAGCACGGGTCTTTAATACGGACTATTTGCCTTTTACCCGAGGAAAATCAATGGCATTGTTATTACGGGAGGGGAGTGTAGAGACTCCATATAGTTTGCCTTTAGTCTGTGCAACAAGTCAGTTTGTGAATGCGTCTTATCAGGATGATCCTATTGATTGGGCCAAGCGCAATACGGGGATACGTTTTCGGGGAAAACAGATTTTTGTGAGCGAACAAATACGTGATGCTCATCGGCAACATCATGTAGAGCAACGTATTCCCTTTTATGTCCTTAATGGTTCACATTATTTTTAATAAAATGAATACCTGTCTATATTTATGTGGGATACATGTCGCTTTTCTTTATTGGCATAATGCTTTCTGCTGATAATGATTGTTTTGCTTTAATCATTTCTTTTTCATTTGAAAATTTATAATTAGGCAATAGTTCTTTAGGTTTGACACCTAAAATAAACGCGATAGAGAATAAATGTTCTACTGTTATTTTGGTATGTCCATTCTCTATACGTGAATAGTGCTGTTGACTTATTTCCAATGAATGGGCTATTTCAATGCCTGTCACCCCTAATTCTTTTCTTTTTTGTTTTATTTTTTTACTGATGATGTAATTCAATGTATTCATGATATTGTCCTGATTATAAATATCCTGCAACTAAACTAGATAAAGCAAAAAGTTATAAGATTAATTTATTTTAAATAAAAATACGGGGTTTTTATATTGTTTATTTCATTTTATGAGGTTGGTGTGCATTTTTTTGTTTTTTTTCAATCGGTTGTGTGGTTTTTTTAGGCGCAGATGACTATTTATTCGATATTTCAATGTTGTGTTAATAATGAAATTATATAATTAATAAAATTTTTGCTTATTTGTTGAGCATCTTGCTCTTTTTTACTATTTATCAAATGATAAAACCTCTGTAAATAATATTGGTTTTTATTATCATTCGCTTTTTCTGCTTTGTTGAGAGATATTTATACTGGTTATTTCTATTTTGAGTAGATAATTATAATGAAAATTAACTTTAATATAAAAAATAAAATGAAATCATTGAGTGTCATTTTTTATTATTGATTATGTCTTTAATGTATTGTATTAATATTTTGTTCATTAGGTTTTCATTTGAAAATCTTAACATTACGTTTATTAAAATTTAGCCCGTATTTATACGGTTTTTTTATGAATATCAGTTTTTTACTAATGTTATTGCGAATTTAATTATAATATATAGCTAAAAAACTAAGAAAATTAGTGAAAATTTCTATTGAATTATAATCACATTATAATTTTTAAAATTTTAGTTAATTGCAGTTTGGTTTGAGATTAATAGAAAGTAGCTGATGTAAAGTATATTGCTTAGTGCTAATATTGATAATTTAATCAAATGATTGCGTTATTATATCATTTCTTAAGTTAAATAATTGTTTTTTTTGTATAAAGAAAGCAATTTTAATGAAATTTAAAAACAATTAATATCATTGTTAAAAGATTATAAGATTTAATTAATGTAAGAATATTTACTTTGTGAATTTTATCATATAGTATTTCTTTCTTTAATGTCATAACTCATTGGGTTTATTTCTTTATTTATGAATTTTATATTGAATTGTAAATTCAGATTTTGTCTGTTATTTATTCTATTTCTGAGTTTTCATAGTATTGCGAATGACGATTATAATAAAAAAAGTAATAATTTAATAACTGAGGCTCAATTGGTTGAGGATCCTACTCTATTATTACGATTATTTATTCCTGCATTAATTAGAAATGATGTAGAAGGTGTTGGATTATTACTTTCTATTTATGAAAAACAAAAAAAAACAGAAAATGATGAGTTGTTAATATGGGGTAATGCTATTATTTCTCGTAAGAATAAAGACTTAGATAAGTCAATATCATTATATAGAAGTTTAGTTTCTAGAAATCCTAAATTAGTATTTGCTCGATTACAGTTAGCAATTTCATTATTTGAAAATAAAGAGAATGAGGCGGCATTAGAACAATTTGATAAACTGAAAAGCGAAA
>NZ_CAWPCB010000031.1:0-216243 GCF_963886535.1 Proteus sp. G2675
TGCGAGCAATTTGTCTATTTATTCATCATATTTTATGCTAATAAACACTTTTTATGACTGTTTTTACAGCATGATATAGCGATATTTCAACCAGTTTACGCTAAGTGACTTATCCTAGAGAGATACAAAAAAAACGGGCTGTTTACAGCATATTGATAAGATTTTATTATCCTTTACCGAAGTCTTACCGTGCGCACTGGCTAAGATGACAGACATGACTAACGGATTGTTTTTAAGACAATCATTTAATTTAATTTGTCGTTTTTGATAAAAGGATATTGTTATGCCAACTCCTTGCTATATTTCCATTGAAGGAAAAACTCAGGGCAACATCACTGCAGGCGCGTTTACTGCAGATTCTGTCGGCAACATTTATGTACAAGGTCATGAAGACCAAATGTTGGTACAAGAATTTTCTCACGTGGTGACGGTTCCGACTGATCCGCAATCAGGTCAACCTTCTGGCCAACGTGCGCATAAACCGTTTCGTTTTACCGTGGCATTAAACAAAGCCGTTCCTCTGCTGTATAACGCATTGGCTTCCGGCGAAATGTTGCCAAAAGTTGAGTTAAAATGGTATCGCACGTCTGTTGAAGGTAAACAAGAGCACTTCTTTACCACCACACTGACTGACGCGACTATCGTGAACATCGATTGCCAAATGCCTCATTGTCAAGATCCGGCTAAAGCCGACTTCACGCAACTTATCGAAGTCTCCCTCTCTTACCGCAAAATTGACTGGGAGCACACTGTTGCTGGAACGTCTGGTGCGGATGACTGGCGTGCGCCTCTCGAAGCGTAATACCGTTATGACGAGTCCTTGGGGGCTCGTCCTTATTTTGTATTGTTCCCTTTTCTTTATCCATTTTTGCATGGAGGCAGATTATGCTTAGCAAAGATCCGAAATCAACGCCCATTGACCCGGCATCCGTTTTAAAAGATGAAGCCATCAATCAAGTGAAAAATAGGGTGCAATCCAAAGTGAACGAAACGCTATCGACACCCACGCAAAAGGTGGCCGGGATGGCCTCAGCAGCGGCCTCGCTCACTCAATCAGCCAGCGTATCGGCCAATCGCGTGACTGCTCATCCCCTGATCCACGGTGGCGGTTTTACCGGTGGACAAACATTCTCTGAAAACCAAGCACTCCAAGCGGCCCATGGGGCGTTACTTGATGCATTAGGCATGGACAGCCTCGAAAGTGGTTTGGTGTTCACTTGCACCATTGGTGGATTGCCTGACGACACCTTTCAAGTCACCGAATTTAATCTTACCGAAGGATTATCCTCGCTATTTTCGCTGTCCATCAGTGCGGTCAGTGCCTTACCCTTTATCGATTTTCAGCGTCATCTTGGCTTAGCCTCATCATTAACGGTCAAACGCGATGGGGTGTTGATCCGCAAAGTCAACGGTATCTTAGCCGGGGCAGTACAAGGCAATACCGACGGAGTGAAAACGTGGTATCACTTCGATATTCGCCCTGAAATGTGGGTGATGACCCTCAATCAAGACAGCCGTATTTTTCAACATCAATCGGTGCCGACCATCTTAAAAACCTTATTGGATGAGGCCCATGTTAAAGCGGATTACCAATTCTACCGTGAAGATCTACACCCTGAACGTCTCTACACCACCCAAAAACGCGAATCGGCATTTGATTTTTGGTGTCGACTGGCGTTTGAAGAGGGCATTAACTTCTGGTTTGAAGAAGAACAACTGTTTTACAGCGATGAACATATGGGGATGACGGCGGGTATTCACCTCACCTATAACCCGCAGGCCGATACCGATATCAGCGATAGCACTGCCATGACTTGGCAATATGGCGAATATTTGTGTGTGGATGAAACTATCCATAAAGACAACAACTTTGTTCGTCCTTCTTATCCGTTGTCTCATGAAAACAAAATTGAGCAGGGGGGACAGCACAGTGTGTTTGAAAGTTATGGTCGTTTTCAATTAGACGATGAAGGTCGACCTCTGACACAGGTGCGCTTTGAGCAATTACGTAACGGCAGCAAAGTGGGGCAAGCGACAACAAACTGTTTTGCACTGATGCCCGGCAAAATCTTCACCTTATCTCAGCATCCCCATCAGCCGATGAATGATCGCTGGCAAGTGATCAGCGTCAGCCATCATGGTGTACAGCCACTGGCGGACAATAGCGGGGGCGAAGGCACACAACTGTCGAATAGCGTCTCCTTTATTCCGGGCACGCAAGAGTGGCGCCCCCCTTATCGTTATAAACCGACGGCGGACGGTGATGAAGTGGCGACGGTGGTGGGGCCACCAGGGGAAGAAATCTACGTCAATGAATATGGCGCCGTGAAAGTGCATTTTCATTGGGATCGTCGGGGAAGTGCCGATCACAGTGCTTCATGCTGGGTGCGGGTTGCCATGGGTTGGAGTGGAAATGGCTATGGTTTTTCTGCGGTACCGCGCATCGGCACACAAGTGCTGGTCAGTTACCTGAATGGGGATATCGACAGACCGATAATTACCGGTTGTACTTATGATGGACGTAACGCACCACCGATTAAGTTCCCAGAGAATAAGACACAAACCACTTTCCGTAGCCAAACCCACAAAGGGGAAGGTTTTAATGAACTGCGTTTTGAAGATGCGGGCGGTAAGCAAGAGGTGTTTCTTCATGCGCAGAAGGATATGAATACCCGTGTTCTTCATGATCGCACTACCCATGTTTTACACGATCATGTTGAAGTGATCGAAAACAATCAACAGATGCAGGTGAAAGGCGCTCGCACAGAAACGATAGATAAAGATAACAGCGAAACGGTAGGCCAACATAAAAAAATTACTGTAGGCAAAACATTATCTATCAATGTCGGTGAAGTCATTGAATTACGTTGTGGAGCAAGTGTGCTACGAATGGATAATAGTGGGCATGTCACGATTAATGGTCAGGAATTTAAGTTCGAAGCTACAGGTCCTGTGAAAATTACGGGTAAAGATATCGATTTAAACTAAGGGAATAGTGATATGAAAGTGAGTAACACAACCCCATTTCCTTATCTTTTATACCAAAAAGTAGGAAAAAAGGATGAGCTGTTTAATGTGATCGCATTGCGCCAAACTTTTCGGCTCAAGACTGGCGGGCATTACTCGGATTTAAATGAACAGCAATACCCTTTAAACATGGCAGATCGTTACTATCATGCACCGGAAACCAGTAGTTTAATCGAAGAAACGGATTTAGTGTGGACGCGTCCTTGCACTAATATCCATATACTGGGGGTTGCGCGCCCTAAAGGCAATCAGCCTACGGCACAATGGCGAGCAGGTATTCGCATTGAAAACTTTAGCAAAACGTGGTCTTTGTTTGGCCCTCACTATTGGGAATACCAAGAGGATCAATGGAGCTTGAGTGAATCAATACCTGTTGATGGGGTTTCTTTACGCCATGAGTTGGCTTATGGAGGAACATGGCAGTCTCCCCAGCAAGAACAACAACAAGTAATAGAAAATCCTATTGGGATCGGATTTTACCCCGATGTCGAAGCACTTGATAAACAAAAACGTTATCCAGCCCCTCAGATTATGGAAGATATTCGTAAAAGACCACTTGATACGTTGTCTATTGATACTCGACAAATTAGCGAAGGTATGGGGCCTATCTCCCGTTGGTGGGCAGGACGTGTTGAATATGCCGGAACATATGGAAAAGAGTGGCAAGAAAACCAATTCCCATTTTATCCGGATGATTTTGATGAACGTTTTTTCAATAGTGCGCACCCGTCTTTACGTTATCCAGGGTATTTGCTGGGTAATGAACCTATATTATTGGAAGGTTTATTACCTGAATCATCGCGGGTCGTTACAGCGTTACCTGACTATCGTGTGAAAATCATATTACAAGACATCGAAGGTGAGCTTTTCTCTTTGAAGCCAGATTTAGACACACTGACTATTGACTTAGATCGTCGTCTTATCTCTGTCGTGAAACGACTTGTTATCCCTGCAAAATATCCGATTGTGGAAGCATTAATAGGCGTTTGGGTTCCAGCAGAAACAAAAGGAGCTTGTTGTAATGGCTGATAAACATGTTGGTGACGGTGAAAACCAATTCAAAGTTGTTGCAACCACCCCTGATGTTTGTCAGGTAGGGTGTTCTGCTATTCCTTTTGATAGTTTTCAAAGCTTAGATGCACAAAAGCAATATGCCTTGAGTGTTAAAGCACGTGGATATTGTACCCTGAATGTTGGGTCAATAATCAAAGGAACGCAAAGTAACACGGGAGCCGGTGTATTATCTGGAACCTCATTAGGCGGTGGAGATTGCCAAATTATTACAGGGAGTCCATCGGTTCGTATTGAAGGTCAACCAGCTGCACAAGATGGTTCGTTAGTCGCAATGAACAATAACAATACATTAGGGACTTTAATTACTAATGTTGCACCTCCTGCTGAGCCGATTGAGAGTAATAAAATCCCCTGTAATAACCCGCCCGTGACATCAGAATTGTTAGAATCACTGCAAGAGATGCAACGAGAAGAACAAGAAAGTTTTATTGGGCGACTCCGTCAACAAAAACAGCAAGCGGATAAAAAAAGGGATGATTCTCTAAATGATATTGACAAAGAATTAACTGGATATATTGATAATATTCGAGTTGATCACATTAATACAGATTATTCATGGTGGAACAGTTTATATAATACTTCAATGGATGGAATAACTGGCCTGACTCGTGGTGGTCTTGGTTTTGTTGAAAGTATAACAAAGTCAGCTGTGGAAGCTTATCATTACATAAATCCAACTGATCTAGTTCAAAACGTGGCTCTAAATGCGAGCAAAAAAACCATCGAGGGACTTATTGAAGCAGAAAACTGGAGGTTGGGGAATAACTGTATTGAAGGTGTTAAGGAAGACGTTAAAGCCAAATATCGTGCATTAGGTAAACTTATCGATGAAGAAAAAGAAAAATTAGAGAATAAATGGAAAAAAAGTGATAGCGATAAAGTCGAAATAGTAACAAGAGGTGGGCTTGAAATAGCGACTATTGCCGCTGCTTTTTTAAAAGTGGGGAAAGTCGCTGAAGGTGCTAATGCTATTAATAAAGTAGCAGAAGGAACTAAAATAACTGAAATATCTGAAGGCACTTCTGCGGTAAATAAAGCTACTGACGTAATAAAAGCGACAGAGACCAGTAATATATCCAAAGGAAGTGAGGCAATCAAAGGGGCAGAAATCTCCGCCACAGAGAAAGGAAGTAATGCCGCTAAAGGTACTGAGGTGATCCAAAGTCCAGAAACACCGAAAATAACCTCATCAGATAATGGCATTAAAATTGAAGGAAAAACGGAAAGCGTATCTACAGAAACGCCACCTAATAAAGTCAATAATAGCCAAACGGAGAACAAGTCGACATCCAGCAGCAAAGAGTCCGATGGAAACAGTACTTCTAGTGCAACCTGTAAAGGTGAACCTGTTAATGTGGCTACTGGTGATTTTATCCAACAGTGGCCAATTATTCAGATACCGGGCTTGTTGCCGTTATCTCTACATCGTACATATAAATCCACATCAAATGCAAAGGGACTTTTTGGACCGAAGTGGGCAGACGAATGGTCACGCTGTTTACATATACTTGATGGAAACATCATCTATCAAGACAGTGATGGTGCTAATTTTACATTTATAACTCCCACAGAGGAGATCCGTGCAAGAAATGCCCATGCTCCCCATTTTTTACTCACCGGACAACGTGATGGCGATTTAACCCTTTTTGATAGTACGCAACAACAGTTTCTATATTTTAATCACAGACAAGGAAAATATCGTCGATTAAGTGCAATCACTGATTTAAATCAGCATTGTATTGATTTTATATATAACGAGCAAAGTCAGCTTGTCAGTGTGAAGCGTCATGATGGCATAGCGTTAATTCTCGAATATCAACAGGATAAATTAGTTCGCATTTGCTCTGAAAGCACAACCTCATCTCCTCGAGATTTTGTACGTTGCGAATACGATACTCATGGTTATCTTAGTCAATGTCATGCCTATCAACAAAACCACTTATGGCATCGTTATTCTCCTGAGGGACTCATGGTCGCTTGGGGGGATACTGACAGCACAGAACTGACGATTGATTATGATGAACAAGGACGTGTTGTTGCTACACATTCACCGTCTGGTTTTTGGAACGATCGCTTTATCTATGATGATTATCAGCGCATGACAACCTACATTGACGGTGAGGGTGGATTTTCACGTTATTATTATAACGATGATAATCTGGTGACTCGCACTATCGATCCATTATGGCGTGAAACGTATACGGAATGGGAACAGCGGAAAAAGATAGCAGAAATCAATGAGATTGGTGAGCGCACAGAGTATGGTTATCACTATAATGGACTGCTTGCCTATATCTATTTACCTGATGGTAAAGCGATTTACTATGATTACAATGATTACGGTCAACTTACCCATTTCACATCGGCCTTTGGCGATGAATGGCAGCTAAGCTATGATGAAAATGGCAATTTAACCATAGTGACAGATCCGCAAGGGCGTCAGCAGGTCTATGAATATAGCCAACATGGTGAATTGCTCAAAGCCATTACGCCCAATGGTGCGCAATGGCAATACCACTATAACCCTGCACATCAACTGATTAAAACCACCAATCCTTATCAACACAGCACAGAATATCATAGTGATGAATTGGGGCGTTTACTGCACTACACTGATGCGTTAAATCACACCACACGCTATCAATACAGCACTGAGCATGACAGTACCAACGGCAGTCTCAGCAAGATTTTATTACCCGATGGGGTCGAGCAACAGATAGACTATGACAGTGAGCGCCGAGTTATCGCGGTGACTGATGGTGAAGGAAAAACCACCCGTTATCGTTATGGGCCTTTTGATGTCTTACTGGCAATGATACGCCCTGATGGCAGTGAAATTCGCTTTGAATATGATTCACTGACACGACTTAAAAAAGTGGTGAATGCGAGCGGGGAGGTTTATCGTTACGAACGGGATAAAGCGGGACAAATCATTCGTGAAGTTGATTTTACGGGGCGTGAGATTTGTTATCGCTATGACCGACTAGGACGTCGCATTGCCACTCGCTATCCGGATAACCATGAACTGCGTTGGCGCTATAATGAAAGTGGCTTAGTGGTTGAACAAAGCGAATGGTTTGAAAATGAGCAAGAAAGTCGCTGTTTATCGACGACTCAGTATAGCTATAACGCGCGCCAGCAATTGATAAAAGCGACTAATCCTGACTCGGTGGTTGAATTTGAGTATGACGACCAAGGCCGTTTATGCAGTGAACGTATTAATGGACAAGAGATTGTTCATCAATGGAATGATACTGATAATACGCTGGCATTGACCCGTTTTGGTGAACGGGAGTTGCATTATGCTTTTGGGGCGCTGGGGGAGTTAACTTCACTGCAAGTCAATCAGCATGCACCACTTCAATTCAGCTACAACGCAGTAGGACAAGAGTATTTACGCCGTAGTCACGCTGGATTTGTCAATTCCAGTCACTATACGGCCACCGGTTTACTGGCTCATCAACGAGCAGGGCGAGGCACCGAACAGTTTTTACAATCGATACAAGCCCATCCCCAACAACCGCCATTTTGTACGGATGTGCACCGCAGTTATCAATATGATCGCGCTTATAATGTGGTGGGTATTGAAGATGATCGCTGGCGACAGACACGTTATCACTATAATGCCAATGACCAAATCACTGAGACACAATACAGTCCACAATGGGGTAATCAGGACGAAAAGTTCCAGTATGATAACAACCTCAATATCACGGAGCACTTAACAACGCCGTCCTCGTCGATGGTGCCTTCAGAAGCACAAGGGGCGATGCTACAGCTATTTCAGCAACAGCAAGCAGGACGGGTGACTCGCCGTTACACAGCGAAGGGATATCAAGATTACCATTATGATGTTAATGGGCGATTAGCTAAAAAAATTGTCCATACACGCGGTTTTCGTCCCAGAGAGTGGCGCTATTTATGGAACACACAAAATCAGCTAACCGCATGCTTTACACCGAAAGGGGATTGTTGGCACTATACTTATGATGCTTTTGGTCGACGTTTGAGTAAAACCAAAACCGTTGACAGTGACTTAGCCCATATAGACCCATTATTTCCGCAGATTAAGCCTAAAATCACCACGTGGCGCTATTTATGGTCGGGAGACCAACTGATAGAAGAAACGCCGATATATGCCGATGGCACTCTTGCTAATGCGCAACAAGTTCAATGGCTGTATCAACCCGGAGAGATAACGCCCACCGCGCGTTATCAACAGGGAAAACTGCACTATGTGGTCACCGACCACCAAGGAACTCCGCGAGAGATATTCAGTGAAGGCGGGCAAGCCAGTTGGGCAGGACGGCTGAATACGTGGGGCCAAATGCAGTTTTGGCGTTACCGAGAGGGCAAAGCGGAGAATGACCCTAATTACACCGAATGTCCTTTTCGCTTTGCGGGGCAATATGAAGATGAAGAAAGTGGCTTGTATTATAATCGCTTTCGCTATTATGATAGGGAAACAGGACAGTATCTTTCCCCAGACCCAATAGGGCTATTGGGCGGGCTGAATCCATATGGGTATGTGCATTGTCCGACGGGTTGGGTTGATCCGTTTGGGTTGGAGTGTTGTCCGCCAACTCTGAATCGAACTCAAGCCTTAAACAAAGCTAAGGATTTGGCTGGAATACCTCGCTCACAACAACCAGTTCGACAATGGACAGTTGGAAATGACCCTAAGAGAAGAGGGCAAACAAATTATCAATATTCAGAAGATTTTGGTTCACATGGGCGTTATTACGAATATAGAGATGCTAATGGTTATAAAAAAGTTGTGTTAGAACATACACATGATCCAAGAGCACCATATCCACATGCACATGCAGGACAAGCTAAGACAGGTGCTGACCCAAGAACATATGACTTTAAGCAAGATAGATATTTGAAAATAGATGACCCTAAAACTAAGGATCACCACATTTATTATGAATAATAAGCTTCAAGAAAAACTACTATTACTTAGGGCAAAAAAGTATATTAATAGAATCCGAGGAATTAAGAATATAGCCGTAAACCTAGATGATTATACTCAATTTCAATGGCATAGAGATATTTATAATAAAATATTAAGGAGAAGTGAGTTACCTGAATATAAGATTGCTCTTCCAGCTAGCCAACAGGACATTTATTTATACTTGCAACCAAAAATAAATATAGATAAAAGTAGTTGTTATTATATGTTTTTTGAAGGAAAAGTAATTATATCCTTTTATTTTGCTGATTTTTATGATTTTTTTCTTAGTCATATGTTATTAAATAATACATTTGATATGAATATTCTATCACTTAATCCAGATCGAGTAATTGATATCAGTGAAGATGAATATGACTTAAATATATATGATATATTTAGATCTTAATATGAAAAGCCAGAAGGTCTTCCAACATTCTGGCGTCTTCGTTGTTAAGAGTTCTTTAGTCGCTGACGTACTCCGCATCAGCTCGCGCATCGTGTGTTTGATGGCACTGAGTTGCGCTTGCTGCGGTTGGTTTTGTTGTTTAATCGCTTGGATGCCTTCACTGTCCGGTATCAACACCAAACACCTGTTTTAAGATTTTCACCGTAAAGGTGAAAACTGTTTCAAAACCGGCGCCTTTTAACCACGGTCTCTAAGGTGTATCGCGGGCGGTGATACAGTTTTGTTATCGCTCCTCCACATAATTAAAAAATTGTCCATACACGTGGTCTTCGTCCCAGAAAATGGCGCTATTTATGGGGAGTGGACAGTACTCTTGCGGTGTAAAATAGTCACTGATGCTAACTCAAATAGAGTAGTAACTGCTTTTCCAATTTAGAACAAATAATATAAGGGAGATAATATGAGATTAGTATATTTCGTTTATCAAGATACAAATGCTTATGAACGACAAAGTGATGGTGTTGAGTTCTGCAAAATTCCTGAGTTTCATAATGATAAAATTTATTTTTATTGTGATGAATATTCCATGTTTTGGGATTCTATTGATAAAGTTGGAAATCCTAATGATTGTTGTAATTTCTCATTAAAGAGTAGTATTGTCCCAGCTACATTACTAGAAATATCTAACAACGACCTGATATCTTATATTGATACAGTAAAAGAATACATTATAGAAAATAACAAATTAAGTAAATTAACATATATTCATATAAAATAATTACATCATAAGTGTCTATGATCAAAATTATGTTTTTACCTACTTTTGATGTGACATTTACACCGAAAGTAGGCAATTAATTATCTCTTATTCGATAAGCAACGCCTGCAATTGTAGCTTAATATCGCTTAACTGCGCTTGCTGCTGTTGGTTCTGTTGCTTCATAGTTCGAATGTCTTCACTGTCCGGTATCAATACCAAACACTCATTTAAAATATTCACCGTAAAAGTGAAATCCGTATCAAACCTTGTATCCTGAACCACTGCCCTTTGAGGTGTATCGCCGGCGATGGTACAGTTTTGTTACCGTCCCGCCATGTAATAGAGACATATAATAGAGAATGGCTGTATTTATGGAATACACAAAATCATCTAACTGCGTGTCTTGTAGATAGGGGTTTTCCTGATGAAATTAGAAAATTACTGGGGATAGAATGAATATATATGACGGTATAGTATCAAACTCGTTACTTAAGAAGTTTCCATCGGGTTATCCTGCAAATGTACTATTGACTAATTTTGTGGCGAATTTTGTTGATTTAGAAGGCGTTCTTGCCTGTGCTGGTTTATTTTGCCCAACATTTATTGAAATAGATAATGTACTAATGAATATCTTTTAGATATAGACTGGAGACCTTCGTTCAAAATTGATGGTCAATTTAAGTTGGCGCTAATTAAAGGTTTTAACTTGTAAAATTCTGTTTATTTAGGTTCAACAATTAATTTATTCGAATTAAAGAAGAAACTCAACTAGCAATGCGCAAATTATAGGATCTCTTGATTAATATGGAACAATTACTAACCAAAACCGAAATGCCAGAATGGTTTTCTTACCCACGTGAATTTCTCAGAATAGTTGAGCAAAATTTACTTAATTTTGATCCTTGGATTATTTTGGAAGGAGAGCGGCTCAGGGTTCGTTTTGGTGGTTTAAAAAAAGATACCCAAATAGAAATATTATTCCTTTTGCCCATCGGGAAGATAATGATGATGTAGCGTGTTGGGATAAAAATAGCCGTCATCAGGTTATTATTATTCACGATTTTGCAAGTGAAGGTTATGAATATGTCGGTAAGTTTGATTCATTTTGGGATTGGCTCAGAACGGCCTTAGAAGCAACTATCGAATACAATGAGTAAATATTAATGTATCAACAAAGCCGGAAGACTGAAGTGGCAAGTTACCGTTGATGGGAGAACCTAGAACATATTTCAAAGCAACTGGTGGGCATATTATAGTCTTCGATCCAGATGGGTGCCGCATAGCGGATATAAGTAAAGAAAGAATAAAAATAGTTGAATGAAACCGTTCACCCAAAGGACAATATTTTATCCCAACTGGTAGTGATACAAAGTTTGCGAGTAAAGAAATACCCGATGTAATTAAAAAATTATAATAGCCCTTGCTATAAATTAGCAAAGGCTATTTTTTTGTTTATAAGATAAACGCTAAACAACTACTGCTTTGCTGGTACAAGCAAGCTCAATACAAATAAACTACTGGCGGCTAATACCACTGATGGGCCTGCAGGGGTGTCATAGAATGCAGAGAAAGTTAATCCCCCAGTGATAGCAAACATACCTACAGCGACGGCAATCACTGCCATCTGTTCTGGTGAACGTGAAAAACGGCGCGCTGTTGCTGCGGGAATAATCAATAGTGACGTAATGATAAGTGCACCAACAAATTTCATTGCCAACCCAATTGTTAATGCGGTGATCATCATCAATTTTAAACGTTCGCGTTGAATATTCACACCATCGACAAAAGCCATATCTTGATTAATAGTCATTGAAAGAAGTGGACGCCATGAACGGATAATCACTAATAAAACAATAACGACACCAATAAAAATGCTGATCACATCTTGGTAATTAACGGAGAGTAAATCACCAAAGAGATACGCCATTAAATCAACACGAACATTGGCCATTAAACTGACGACAACAAGCCCTAAAGAAAGGGCGCTATGAGCCATGATACCTAACAAGGTATCAACAGAAAGTTGAGGCTTTAGTTCTAACCAAACTAATAAAATAGCTAACAGCAAAGTTACGGCAATAACGGCATAAAAAGGCTCTATATTAAACAGCAGGCCAAAAGCGACCCCCAATAAAGAGGCGTGGGCGAGGGTATCGCCAAAATAGGACATTCTGCGCCAAACAACAAAGGAGCCTAATGGACCTGCGGCCATCGCTAAGAGCATACCGGCGATCCAGCCCGGTAACAGCAACTCAATCATGATGACACTCCTTATTATGTTGGTGATGATGACGATAAATACCCAGTTGTTCAGCACCACGACTACCAAACATAGCTATAAATTCAGGGTGAGAAGAAACCACATCTGGTGTACCTGAACAGCAGATATGACCATTTAAACAGAGCACTTCATCTGTTTTAGCCATAACCAGATGTAAGTCATGTGACACCATTAAAATTGCGCAGCCTAATTCATTGCGAAGCTGATTAATTAAATCATAGAGGGCTAATTGACCATTTACATCAACCCCTTGAGTGGGTTCATCTAGCACTAACAGTTGTGGTTGATTAAGTAAAGCTCGGGCGAGTAAAACACGTTGTGATTCACCCCCTGATAATTTTTGCATAGGGGCGTTTATTAATTTTGCTGCATTGACTCGTTCTAAAGCAGGTAAAATATCTTTATCTTTAACACCCGGTTTTAAGGTCATAAACCGCTTGACTGTCAATGGCATAGTTGGATCGAGATAGAGTTTTTGAGGTACATAGCCAATACGTAAACTATGTTGACGTTCAATCTTTCCAGAAGAGGGAGCCAACAACCCTAAAACCAAACGAATAATCGTTGACTTACCCGCACCATTAGGGCCAAGTAAGGTAAGAATACGGCCTGCTTTTAGATTAAAAGAGATATCTTTTAGAATAACGCTTTCACCAAAAGAAACACCAACCGATTTTAAACGAATTAAGTCAGACATAAAATTAGCACTTGCAGAATCATTGAAACGTTATAATATAACATTTCCAATGACGTTTCACGAGAATTTTGCCTATGTTACATAAAAACAACAAATTTGCGCATGGTTTTTTAATTAAATCATGTTTAGTGACTGCTATGATAGCCTCATTTAGTTCATCTGTTCAGGCAGATGTTGTTGCTTCAATTAGGCCGATAGGGTTTATTGCGGCAGCAATTGCTGATGGTGTAACGCCAACAGAAGTTTTATTACCTGATGGGGCATCGCCACATGATTATGCATTAAAACCTTCGGATTTACGCAAAATCACCTCAGCAGATTTAATGGTATGGGTTGGGCCGGATATGGAAGTCTTTTTAGATAGACCATTAAATAGACTTAGTGACAAAAATAAGCTGGCTTTAGCGGAAACTGACAAAATAAAGTCGCTTTTATTGAAAGATGATAATGACAATGTGCATAAACATGAGGAAAATCACGAACATCATTCTCATGGTGATTATAATATGCACATCTGGTTATCACCAGAGATTGCGTTGTCGTCTGCGAAACAGATCCACGATAGGTTAGTGACGCTCTATCCAGATAAAAAAGAACTTCTGGACGTAAACCTAAGTAAATTCAGCGAACAACTCAAGCAAACAGATAAAAATCTTGTTAATATTCTGTCGCCTGTTAAAAACAAGGGTTATTTTGTCTTTCATGATGCTTATGGCTACTTCGAAAAACATTATAATTTAAAGCCATTAGGTCATTTTACGATCAACCCTGAAATACAACCAGGTGCACAGAAATTACATCAAATACGAACACAGTTGGTTGAGCAAAAAGCCACATGTATTTTTGCTGAGCCACAATTTAGGCCGACAGTAATTGAGACAGTGGCGAAAGGCACTGGAGTTAAAATGGGGGTATTAGATCCCCTAGGAAGTGGGATTGCATTAACTCAAGATAGTTATGTGAAATTCCTTACCCAATTAGCTAACCAATATGCGAGCTGCCTGAATGAAACACAATAAGGAATTAAGAACGTGCAGCAGAAGACGAGATCCATTGCACAGGTATATTTAAATTTACCCTTACCACATAAAATTATGCTTGGTTCGTTAACTGCAGCAACACTGGCTGTCGCAATATGGCGGCCAGTTGTGCTTCACACCGAACAAAGCAGAGAAGTTCCTATCAGTATTCAGACTCCCCTAACAACCCAAGGGGAAAACACCGACGATATTATCACCGACAGTAGTGATCAGCTAACAGATGAAGGACTTGTAGGTGCTGATGATGGTGTCGATACTAGCACCGCAGTGGCACAGGTTCCTCATACTTATATTGTCTCCAGTGGAGATTCATTAAGTTCGATATTAACGCAATTTGGTATCGACTCAGCCGATATTGCAACGCTCTCCAATCAAAATAAAGATCTCAGAAACCTTAAAATAGGCCAACCAATAAGTTGGAAACTTGATGATGATGGTTTATTGCAAGAGTTAAGTTGGGGCGTTTCTCGCCGAGAAACTCGTGTTTATACGCGTACGGAAACAGGTTTTACTGAAGCGAAAGAGTTCCAAAAAGGCGAATGGAAAAATAGTGTGACCACAGGGGTTATCCGTGGTAGTTTCTCTGCAAGTGCAACAAATGCTGGCTTAACTAACGCAGAAGCTCGCGCAGTGACTAAAGCTTTGCAATGGCAATTAGACTTTAGAAAATTACAAAGTGGTGATAAATTTTCAGCCCTTTTTTCTCGTGAAGTATTAGATGGTCGTACCGAACAGAGCGAACTTATTGGTGTGCGGTTACGAAGTGGTGGTAAAGATTACTATGCTTTTCTTGCTGAAGATGGCCGCTACTATGATAGCCAAGCAGGTGGTTTAGAACGTGGTTTTATGCGTTTTCCAACGGTAAAACAGTTTAGAGTCTCTTCTCAATTTAATCCTCGCCGTATCAATCCTGTCACAGGCCGTGTTGCACCGCATAAAGGGGTTGATTTTGCCATGCCTGTTGGTACGCCTGTTTTAGCTACGGGAGATGGTGAAGTCATTGTTTCTAAATACAGTGGTGCAGCAGGTAATTTTATTGCTATCCGTCATGGTAGCCAATATACCACTCGTTATATGCACTTACGCCAACTGTTAGTCAAACCGGGACAACGTGTAAAACGAGGTGATCGCATTGCACTATCCGGAAATACAGGGCGCTCCACAGGGCCACACTTACATTATGAATTATGGATCAACCAACAAGCAGTTAATCCATTAACAGCTAAATTACCTCGTGCAGATGGCCTAACAGGCAAAGAGAAGCGTGAATACTTAGCTAAAGTAAAAGAGATCATGCCTCAATTAACGTTAGATAATTGACATTAAACAAGAAGTTAAAGACATAAAAGCGGATGATTGATATCATCCGTTTTTGTTTTAATGATTTTTACGCCTATTTAGAGGTGTCAGTTCAGCGAGTTATCTGATGAATAAAGAAAAAGATACAGATAGTAAAGCGGGTTATGTACCGACTTTTCACCGCGCCTATTTGCATCCTCGTCATTGGGGAACCTGGTTTGGTGCAGGCGTATTGTGTGCATTAGCGTATATGCCGGTAAAATGGCGTGATCCGCTCCTTGCTTCTATAGGTCGTTTTGTAGGGCGTAAAGCGAAAAGTGCCAGACGTCGTGCAGATATCAATTTAAGATATTGTTTTCCTCACTGGGATAAAGCACAACGAGAAGATGTGCTTGATAAAATGTTTGAAACAGCGCCACAGTCTTTCGTGATGCTTGCAGATCTTTGTTTAAGAGGGGCTAAACACACATTACAGCGTACCTCTTGGGAAGGGATAGAGATTATAGAGCGCTTAAAAGCACAAGGGCGTAATGTTATTTTTATGGTACCGCATGGATGGGCTGTTGATGTACCTGCCATGTTATTGGCTGCTAAAGGGCAAAAAATGGCAGCAATGTTTCACCACCAAAAAGATCCGGTGACTGATTATTTATGGAATAAAGCACGTTACCATTTCGGCGGACGTTTACACTCGCGCGAAGCGGGGATAAAACCTTTTATTTCAACGGTGCGCCAAGGGTTTTGGGGGTATTATTTACCTGACCAAGATCATGGTGCCGAGCATAGTCAATTTGTGGATTTTTTTGGTACCTATAAAGCCACATTACCGGCGATTGGCCGATTAATGAAAGTATGCAGAGCGGCCATTGTGCCACTGTTTCCTGTTTACTGTCATAAAACGCATCAACTAAAGATTATTATCCGTGAGCCGATGGATGATATAGAAGGGCAAGATGATCGTTATATTGCGCGTCGGATGAATGAAGAGCTAGAAGCGTTAGTCTCACCAACACCAGAGCAATATACTTGGATCTTAAAACTATTAAAAACGCGTAAAGAGGGGGAAATAGAACCTTATGCGCGTGAGAATATCCTAGACTAGTCCATTGCTGGTGAACGAATAGGAAGATAAAAAAACGGGCACTATTTAAAGTGCCCGTTTGCTATTTTGCTATAAAAGAATAAGAACGATTATTCTACGGTAAGGATACGACAAGTATTGGTACTTCCGATCGTGCCCATCTGGTCACCTTGTGTGACTAAGACTAAATCACCTGAAACTAAAAAGCCTTTTTCACATAAACGCATAATAGCTTCATTAGCGGCAGCAATACCGTCAGTATGAGTACTGCAATAAACAGGCGTAACACCTCGATAAAGTGCAGTTTGGTTTAATGTTTTCTCATGGCGTGACATAGAGAAAATAGGTAAACCGGTGCTAATTCGTGACATCATACGGGCAGTACGACCGGACTCAGTCATAGCGATAATCGCATTAACGCCTTTCATATGGTTAGCTGCATACATGGTTGACATGGCTATCGCTTCTTCAGCATTATCAAATACCATATCTAAACGGTGTTTTGATACATTGGCCGCAGGCATTTTTTCCGCGCCTAAACAGACTTGTGCCATTGCGGCTACAGTTTCAGCGGGATATTGTCCTGCTGCTGTTTCAGCCGATAACATAACGGCATCTGTACCATCTAATACCGCATTGGCGACGTCCATGACTTCTGCACGAGTTGGCATTGGGTTAGTTATCATCGATTCCATCATTTGAGTGGCTGTGATAACAACACGATTTAGCTGACGAGCACGACGGATGAGTTTTTTCTGTACCCCGACTAATTCAGGATCACCAATTTCTACGCCTAAATCACCACGGGCAACCATGACAACATCAGAAGCGAGAATGATCTCATCGATAATTTCATCATTGGCAACGGCTTCGGCACGTTCAACTTTCGCGACAATTTGGCACTCGCAGCCTGCATCACGTGCTAAGCGACGTGCATAATTAAGATCTTCGCCTGTTCTTGGGAAGGAGACAGCAAGATAATCAACACCAATTTTGGCTGCAGTAATAATATCTTGTTTATCTTTTTCAGTTAATGCTTCAGCAGAAAGACCACCACCGAGCTTATTGATCCCTTTATTATTAGATAATGGGCCACCGACAGTCACTTCAGTGAAAACTTTCAGGCCTTCGACTTTAAGGACTTTTAATTGAACACGTCCATCATCAAGTAGCAAGATATCGCCAGGAACAACATCGGCAGGTAACCCTTTATAGTCAATACCGACTTTAGTTTGGTCGCCTTCGCCTTTTTCTAAATTGGCATCAAGGAGAAATTTGTCTCCCACATTAAGAAATACTTTGCCTTCTTTAAATGTCGAAACACGGATTTTCGGACCCTGCAAATCGCCTAAAATAGCAACATGGCGACCAAGTCTAGCTGCTATTTCACGGGTGCGATTAGCACGAGCAAGATGATCTTCTGCAGAGCCATGAGAGAAATTTAATCGAACAACATTTGCACCAGCAGTAATGATTTTTTCTAGGTTATTATCACGATCTGTTGCTGGGCCTAAGGTGGTAACAATTTTTGTTCTTCTGAGCCGTCTGGACATGCATTACTCCGTTGACCTTGAACGAAAGGTATTGGCTATTGGATAAAACGGAGGTAAGTAACATTCTATCCAATATGTTAAGTGAAACGCTTCAAGCTAATTGTAACATACTTAGGTGTTTTCATCATATGTGAGAGTTAGCTCGCAGTTATGCTACCATTTTTCAAAAAGTTATCTAGTCAAGGGCACACTGCTAAATGTGACTATACTAACAAATTCATTTAAAACGGTTACTTATCAAAGCGCGAATCGCGTAATGCTTCTTTGACACGCTTCAAGTTATCTCTAAATTTTGGCCCTCGGCGTAAAATAAACCCTGTAGCCAGAACATCAATAACGGTAAGTTGTGCAAGGCGAGAAATCATCGGCATGTAGATATCGGTATCTTCCGGTACATCAAGTAAGATGGGTAACGTTGCTTCGGCGGCTAATAAAGAGCCAGAAGTGGTAATCGCTATTACTGATGCATCATTTTCACGTGCAATTTTAGCAATTTCGACTAAATTTTTAGTACGACCTGTGTGAGACACAATCACCACAACATCACCGTCGATACTATTTATACAGCTCATTCGTTGCATGATAACATCATCAAAATAGGTCACGGGAATGTTGAAACGTGAGAATTTATTCATGGCATCATGTGCGACGGCGGCAGAAGCACCTAGACCAAAAAACGAGATTTTTCTTGCTTGAGTAAGAATATCGACAGCTCGATTAATAACCGCAATATCGAGATTATTTTTGACAGTCTCTAAACCCGCCATCGCGGATTCAAATATTTTATTGGTATAAGCAGAGACAGAATCGGAGTCATCAATGTTACGATTGACATAAGGTGTACCATTGGCAATGCTTTGTGCTAATTGTAACTTAAAATCTGGAAATCCTTTTGTTGCCATGCGTCGACAAAAACGATTTACAGTGGGCTCACTAACATCAGCTGTTTTCGCCATAAGAGCGATACTTGAATGGATCACGGTTTGTGGTGTTGTTAAAACAACCTCAGCCACTTTTTTTTCTGATTTACTCAAGATGTCCAGACTAGACTGAACCCTTTCCAATATATTCATTAAATATACAGATCCTTGGCTTTGCCAATTTCAATAAAAGGAGAAATCTATAACGGTTTTATGAAAATATACTACGCATATAACAGCACTTACATCGCTGACAGCCCCTTAAAAGGGCTTTTTTCATCAAAGTATGACCTGTGTCTAACTTTCAAAGCTGAAAACAATTAACAAAACTGTTGTAAATTTACATAGAAATAGAAAAAGCTAGACATAAAAAACCGGTGGTTAATAAGATGTAAGGGGCGTTAAAGACTAAAACACGCAAGCGTATTTACTGCGTACACCCAAAAGAGTACATTAATACGAAATTATGTAACAAAATTACAAAATCTCATCATGAGGAGACGTACTATGGCAGCGATATCGACTGCTCAGGCCTGTGATCTGGTTATCTTCGGTACTAAAGGGGATCTTGCCCGTCGTAAGTTAATTCCATCACTTTATCAACTGGAAAAGGCAGGATATATTCACCCTGATACACGTATCATCGGTGTTGGTCGTGCTGATTGGGATGTAGCTGCTTATACAAATGTTGCCCATGAAGCATTACAAACTTTTTTAAAAGAAGAGATTAACCCTGAAATTTGGCAACGTTTAAGTGCTCGTCTCGATTTTTGTAATCTTGATGTCAATGAAACTGACCACTTTATTGAGTTAGCAAAACATCTAAAACAAGACAAATTACCGGCGATTTACTATTTTGCAATGCCACCAAGTACTTTCAGTGCGATGTGTAAAGGTTTGGGACATGCTAAATTAAATAAAGAGCCAAACCGTGTGGTTATGGAAAAACCACTAGGAACAGATTTAGCGTCTTCAGTTTCTATTAATGATAGTGTGGCGAAATACTTTAAAGAGAGTCAAATTTATCGTATCGACCACTACTTGGGGAAAGAAACCGTTTTAAACTTATTGGCCTTACGTTTTGCTAACTCCTTATTTGTTAATAATTGGGATAACAAAACGATAGATCATGTCCAAATCACGGTGGCAGAAGAAGTTGGTATTGAAGGACGTTGGGGGTATTTCGATCAAGCGGGTCAAATGCGTGATATGGTGCAAAATCACCTATTACAAATTTTGACGATGATCGCCATGTCACCACCTGCTGATTTAACGGCTGATAGTATCCGCCAAGAGAAAGTGAAAGTACTGCGCTCATTACGTCGTATTGATATGACTAATGTCCGTGAAAAAACGGTTCGTGGGCAATATACGGCCGGTTTTGTACAAGGTAAAAAAGTACCGGGCTATCTAGACGAAGAGGGTGCAAATAAAGCCAGTAATACAGAGACCTTTGTTGCAATTCGTGCTGATATTGATAACTGGCGTTGGGCGGGTGTACCCTTCTATTTAAGAACCGGTAAGCGTATGCCAAGTAAATGCTCGGAAGTGGTGGTCTATTTTAAAAAACCAGCTCTGAATATTTTCAGTGAAACCTATCAAGAGTTACCACAAAATAAACTCACTATTCGTTTACAGCCAGATGAAGGTATTGATATTGAAGTGCTAAATAAAGCACCAGGTCTTGATCATAAACACCGCTTACAAACTACTAAATTAGACTTAAGTTTCTCCGAAACTTTTAATCAAACTCATTTAGCTGATGCTTATGAGCGGTTGTTGCTTGAGGCAATGCGGGGTATTCAAGCGCTATTTGTCCGCCGTGATGAAGTAGAAGAAGCATGGAAATGGGTCGATTCAATTATTAATGCATGGGAATGCGATAATGAATTACCTAAGCCATACCAAGCAGGAACATGGGGGCCGGTTGCATCTGTTGCAATGATCACTCGTGATGGCCGCTCTTGGAATGAAATTGAGTAGGGAATTTCATCGTCAGATATAGTCCCTAACTAATATAAATAACACCGTAAAATAAGAGGTCGAGTTTTGCGGTGTTTTTTTATTAAGCATGATTACTGCGATATAAATGAATAAATTAATAACAAGTTCAGCTAAGAATTGATTAACTATGCAGTGTATTGCAATCTTCAACTTAAAACCTAAATAAAACCAATCAATTACCTAAAAAATTTTTGCAGAAGATCCTTGCTTTAAATAATTCGGCATGATAGAAATATCATGTAACATTTATCCATATTATATGAGGGTTCGGAGTATATCGTGCGGATGGTCTGCGCGATGAAAGAATAAATAATCATGACTAGCGCCAAAAGCGTAAAAGTTAAACGTTCTACTTATAAGTTATTCCTTTCTGCTATTTTATCCAGCGAACACTACTGGTGTGGCGCATTATAGAAATTTCTCATCCTACTTCCTGATATATCAGGAAATAACGTTGCCTTAACGTTCGGTTTTATACCGCCAGAAAGACTATCTGCATATTCTCTATCTTCTGCGCAAGAAACGTTTAGGCGTGCTTTAAACGTGTATGAGAGATGAAAAATGATTTATTGGATATTTTTAGTTTTAGCTATTATCTGTGAAGTGATCGGCACTTTATCAATGAAGTATGCCAGTGTCAGCGGTGGTTACACTGGTATGATCGTTATGTGGTTAATGATTGCCACTTCCTATATCTTTTTAGCCATAGCCGTAAAAAAAGTGGCATTAGGTGTAGCTTATGCACTGTGGGAAGGTATTGGAATTGTCATTATTACAACATTTAGCGTGCTTTGGTTTGGTGAATCACTGTCAGCATTAAAATTAGGTGGTTTAGCAATGTTAATTGCGGGGATCACTCTGATTAAGTCAGGCACTAAAAAATCGGCGGTTGCTAAAAAAACAACCGATTCGGTAAAAAATATTGCCGGAAAAGCCAAACAGGTTGCTACTGTGGTAAAGGGAGTTAATAAGCCAATTTCTTCTAATGTTAAAGAGGCTTAATATGTTAGCTCAATTTGAATGGTGGCATGGCGCTTTTCTTCTTCTTGCTGTTGTGCTTGAAATCGTGGCCAATATATTCTTGAAAATGTCTAACGGTTTTAGTCGTTGGGGGTTGGGAATATTGTCATTGCTTTGTGTGTTAGGCGCATTTAGCTCATTGGCAATGGCCGTAAAGGGGATAGAGCTTTCTGTTGCTTACGCACTATGGGGAGCTTTTGGTATTATTGCCACTATCGCCGCTGGGTGGATCTTATTTAATCAACGCCTAAATTATAAAGGATGGAGTGGAATTATATTATTATTAGTCGGTATGATAATGATTAAATTCGCTTAACTCTATTTTACATAGCAAAGTAAAGCATATTAAATAAAAAAGCTAAGTTTCTTGTAAACTTAGCTTTTTTGTTTCTATAAATATCTATTAAAAACGATGTGTTTAAAATAACAAAAGTTTATAGTAAAAATAACCTTACTATTTCAACACTAAAAAGAGTGAAATTTGAAGATGCTATAGAATCTATCACTAACAATGGTGAGTATATTGCATATATTATGCTAAACGCAGTTGCTATTAATTTATCATTGATGTTACTTTTCATGATAATTAAAAAATAAAGGAGTTGAAATGAAACGGATATTAGTCGCGGGAGCAACAGGATATTTGGGTGGTTTTTTAGTTCAAGAATTAAAAAAACAAGGATATTGGGTACGTGTTTTAGTTAGAAATCATCAACAAGCGACAAAGTTTGCGGATGTTGATGACATATTCATCGGCGAGATCACAAAACCAGAGCAACTTTCTTTGATTGCTCAAAATATTGATTGCGTGATATCAACGGTAGGGATCACTCGGCAAAAAGAAGGGTTAACCTATATGGATGTGGATTATCAGGCAAATGCCAATTTATTAGAGGAAGCGATTAAATCGAAGGTTAATAAATTTATTTATATCTCGGCTATTGATGGCGAAAAACACCGAAATCTAAAGATTTTTCAAGCAAAGGAGCGCTTTGTTGATAAATTAAAACAAGCCAATTTAGCATACTGTATTGTAAGACCTAATGGCTATTTTAGCGATATGGGGGATTTTTTACAGATGGCAGCATCGGGTAAAGTTTATTTATTTGGTGATGGCGAACAAAAAATAAATCCTATCTCTGGAAAAGATTTAGCGCAATTTATTGTCGAGAAAATGACAACCAATATAAATGAATTCACTGTAGGTGGACCGGATATTCTATCTTTGAATCAAATATGTGAACTCGCAGGAAGCGCATTAGATAAAAAAATTAAAATAATCCATTTACCCGATACGTTAAGAAAAATAACTATTTTTACGTTACGTCATTTCACGAGCCAAAAATTTTATGGGCCATTAGAGTTTTTTTTAACTTTTATGGCAAACAGTCATATTGGTATGTGTTATGGGCATGATCATTTATCAAATTATTATATTGAATTAGCTGATCCGAGATATAAGAGAAAATAGTACCCGCATGTGCGGGTGCTAATAAAAAATTAGAGAGCAGCGATGATTTTAATTTCTACTTTATATTCAGGATGCATGAGTTGAGCCTGAACGGTACAACGTACTGGCGCGCTCCCTTTAGCAACCCATGCATCCCATGCTTGATTCATACCTGCAAAATCGGCTTTATCGGCTAAAAATAGTGTTGCATCAAGGATCTTACTTTTATCTGATCCCACTCTTTGTAATAACACATCAATAGCTGCTAATGTATCTGCAGTTTGTTCGATTATATCCCCTGATAAGTTTTCAGGAACCGCAGTGTAATAGACAGTATCATTATAAATAACCGCTTCAGACCAACGGTCTTCTGGATCGATACGTTTTATAGTCACGATAAATTCTCCTTTGTATTAATAACGTGGGTGGTACTTTTCGCTATCCACTGGCATAATTTACGTCTTATTTTATAAAAAGAGTATGCCTGTGTCAGACGATTTTGCAGAAAACGGGATTTTAACCCGACGCGTTCCTGGATTTCATCCCCGTGAAGCTCAACGACAAATGGCGATATCAGTAACAGAGGTTATTGATAAACAAGGTGTGCTTATTGCAGAAGCGGGGACCGGGACAGGGAAAACCTATGCCTATCTTGTGCCTGCATTACGTTCTGGGAAAAAAACTATCATCTCTACCGGATCTAAGGCATTACAAGATCAACTGTATAGTCGTGATCTCCCCACCATAATAGAAGCGCTAGACTACGATGGTACAACGGCTTTATTAAAAGGTCGCTCTAATTATTTGTGTTTAGAACGTTTAGATCAGCAAATGCTCAGTGGCGGTGATTTAGAAGCAGAAGTACTTGCTGATGTTATGCATGTACGCCAATGGTCAACGCAAACAGAAGATGGTGATATTAGTCGCTGTCATAGTGTGGCGGAAGATAGCAAAGTATGGCCATTGGTGACTAGCACTAATGATAATTGTCTGGGCAGTGATTGTCCTCGCTACAAAGAGTGTTATGTATTAAGTGCCCGTAAAAATGCGTTAGCCGCTGATGTGGTGGTTGTTAATCATCACCTTTTTATGGCAGATACGGTAGTAAAAGATACTGGTTTTGGTGAGCTGATCCCCGATGCGGAGATAATGATCTTCGATGAGGCGCATCAAATTCCTGATATAGCGAGCCACTACTTCGGTCAACAGCTCACTAGTCGTCAATTATTCGATCTAGCGCGCGATATGATTGTGGCGTATCGCACTGAAGTGCGTGATCAAGTGCAACTGCAAAAAAGTGCTGACCGTTTAACTCAAATGGTACAAGATTTTCGTCTTAGCTTAGGTGATACGGGTTTTCGGGGTAACTTAAGGGAATTATTACAAAATAAGGAAACCAAACGCTATTTAACCTTATTAGATGATGCGTTAGAGCTAAGTTATGATGTAATGAAGCTCTCTTTAGGGCGTAGCCAATTATTGGATAGTGCGTTTGAACGGGCAACACTTTATCGTAATCGCTTAAAACGCCTAATTGATACGACGATTGCCGGATACAGTTATTGGTTTGAAAGCTATGGTCGCCATTTTTTACTGGCGATCACGCCACTTTCGGTTGCTGATAAATTTCGTGAGCTGATAAAGTCCCATAAAAGTAGTTGGATATTTACTTCTGCAACACTCTCTGTAGATGAAAAAATGTCTTATTACACAGATAGATTAGGACTGGAAAATGCCACAACATTAATTTTAAATAGCCCATTTGATTATCAACATCAAGCGTTGCTCTGTGTACCACGTTATTTACCTCCGTTAAATCAACCATACACCGCGAAGCGTTTAGCCGCTATGCTGGCTCCTGTGATCTTAAAAAATCAGGGGCGTTGTTTTTTTCTTTGTACCTCTCACACTATGATGCGTGGATTAGCCGAAGAGTTTAAAGCCAGCTTACCACTTCCCGTGTTAATGCAAGGCGAAATGGGGAAATCGCAATTATTGAAAAAATTTGTTTCCTCAGGCAATGCGTTACTTGTCGCGACCCAAAGTTTTTGGGAAGGGGTGGATGTCAGGGGAGATACACTTTCTTGTGTGATCATTGATAAATTACCCTTTACCGCACCTGACGATCCATTATTAAGAGCACGTATTGAAGATTGTCAATTACGTGGTGGTGATGCATTTCGGGATGTACAAATCCCTGATGCGGTGATCACTCTAAAGCAAGGTGTCGGGCGTTTGATCCGCGATATACATGATTATGGTGCCATTATTGTTTGTGATGATAGATTAGTTTCAAGACCTTATGGGGAAGTGTTTTTAAGTAGTTTGCCCCCATCACCACGAACCCGTTCATTAGAAAAAACCAGTTATTTTTTAAGCCAACGGGCACAACGAAATGAAATAGTGTCGGAGTCATAATAGTGATTACATATGATGTGTATTTATTCTGTTGAATACTATTATGATATTATTCTTTCTCTTTTTACTTATTGAATCTGCCGGAGTTATGGCGTGTCACTGCGAATTTTAGCAATTGATACCGCAACTGAGTCTTGTACTGTTGCGGTTTGGAATGAAGGTGTCGTTGCTTCACGTTTTGAAATTTCACCGCGTGAACATACACAAAAAATTTTACCAATGGTGAAAAGTGCTTTAGAAGAAGCCAATTTATCACTGCAATCCTTAGATGCCCTCGCTTTTGGTCGTGGTCCGGGCAGTTTTACCGGTGTTCGCATTGGTGTCGGTGTTGCGCAAGGTATCGCACTAGGGGCTAATTTGCCACTGATTGGTATTTCTTCTCTTGCCACCATGGCAGAAGGCGTCTTTAGAACAACAGGCATTAAGCAAGTTTTAGTCGCCATTGATGCCCGTATGGGGGAAATCTACTGTGCCCAATATCAGCGTAATGACGCTGGCATTTGGTCTGGTGAAGAAACAGAAGCGGTAATGAAACCAGAACAATTTGCCGAAACGCTACAAGCTACCACAAGTCGCTGGGCAATTGCGGGTACGGGGTGGCAAGCTTATCCTGATTTAGCTTTATCATTGCCTTTTACCGTGGTTGAAACGCAAATTACTTTGCCTGCGGCACAAGATATGTTGCCACTTGCCGTTACAGCATGGCATGAAGGGAAAGCAACTAAAGTAGAAGAGGCCGAGCCTGTTTATTTACGTAATGAAGTCACTTGGAAAAAATTACCAGGACGGGAATAGATTGTTAGCGATTTTCTGTTAGAAGTGACAGAGTGACGCTATACTTATCTTAGAGTGTAACGTACTTAATGACGTACAAAGAGGTGGTTTATGAACAGACAATTAAACTACCGTTTGGTAAGTAAAGCGCTATTTTTATCTGGCGCTCTATTACTAACGGGCTGCGTCTCTATACCTGAATCTATTAAAGGGACAACAGCAACTCCTGTTACTGACTTAAATGTAGTTCTAGCGGCACCGGAGCTTTATGTCGGTCAAGAAGGTCGTTTTGGTGGGCGAGTGATTGAGGTTAAGAATCTACCTTCATCAACCCAGTTAGAAATTGCTGTGATGCCACTTTCTCACTATGATGCGGCTCCTGAGTTACAGCAACCTTCTGTTGGTCGTCTTTATGCGAATGTTACCCATTTTTTAGATCCAACAGATTATAAAAATCAGTATGTCACGGTAGTGGGTACGATCAAAGGTGTAAAAACAGGCAAAGTGGGTGAAGCTGTTTATCCATTTTTACGTATCGATGTTACAGGAATGAAACGCTGGACATTAACGCAACAAGTTATTATGCCTGCACCTGTTATGACATGGGGATACTATGGTAATGCCCCTTACTGGTATAATTATGGCTATGGTGGCTATGGGGCATATCCATATGGCACTGGCCAAGTTGTCCCCGTTTTGGAGTAATAAACTAGAATAATCGTTAATGACGATATAATATTTTACCTTTATGAGTTTGAAACGGTGTATAATCAATGCCTGTAATATATTAGATGGCAATTATCTAATATAATTATTAAAGATGAAGACAACAAAAGAGAGGGCGGTTTTGACCGCCTTCTTTTTTGTTAAACATAAAAAGAAAAAATTTAGTGATACACTTCGCATCTTCACAACAGAAAATTGTTTGTGCTGGTAGGATGAGTTAATACTTTGTTAAAAAGAAACATAATATTAACCAAGAAGTGCGATTAATCAGGAGTACTACTTTGGAAAAAGTCTGGCTTAAACGTTATCCGGCAGATGTTCCGGCTGAAATTGACCCGGACCGTTTTGCATCTCTTGCAGAGATGCTTGAAAACGCTGTCGCAAATTACGCAGATCAACCCGCCTTTATCAATATGGGCGAGGTCATGACTTACCGCAAACTAGAAGAGCGTAGCCGTGCTTTTGCCGCTTATTTGCAAAATGGCTTAGGATTGAAAAAAGGTGATCGTGTCGCCTTAATGATGCCTAACTTGCTGCAATATCCTATAGCGCTTTTCGGCATTCTTCGTGCCGGTATGGTAGTGGTCAATGTAAACCCACTCTACACACCAAGAGAGCTTGAACATCAGCTTAATGATAGTGGCGCCACAGCTATTGTCATTGTTTCTAACTTTGCCCATACGCTGGAAAAAATCGTCTTTAACACCAGCATTAAACACGTTATTTTAACACGTATGGGAGATCAGCTATCTCGTCCTAAAGCGACACTGGTTGATTTTGTAGTTAAATATATCAAGCGATTAGTCCCAAAATATAATTTGCCTGACGCGATATCATTTCGTCGAGCGATGCATTTAGGCTACCGAATGCAATATATTAAGCCCGAAATTACTGGAGATGATTTAGCCTTCTTACAATATACTGGTGGTACCACAGGAATTGCAAAAGGCGCGATGTTAACTCATCGTAATATGTTGGCTAATCTAGAACAAGCTAAAGCCGCTTATGTTCCTGCACTTAATGTAGGGAAAGAGCTGGTGGTAACCGCTTTACCCTTGTATCACGTCTTTGCTTTAACCGTGAACTGCTTGTTATTTATTGAAGTTGGCGGGAAAAACCTACTGATAACGAACCCACGAGATGTTAAAGGCACTATTAAAGAGTTATCGCGTTATCCTGTCACGGCGATTACCGGGGTAAATACACTATTTAATGCTTGGCTACATAATCCTGAGTTTCGTCAACTTGATTTTTCTAAGCTCAACCTTTCTGTTGGTGGCGGAATGCCCGTACAAAGTAGTGTTGCGAAAGAGTGGGAAGAATTAACCGGTAAGCATCTATTAGAAGGTTATGGTTTAACTGAGTGTTCGCCTTTAGTAACAGGTAACCCTTATAACCTGAAAAAATACAGTGGTAGTATTGGGCTTCCTGTACCTTCAACGGAAGTAAAATTTATGGATGATGAAGGTAATGAAGTGTCTCGCACAGAAGGCGGTGAAATGTGGGTTCGTGGCCCTCAGGTCATGAAAGGCTACTGGAATCGCCCTGATGCGACAGCAGAAGTACTACATGATGGATGGGTTGCCACAGGTGATATTGCCACAATGGATGATGAAGGCTTTATCCGCATCATTGACCGTAAAAAAGATATGATCTTGGTTTCAGGATTTAATGTCTATCCTAATGAAGTTGAAGAAGTGGTTACTGCGCACCCGAAAGTTTTAGAATCAGCAGCTATTGGTGTACCGAGTAAAAGCTCGGGTGAGACTGTGAAAATCTTTGTTGTCAAAAAAGATCCCTCATTGACAGAAGATGAACTTAAAACTCATTGTCGCCGTTACTTAACGGGTTATAAAGTACCTAAGATTATTGAGTTTCGAGAAGAGCTGCCTAAGTCAAATGTTGGTAAAATTTTACGCAGAGAATTAAGAAATGAAGAAAAACAGTTGAAAACATCAACTGGATCTTGATACAACAAAGTATAACCTTTGATAAATTCGCCGGTTTATACCGGCGTTTTTGTCTTTACGAAAAAGTCATTAGACATAAAAACACAAGAGAAACCTGTTTTGAATTATCAATTTATCACGACAAACACAGCACTAGAAGATGTCTGTAAAGCAGCGTCCGAGGTATCACAAATTGCATTAGATACAGAGTTTGTCCGTATACGCACCTATTACCCACATTTGGGGCTTATCCAAATGTACGATGGGAAACAGATCTCTCTTATTGATCCCCTGACCATTACTGAGTGGACTCCTTTTGTTGAATTATTAACTAATCCCGCAGTCCTTAAATATTTGCATGCTGGAAGTGAAGATCTTGAAGTGTTTTCTCATCAATTTGGTTGTGTTCCGACACCCATGATAGACACCCAAGTCGTGGCCGCTTTTCTGGGCTATCCCATTTCTTGTGGTTTTGCCACCTTAGTCGAGAAATATGAACATATTGCTCTCGATAAAAGTGAATCACGGACAGATTGGCTGGCGCGCCCATTAACCGAAAAACAGTGCCAATATGCGAGTGGTGATGTGTTTTATTTGTTACCTCTAGCTAAGAAATTAATCGCACAGGCACAAGAAGCCGGTTATATGGACGCGATTGTTGATGAGTGTGAAATGATAGCCGAGCGTCGCCAAGAGACCGTATCACCAGAGCTTGCCTATCGCGATATTGGTAATGCATGGCAATTACGAGGTCAACAATTAGCATGCTTAAAAATGTTGGCAGAATGGCGTTTAAATCAAGCTAGAGCCCGTGATATGGCATTAAACTTTGTTGTAAGGGAAGAGCATTTATGGTCAGTAGCACGCTATTTACCGACCTCTCTTGCTGAATTAGATGCGCTTTCTCTATCGGGGCAAGAAATTCGTTGTCATGGCCGCCGCTTGTTGGATTTTGTTGCTAAAGCCAAACAGATCAAAGATGAAGATTGTCCTGAGCCTATTGGCAATTTAATTGAACAACCTAACTATAAAAAAGCCTTTAAAGCAATAAAAACGGTGATCCAAGAGGTAAGTGAAGGACAGCGTTATAACCCCGAGTTATTAGCCTCAAGAAGACAAATAAACCAATTGCTTAATATTCACTGGAAAATTAAAACAGGGGAGCCTGAATTGCTTTCACGCTGGCGTAAAGCATTATTAGCAGAAAAAATTACTGCAATTTTGGCGCAATATCCTTAATATCACGTTATATTAATTCAGGCTAAAGAGTAATTATTTAGCCTGAAATTTTCTCAAACCCAATATGAGTTTCTATCATCCTTCTATCATCCAATAAATAGCAACTCCAACTTATTATTAATGAATGTTTAAAATAGCAACAATATATAGCGCTATTTGCACATTTGTATTCAGCCAGTTTATATATAATTAAAAACACAGAGCCAAGCAAATATGTGATAGTTTATAGCTGGCTCTGTGGATCATTAGCTTATATCAGCGAATTAAATATGATCACTTAGGTGATTCTTCATTTTCAGGTAATGTCACATTTAATTCTAATACGGAGATATCATCGCCTTTCTGCTCAAACTGAACAGATAGCATATCGGGATCTATCTGCACATACTTACAGATAACACCTAATAAATCTCTTTTCATATCAGGTAAATAAGCTGGCTCAGTATCGCCACGTCGACGCTCTGCTACGATAATTTGTAGGCGCTCCTTGGCAATATTTGCTGTCGACTTTTTACGCGACAGAAAAAAATCTAATAAAGCCATCTTTTACCCCCCAAAAAGGCGTTTTAGGAAGCCTTTTTTCTCTTCTTCAATAAAACGGAATGGATGTTCTTCACCTAATAAACGATTTACTGTATCTAAATAAGCTTTACCTGCATCAGATTCACTATCAAGAATAACAGGCTCACCTTGGTTTGATGAACGTAAAACGGATTGATCTTCTGGAATAACACCCAGCAGTGGAATACATAAAATTTCTAGCACATCTTCCATACTTAACATATCACCACGGCTTACTCGGCCTGGATTATAGCGTGTTAATAGAAGATGTTCTTTAATAGGATCTTCGCCTCGTTCAGCGCGACGCGATTTAGAGGCTAAAATACCTAAAATACGGTCTGAGTCACGTACAGAGGAGACTTCTGGGTTGGTGGTGATAATGGCTTCATCTGCAAAATAGAGTGCCATAAGTGCGCCACTTTCAATCCCTGCAGGTGAATCACAAATAATAAAATCAAAACCCATTTCATCCAGTTCATCTAACACTTGCTCTACACCATCACGGGTTAAAGCGTCTTTATCTCTTGTTTGTGAAGCAGGGAGGATATAAAGGTTTTCTGTACGTTTATCTTTAATCAGGGCTTGATTTAAAGTAGCATCACCTTGAATAACATTAACAAAGTCATAAACGACTCTACGCTCACAACCCATAATTAGGTCAAGATTACGTAATCCGATATCAAAGTCGATAACAACCGTTTTATGCCCTTTTTGAGCGAGGCCGGTAGAAATGGCCGCGCTGGAAGTTGTTTTACCAACCCCACCTTTACCTGACGTAACAACAATAATGCGTGCCATGGAGTGATTCCTTGTCGATGCTCTAAATTAAGTTCTCGATTGTTAATTCATTCTCTTGCAAACTAAGTTGGACTGATTTGCCAACAAAATCTGTAGGAATTTGGTCGCTTAGCCAATATTGACCAGCAATGGAAACTAGTTCTGCAGATAAATGTGTACAAAAAATATGGCTCTCTTGGTCGCCTGATGCTCCGGCAAGAACCCGTCCACGCAATACACCATAAATATGCACATTACCGTCTGCGATTAATTCAGCGCCAGCACTGACATTGCTTAACACGACTAAATCGCTATTTGGTGCGTAAATACGTTGCCCTGAACGCACTGGTGTATGAATGATTTTGGTTTTTTGTCGTACATTTATCGGTACTTCATTCGTTTTATCGTTATTTGCCTGAGCTGCTGGCTTAGTTATTTTACCTTCATTTAGAATAGGTAACTGTGCGGCAATTATCGCTTCTTTTTGTTGAGCGTCATGACTACCACTAATTCCCACAACACGTAAGCCAGCATCTTCTACTATTCGCCTCAGTTTTTTAAAATCAATCGTTTGATCTGCGATAGCAGAGACATTGATAACAACAGGCGCATTTTTCAGAAATTGAGGCGCTTGGGCAATTTTATCTGAAATAGCCTGACGAATAACCTTCGGTGATCCATCATTTAAATGAAGTACCGAGAGGGTAAAATTACTGCCTTTTAACTCAATGGGCGTGTTTGACATCTATCTGACTCAGTAAATTTTCTATAATCTGGCACAAAAAACCAGAGACGATATTACGAAATTATATAAGCATGTTATATTTACTAAAATATTCAGGCAAGTCGCTTATTTTAATAATTAGAGTTTAATGAAAATGATTTGTGCAATTTACCGTAGTACCAAGCGTGATCAAACTTATTTATACATCGAAAAAAAAGATGATTTCTCTCGAATTCCTGAGGAATTATTACAAAGTTTTGGTGAGCCACAGTTTGCAATGTTGCTAGATCTGGCGCAAAGACAGCGTTTAGCGAATGCTGACATAGAAAAAGTCAAACAAGCGTTGACTGACCAAGGTTTTTATCTACAAGTGCCACCTCCCGTCGAAAGTATGTTAAATGCTTATTTAGATGAATTAAAAAATTCAGAAAAAACTGAATAAATCATCGAGATAAAAGGAGCATAAATGTTCAAATATTCGTTCATCGCGGTGATTGTTTCTACTGTTTTGCTATCTGCTTGTGCAGATAGCCATCAGAAGAGCGCAGAAAAAAAACCTGTAACAAGTGAAATTGCCAATATTGCGACATCAGCACCGGCTCGCTGGAAACAGATTGATGTTGCCTCACTTGAACAGGCTTTTCCAAAACAGTCACGGACACCTGCACAATTTCCTGCTTATGTAGATGCTTTAAAACAAAAAGCGGCTGAATTAGGTTATAAACCTGAAACTATCAATTTTGCCTTTTCAGAAATTCACTTTATTGACAGAGTGGTGAAGTCAGACCGTAATCAGCCAGAAAAGAAAATTACTTTAGATGTGTATTTACCTCGAGTGGTGACGAAAGGACGTATCGCAGAAGGGGCGAAACTTTATCAAGTTAATCAACAAACCCTAGCGCAGATCAGCAATCAATATGGTGTGCCTGCAAATTATATTGTTGCTTTATGGGGATTAGAAAGTGGTTTTGGTCGAGTACAAGGGAAAGAAGATGTTATCTCAGCACTGGCCACATTAGCTTTTGAAGGTCGCCGTGAGGCCTTGTTTAGTCGCCAATTAATGGCCGCACTTGAGATAATCGAAAATGGACATTTACCTGTAGGCCAGCGTTTAAAAGGCTCTTGGGCAGGCGCAATGGGGCAGACACAGTTTATGCCATCTTCATTTTTGACTTACGCTGCTGATGGCAATGGTGATGGCAACATTGATATATGGAATAGCCGTGAAGATGCGTTTGCTTCAGCCGCTAATTATTTAGCAACCGAGGGATGGCAACGCGATCTCCCTTGGGGGGAACAAGTCAGTTTACCTGCTAATTTTAATCAACAGTTGGAAGGTATAAAAACAGAGCAACAAAAAACGGTCGCACAATGGAAAGCGCTAGGGGTGAAATTACCCGCTAATAGCCAATTAAGTGATGATATGAAGGTATGGCTGATAATTCCTGATGATGATTTGCATAGAAGTTATTTAGTCACCCCAAATTTCCGTACTATCATGCATTGGAATAGCTCTTACTTTTTTGCTTTGAGTATTGTGACGATGGCTGATGGCGTTGCCAATAAAATAAATACACTGCCAACTCAACACTAAATCACGTTAGCAGTGACATAAAACACAGCGATTTACCTAATAAGGAAAATATTATGTATCAACATAGAGATTGGGAAGGTTCGTTGCTTGATTTTCCTGTCAATAAAGTGATTTGTGTGGGCAGTAATTATGCAAACCACATAAAAGAGATGGGCTCGGTGCGCTCTGAAGAGCCGGTTATCTTTATTAAACCAGAAACGGCGATGTGTGATATTCGCCAACCTATTGCGATCCCCAAAGAAATGGGGGCAGTGCATCATGAAATAGAGTTAGCGGTATTAATTGGTCAGCCACTGAAACAAGCCAATGAAGATAGGGTTGATCGTGCTATTGCTGGTTTTGGTGTTGGTTTAGATCTCACTTTACGTGATTTACAAAGTCAATTAAAAAAAGCGGGACAACCTTGGGAGAAAAGTAAAGCGTTTGATGGTTCAGCGCCTTTGTCGGGATTTATTCCGGTGAACTCTTTTGGTGATCCCCAAAATGTTGACTTAATGTTGAAAGTTAATGGTGAAATTCGTCAGCAAGGCAACAGTCGTGATATGCTAACGCCTGTTTTACCCCTTATCAGTTATATGTCGCGCTTTTTTACCCTTCGCCCAGGTGATGTCATTTTAACGGGAACACCAGAAGGTGTCGGTCCCTTAGCATCGGGTGATATGTTGTTATTAAGTGTCAATGAACATCAGCTGACCACACGGGTTATTTAATAATATGATGAGCAATAAGGTAATAACGTAGAGATGACACAGGCTTTTTGGCAGACAAAAACTTTGGATGAAATGAGTGATGATGAGTGGGAATCGTTATGTGACGGGTGTGGGCAGTGCTGTTTACACAAGTTAATGGATGATGATACTGATGAGATCTATTTTACTAACGTCGCTTGTAATCAGTTAAATATTAAAACCTGCCAATGCAGTAACTATGAAGATCGTTTTCGTTATGAGCCTGATTGTATCAAACTCACGCGATATAATTTGCCGACGTTTGAATGGTTACCGATGACTTGTGCTTATCGCTTATTAGCAGAAGGGAAGCCTTTAGCGGATTGGCATCCCCTTATTGCAGGTAATAAAGCAAAAATGCATCAAGGTAATATCTCAGTAAGATATATTGCTGTTCCTGAAGTGGAAGTTGAAGACTGGGAAGATCATATTCTTAATCGCCCCAAAGGACGCGGTTAATATTGCGCTCTCCCTTTGTGTTACACAGAGGGAGAGCCATTATTTTATTGATTAAACGTCATTAATTGATGGCGTTGATTAAAGAATTTCTTATAGGTTAAATAGCAAGCAATAATTGTTGAAATACTGGCGGTTGCCATCAACATAAAGGTGACCATAATTTGGTATTTAACCGCTTGTAGTGGATCAACACCGGCAAAAATTAATCCAGACATCATTCCAGGTAAGCTTACAATCCCCACTGTCTTGGCTGCGTCAACGGTCGGAATTAACGACGATTTAATACTATCTCGAATAATAGCCATTGAAGCAATTTTAGGGGTTGCCCCTAAACTTAACATTTCTTGGATCTGTTGTTGATGATTTTCAAAACGTTGCCCAAGCTGATTATAACAAAGTCCGGTCGCAATCATTGCATTCCCCGCGATCATACCGGTAATAGGAATAATTTGGATAGGGGTAAAGGCAATGGCATGAGTAAAAAGTAAAATACTTAAGGTGAGCAATGCCCCTGTGGTAATAGCGACAAATGAGATAATAAAAATATCTTTAACGTATTTACTGCGTTTTTTAGCATTATAGGCAGCATTATAACAGATAAATAAGACCATTAGAAATGTAAGGATAATATGGTCGACGTCGAAAATATAAGTTAATACGTAGCCAACAATAAAGAGTTGAATTATCGCTCGGGCGGTACTCCAAATAATATCTTTCTCTAATGAAAGTTTCTCTTTTCGGCTAATAAATATAGCCACTAAGACCAGTAACAGAGAAAAAATAAGAGATTCATTACTGATTGTATGTTCGTTCATAATAATTTATTTACTCACTGCTCAATAAAGTTAAAACTAATGGGGTAATGGAAGTAAACCTAACCTTAATTGTTCATATGACTCGGTAAGTGGATCACATCATCGGCATGTTTGATTTCATTTTGATCGTGAGTTACCCATAATGCAGCGATTTTTTGCTCTTTGACGTAATGATGGATAAGCTCATTGACTTTTATTTTATTGTCTTCATCAAGAGCACTAGTAATTTCATCAAGCAATAACACTTTAGGCAAAAACTGTAGGTTACGGATAAGTGAGATACGCTGTTTTTCACCACCAGAAAGTTCATTAATACCTTTATTTAAAATCTCATTGGGCAAATTAAAGTAATCTAAATCTTTCGCTAATTTCTTCTCATCAACGGCGATTTTGCGTAGTAAATAAGGAAATTTAAGATTGTCATAAACCGTTTCACCAAATAACATCGGGGTTTGAGTACAATACGAAACTTGTTGTCGGTATTGTTCAGGAGAAAGGGTTAAGTAGTCTTTTCCGTCAAAGAAAATTGTGCCACTTGTCGGTGATAATAAAGAGGCAATGATTTTTAATAACGTACTTTTTCCACAGCCAGAAGGGCCTGTAATCAATTTAAATTCAGAAGGTTGTAGTGAGAAAGTCACATTATCTAGAATAATTTTGCTATCGAGTTGAAAGCCAATTTTTTCCAGACATAGTAGTGCGCGATTATTGTTCATTCTGATCCTATACATCTAGAAGAGAGAAGTTATCACTATTATACAAGGTTAATTGTATAATGATCCTGTTCCATATCAGTGATCTGATAACAAGATTTAACTTAAGTATAAGAGCATAAAGGTGTGATGATAAATTGCTTTTCTCTATCACTACTATCAGTCAATCAATATTAAATAGCCAATAGGGGAAACAGAAAGATAACGCAGCATAAAAGATTAAGCATGATAAAATAGGCCTAATCATCAGCTCGTAAAATTATCTTAATATAATAAGTCAAGATAGGATAAATAAGTTATTTATTATATTGTGCATACCATTGCTGTATATCTTGAACGACTTTTCCGGTTAATCGCTCACCTTGTTGATTATAAAAACCATGATTTAATTTATCATATTTAATAAATGTCACATTAGGTTGCGTTATCTCTTGAGATAATTGATGGAATGCAGCCACATCTACATTGATATCATCTAATGTTTGAACAATTAATACCGGAGTTTGCGTGTTGCGCTTAATCACCTCAAGTAGATCAATAGCAAGATATTGTTGCCACCATAATTTGCTATGTTCACTAACAAATTGCTCATCACCAATTTGATTCGTTATTATTGCATTAGCGAGTTGTTGAAAGCTATTTATTGCTTCTTCCACATGCTCTTTAGGTGTTGTATTGCGTATATTGTACAGTACATCATCAAGGAAAAAACGACCACCTCCATTTAATGCGATTGCAGCGCTAATATCATGACGTTCAGCAACAACTAAATGAACCATTGTTGCGCCTTCACTTCCTCCAAGTAATACAATATTGGTGTAATTAGGGGATAGTTTATCTAGCACTGCTAAATAATCAGCAAGCCTTTGGCTAGGATTATCATGCAGTTTATAGTTTTTAGGGCAATCTTCTCTTTCACCATTATCGTCAAAATAAGTCAATTGTGCTGTAATACCATACTTTTCAACCATTAAAACATCACTACTCGGTAGCCATCTACCAAAGGTTTCTTGAATAAAAGTATTATTTTTTATGCTATTACAGTCAGAACCTTGCATTAAAACTAACAGTGTTTTGTTATGTTCAGCTTGTTTATCTAGATAATAAATCAGTTCGCTATTATCTTGGCGAATCAGTTTATGTGTGCTTATTTCTGCGTAGCTTGATGTTATTGATGATACTAAGAAAGTGGTGCATAGCAACAAAGAACAAATACGCATAGAACAACCTTATTAACCAAGGGAGGGTGAGAGAGAAGAATGGCTAAATAACCCATTAAGACGGTTAATTAGCCATATCAATAAACTGAAAGTCAAGTCGTTAAGTACTTATTACTGATTAATGAATTGGAACGTAATAATCAATTTCCAGTGTTTTTGGTAGTTCCATAATGTCGCTATCTGTTTCTATACAAATGTAGTTTTCAATATCTGGCCCTAAACGACGACATAACCCCAAAGCCGGTAAAGTATAAAAGTAGATCTTGATGGCAAATTGTTTATATTCTTCTAACGTGCCTTTAAATTGGAAACGAACATAACGCCCGCCTGCAATCGCTTTTTTTCTAAAACCACGGGGTCTGGTAAAGTGATCTAAATTGTTTAGGCCAATTTCATAATCAATCTGGATCTTATCTTTACGTAATGTATTTGGCTGATAAGAAATTAACACACTACTTTCCGTAAAGTTTTTATCTGTGTACAACAAAAAATCATTCCAAAACTGATGACGAATATCTTCATGTAGTTTGCCAATATCCTCGATAGAGCAAAAGTATTGGTATTGAATAACATAAAGAAAGCTTTCAGGTAGCTCGATAATATTTGGAATAGGGAGGTCGGTAACTTCAAAATTGATGGGGGGCTGAAAATTGTCGCTACACAACACATCAACTTTACGGTATTCCGAAGGAGTAACGCCAAAAACAGCTTTAAAGCGGCGTGTAAAAGATTGCTGCGAATCAAATTGATAGCGTAGTGCGATAGTTAATACCGGAAGTTTAGTTAAGCGCAATTCAGTGGCGGCTTTGGTCAGTCGTCTACCACGAATATAAGAGGCTAATGTTAAGCCCGTTGCTTGCTTAAACACCCGTTGCAAATGCCATTTTGTATAACCTGATTTTATCGCAACATCATCAAGTAATAACGGCTTTTCTAGATTTACCTCGATCCAGAGCAGAAGTTCTTTAATCACTTCTATATTAAACGAAGATAAAGAATTGGAAGGGATAAGTCCATTGAACTGAGATGACATGATGATTTCCTGAAAAGATATTTTGTTCAGTTTACACAAAACTGATACCCATATATTATTACATACTTATGGTATGTTTTATGGGTTTTTTATCATGAAATTAAAATCACGGCAACAAGAGAATTCAGAACAAACACGCTTAGCTTTACTTGAAGCTGGACAATATCTCTTTGTAAATCAATGCTATTATGATGTTTCCATTGATGAAATATCACGTTATGCAAGGGTCACTAAAGGGGCGTTTTATCATCACTTCAGTAATAAAAAAGCCCTTTTGAGAGAGTGTTATTTACTGCAAGTTAAGCATGCTGTTCAAAAATTAGATGAAGTGCCTACTTATGATGATAAATGGCAAGAGCTAACGGCTCTCTTCTCTCTTTGTGTTGACCATATTTATCAGTGTAAAAACGAGTTAATTCCCTTACAAGAAGTTATCTCGGTATTAGGTTGGAAAGAGTGGGAAGAGATTGACGCCAACATTCTTATTCCTCGTATCCAACACTGTGTTGATATTCTCTTTGCTGAAAAACAGATCTGTGCTTATTCACCGGCTATTGTGGTGAATTTAATTTATGGTTTTATTACTCATATTGCTATCAATCTAAAAAATGAAGCGTCATTGCCGAAAGAGGCATGTAGTGACTTTAAAGCTATTTTTGCTGATTTTTTAATCGGGGTAAAACAAGCATCACCACAGCGTCATCACCATATGGCATAAAGAGGTATTAAAATACCTCTAAGCATTGTGCAAAAGATTAACAATCAACAAATAATTCTGTTCAATTATCACTGTATTATTGAATAGCAAAACATAGCGATTGAATAAAGAGATAAGTTTAATTGAACTAACTAAAAAATAATTAAAAATAGAATAAGTAATCTTTCTTAATATCGTTAATCTATTTGAGTTAAATAACCTAATATCCACAGTATTAAGCAATAGCATTATTTTTTAAGAAAGTAACAACAATTCTTTCTGTTTAAATAAAAAAGTATGATTAGTTTAATTTATAAAATAAATACTGATATTGTATGATAAATTGGTCATGCTTTAAAATCTATCCTGTTCATTCTAAAAGATAATTAATCATTTAATTTTTTATCAATCAAATCATAATGCTAATGGAATATTATGTAACGAATTGCTTAGTGGGCAGTGAAATGAAATGTTTATTTCAAAAATAAAAAATAGATTTCACTATGCTCTAAAGTTTTTGATAAAAATGACCGACATTATCAATGTGAGCAGTCTCTTACCTGTCTCTATAATCTAAAAAATAATCTTTAATTTATTTTGTTAACACTAGGGAATGCACTCTTTTTTACTAAAGAGTGCATTCTGATATCTTACAAATATACAGAAAAATCAAAGCTGTATATTTTGCTGGAATATGATTATGTTTAAAAACATCAGTATAGAAAAAACCGTTAAAGTTATGCTGGCTATTTTATTTGTACTTATTATGAGCATTATTTACTTTAGTTATGATGCTTCAACACGCTCTTATCATAACTTTGTTTCATCAAATAACTTAAGTCAGCAAATGTTGCTGATGGGAAAAGCGCGTTATCAAATGGCGGTGATCAGAGCGAATATTAATGGCTTGGATGGGCAGTTAAGAGTGAATGAAAAACCTTCTGCTAAATACCTTCATCAAACTCAAGAATATATAAAAATCACCCGTGAAGAGATCCACCGTTGGGCGGATGCTGAAAAGTTAACCATGGAAGGGCGTCAGGTTGCTGATGATATGACGAAACGCTTTGATGAGCTTTTAGATATATTTACCGATGCCTTAGCTAAATTACGTAAAGGACAATTGACTACGCACTCTGCTAGTCAAAAAATGGATGAACTCAACGAGATCACCATGACATATTATGCCGTCGCCAATGGTATTGAGAATAATTATATTGATATTGCGAAAACCTCACAACAGCGCATTAAGCTAATGGCGTTAGTCACAGCGATTATTGTCATTATGCTCTTTATCATTATCTTACGTTGGTTCTCTCATAGCTTTATCGGCAATATTAAAGTGCTTATTAATATTTTTAGTAAAATGAGCCAAGGCGATTTAAGTATGCGAGTAGAAAATCACGGTAACAATGAATTTGGTAAGCTATTTAATGAAATGAATAAAATGAAAGTTTCATTAAGTCAAATGATTGCTTCGGTAAAAAATGCAGTAAACACCATTAGCGTCAGTGCAAGTGAAATAGCAACAGGTAATACTGACCTCTCCTCACGTACTGAAGAGCAGGCTAGTGCGCTACAACAAACCGTTGCAAGCATGGAGCAAATCAAAACCACGGTTGAAAAAAATGCCGATAACTCACGCCAAGCTAGCCAGTTGGCATTAAGAGCGACAACGTCAGCACAAAACGGCGAAAAGGTGATGGATAATGTTATCGAAACCATGTCATCGATTTCTGAAAGTGCGAAAAAGATCTCAGATATTAATGACATCATTAACAGTATTGCCAATCAAACCAATATTCTCTCATTGAATGCCGCGGTTGAAGCGGCTAGAGCGGGTGAACAAGGTCGCGGATTTACCGTTGTTGCAGCCGAAGTGCGTAACTTAGCCAGTCGTAGTGCAGAGGCAGCCAAAGAGATCAATGAACTTATTACCCATTCGGTAAATAAAGTACAGGTTGGATCACAACAAGTGAGCGAAGCAGGACGCTCCATGTCGGAAATTGTGACCACCATTAGTCAAGTTAATGATTTTATGCAACAGATTGCCTTAGCCTCTAATGAACAAAGTATGGGGATTAATCAAATTGCTATGGCCGTAAGTGAGATGGATACCGTGACTCAACAAAATGCGGCACTTGTGGAAGAGTCTGCCACTATTACTGCCAATATGGATGATGAAGCTCATCAGCTTGCCAACTTAGTCTCTCAATTTAAAGTAGATGAGAAAGAAAATACTAGGCAGGCATAAAAGGGATAATTTACGCTTGATAAAAATGTACTTAAGAAGATAAATATGTTGTTAATTCATTAACCAAGACGAATAAGATAAAACCCCTTTAACCACTCAAAGGTGGCTAAAAGGGGTTTTTAGAGACTTAGGCTTTCACTTCGTTAGGTGATGTTATACCTGCAGCAACCTCTTTAATATTGTGCAATGTCGTTTCACTAATACTAATTAACGCTTCTTCAGTTAAGAATGCTTGGTGCCCGGTAAACAATACGTTATGGCAAGAGGAAAGGCGACGGAACACGTCATCTTGAATAACATCATTTGATTTATCTTCAAAAAATAAATCGCGCTCATTTTCGTAGACATCCATGCCTAATGCGCCAATTTTACCTTGTTTTAAGGCATTAATGGCAGCCGCAGAATCAATTAAGGCCCCACGGCTAGTGTTGATGATCATTACGCCATCTTTCATTTGCGAAAAAGCACTTTCATTTAATAAATGATGATTTTCTGCGGTTAATGGGCAATGCAACGAAATAACATGTGAATTTGCGTAAAGAGTCGCTAAGTCAACATATTCCGCACCCAAATCTAATACAGCTTGGTTTGGATAAGGATCATAGGCCAATAGCTTCATACCAAAGCCTTTTAGTATGCGTAAAGTCGCTAGACCAATTTTCCCCGTACCGATAATCCCTGCAGTGCGATTATGCATATTAAAGCCAGTTAAGCCTTCTAAGGAAAAGTTTGCATCACGGGTACGTTGGTAGGCTCTGTGAATACGACGATTTAACGAGAGCATCATCCCAACAGTATGCTCAGCAATCGCTTCTGGGGAATAAGCCGGCACACGCACTACGGTGATCCCTAATTCGGCCGCTGCCTTAAGGTCAACATTATTAAATCCCGCACAACGCAGTGCAAGGATACGGATGTTGAGACTGGCAAGCTCTTGTAATACGGCACGATTAGCATCATCATTAACAAAGATACAGACTGCATCTGCGCCGACGGCATTTTTTGCTGTTTGTTCAGTCAAATTAAAGTCAAAATATTCGATATCATAATGATATCCATTATGCTGATTGACCCATTCCATGTGTTTGCGGTCATAATGTTTAGTACTATAGGAAACAATTTTCATCCTGTACTCGCTTATTATCGATTAAAATTTATTTTGAGAGTGAGAAAACAAGAATTATCTAACCCCAATAGAGAAGCATTTAATACTATTATTATAAACAATTTAATGGGTAAAGTGGATGTTCGGAATGTGGTTAATGTGATCAAAAGGAAAATGAGGTGTTGTTAAAGAAAACAATCAAATGGACAGGGATGATACTACTGGGTGTCGGTGCAGTTAGCACGACCTTGTGGCTCACCATTCCACGTTGGTTACCTGTTGTGGCTAAAAGCTATTTACCTGAAGGTGTTTCACTCTCTTTAACACAACCTAGGTTACAACAATGGGGTGTTTTTATTGATGATATCGCATTAAAAAGTGATAGCTGTACCTTGGCTAATGTGCAGCAATTTACGTTTAACTATCAAAAACAGCAAATTGATAGCCTATCATTTAATAGTCAACAACTTACTATTAACGAAGGGTGTTTTTCACAATTATCTTTTGCAGATAAAAAAGAGACCGCAGCAGTTCCTCTCGATATTCATGCGTTATTAGCTACTATTCCTCGCTTATCGGTTGATATTAATCATGTTTCTTTAATGGATAATCAGCGCTATAACGGCCATTTTCAGCTTAAAAGTGATACAAATGGGCGATTAATCAGCTATCAGGGAGATAATACGCAGATACAAGCGCTGATCCGTGATAATCAATGGTTAGATATTAAACAATTAAAGATTAATTTACCTGACGATAATCAGATAGAGCTGGCGGCTGAAATAGCGTTACCCCTTAATGTTGATTCATTACCAGAAAATGGTTCTATCAGCACAACATTGTTAACATCCCATTATGCTTACCCATTAGTCTTTATTGCTCAATGGCAGGGGAATAGCGGTACTATTTCTATTGCTGAACAAGGCGGAGGGCAAGCGTTAGCTGTGTTGCCTTGGAATGTAACTGCAGAAAATATCACGATAGAAAAAGGGCGTTGGGAATGGTTTGGGCTTGATCAACCCTTACGTGGTGGTGTGAATATCAACATTGCCCAGTGGCAGCAAGGATTAACGGGATTACGCTTAACTGCGCGCTTAAATGTTATGACGCAAGGGCATGCAGGAAAAGGGAATTTAGTGATGACGATACCTGAAACGGCGATTAACTGGTTAGATGCTGATATACCTATTCAATTGACAGGAATTGTAAATAAAGATCTCATGCAAGCCAGTGCACAACTTCCCGTTAAAGTGACCGGTATGTTGACAGATCCTACTATCGAATTTCAGCCCGGGTCACTATTACGCTTTAAAGGACAACTAACAGAAACGCTGACGGTAAAAGATGCTCGTTTACCACTGGCTGGCTCAACATTATCTTCCAAAGGATTTAATGGTCACCTAAATGCGATTGTGTTAGCTGAAGATACTATTTGGGGAGATTATCGGGTCCATTTTGCTGGACGTTCGACCGATTTCTTACCTGATCAGGGCAATTGGCAATGGCGTTATTGGGGAGAGGGCAATTTATTGCCATTAAAAGCGCGTTGGGATATCGCTGGAACTGGCTCTTGGGTAGATAACATGGTGAGTTTTGAGACATTAAATACCGGATTTGATGTTTTAACTTATCAGCATACCAGTATGTTAGCACCCAGATTGACGCTCTTAACGCCATTTCGTTGGTTAAGAGACGATAAAAACCCATTATTTGAAGGAAAATTGAAGTTAACCAGTCAACGAATCGATTTTCCTGCGGGGGGATTCTTAGATAGAGCTGACTTTATTGCCAGTGTAAAAGGTCAATCTCCTTTTCGTTTTAATATGAAAGGCGAGCTCAATGCCAAGCCAAATATTGGACCGATAACGATTAATACACGTTGGGATGGTGAAAGGCTAAGAGGGCAGATGCGTTGGCCTGCACAACCAATCAATGCCTTTCAATCTTTATTGCCAGAAAAATTAGGCATCACATTAGATAATGGCGAATTTTATACACAAGCTGACTTTTCTATTGCCCCTCAACAAGGTTTAGTTGCTGGTGGACATTTAGTAGTTAAGCAAGGCAGCATGTGGCTAAAAGATGGCGTATTAGAAGGACTCGATTTTATTTTACCTTGGCGTTTAAACGGTGATGAATGGCAACTAGGTGTAAATCAGCCAGTGCAATTACGGATTAAGCGCGTCAATAATTTATTTGAAATGACAGACATTACCGCCGATCTGCAAGGATTTTACCCTATTACAGAAGCAAAACCTTTAGTCTTATCTAATGTCAAGGTTGCTATGCTTGATGGCACTATTTCTATGGCAAAATTAGCATTACCACAGCATGAAGCGGCGATTATCTCATTAGATAATCTAGAGTTAAGTCGGCTTTTCACTTTATTGAAGGTGACCCAATTTGCCGCATCAGGTAAAGTAAGTGGCGAATTACCTTTCTTTATCAATAACAATCAGTGGATAGTGAAAGATGGGTGGCTGGCTAATTCATCGTACTTAACCCTCAGGCTTGATAAAGATTTTGTTGACTCTATTGATGATAGCAATATGACAGCCGGTGTCGCTATGGCATGGTTACGATATTTAGAGATTAGCCGCTCTTGGACGCGGGTTAATTTAAGCAACCTAGGTGAATTAGTGCTTGAAGCGGAAATCCAAGGGAAAAATCCATTGGAAGACAAACGGCGACAAGTAAATCTTAATTATCGCCATCAAGAAAATATTTTTCAGTTATGGCGTAGCTTGCGATTTGGTTCGCAATTGGAAGAGTGGTTAGAAAAGAGCCTATCCGATTTAGGGAGTGAGTCAGAATGATGTTATTATTTTTAAAAAGACTATTTTTATTTGTTATTTTCACTATCGGCATATCAGCACTCACTGGATGTATTCGATTAGAGGTTGCTACCCCGGAAAAACCGATAAACATTAATATGAACGTTAAGATTGAACATGAAATTAATGTCAAAATAGATCGCCAAGTTGAAGACTTGCTGAAAAACAATAGTGCTATATTCTAACGCTGGGGTGAATAATGAATTATAAAAAATATCTCTTTAGTTTTGCATTAATCACAGCATTGATTAGTTCAAATGCCGTTGCTTTAACACTTGATGAGGCGCGCGCGCAAGGCTTAGTAGGGGAAACTTTTAGTGGTTATGTTGAGTTAGTGCAACCAAACCATAAGCAAGCTCAAATATTGGTGAATGAAATCAATCAAGCCAGAAAAGCCAAATATGCTGAAATTGCTAAAACCAATCAAGTGACTCCTGAATCTGTTGCCCGTTTAGCGGGTGAAAAATTAGTGGCAAGAGCCAATTCAGGTGAGTTTGTTAAAGGAATTAATGGGCAGTGGATTAAGAAATAATATCCACTACCCAAGTAGCGATAAAAGAGAGACTAAATTATTCTCATAGCGTTGATATAGTGATAATACTTATTATCACTACAGTACTCTGTTTTCTACACCCGCAAATTCATTATCATTTTCAACAATCTGATCTTTTGCTTCCACAATGAACGTAATACGAGAAGATATATACCCTGGCTTTGCGCGAAGATTATCTTTTTTGACATAATTTATAAAGAAATTAAAATAAGCAGTACCACTTTCATCAATAGTTTTAGTGAATGTATTTTTCTGATTTAAATCAATAGGATTATTTTCATCATCAATTAATTGGAATGTCACATTATCACTTGCTTCAGAGCCTGTTACATCGTTGATAAGGTAACCATTATTAAAATCAATATTTGTATTATCAATACGTAAAGTTATTTTAGTATTCTTTTCTGAACAAAGACTAAAAACTATAGCAATTCTTTTAGAATATCTGTCATTAGCTAAGGTTCCTGCATAATTGCTAGGGAAAGAATCAGGACGTATACTTCTAACTTTAGTGCTATTAGGTATGTCAAAGCTACAACTTATTGGCGCTGGTAAACTACCTCTTCTATTATCAGATAAAGCAATAAAAGGGAAGTATAGTAATAGTAGAGGAATTAAAAATGTTATATTTATTGATTTCATAGAAACACCTTACATAAATATTCAAGAATAAAAATTATTCATTATTGGCAATAAATTTGTTTCTTAATAATTGAATTATTTTTACTTTCATTTTTTACGTTATAATGGAAGAAACATTGTTGCTCCTCTGTATCTCCCCATTTTACTTGTACCGTTCCGCTTTCTTTTATTCCGGAGAGGAATATTCTATTGTGGTCATAGACAGAATCACTAGAAATGAGATTATTATTATCATCAAATGCCATTACATTGGCAGCAAAAGGAATTGGTGTATTTGAGGTAAATAAAACATTATAGCCCCTATTTATAGGGAAATTGATTTTTGCTACCGCACCTAAAGTAGGTACGATGATTTTACTTTGAGTTTTAGTATTACTAAACTCAGGTAACGAATTTATGTTTAGTCCAATAGTATTTTTACGATATGGCATGATGTGCGGTAATATTAAATTACCGTTATTGTCTGTAATGGCTTGTGAAGAACGATTAGTTTTAATTCCGGCAATGCCATTCGTATTTACAATAGCAAAAGTATTACCTAAGTCAGGTGCCAAAGTTACTCCACTTTGATGTAACACTATTGCACCATTAATCCCTAATCTTAAATTGGTTTTATTATTAGACGATTTAGTTGTATTAATAGAATAAGATTGATATCTCCCCTTATACTGAGTATTTACTGAAGTATGATAGCCAGCATTTGGGTGGCTAAAATCCCGTCGGTAATTAATAGAATAGCCTAAGCGATAGTGTTCTAATAAACTTCCACCTATAGTCGTACTATTTATATAACCTTTATTGTTTGGATGATAATCAAATTGATTGCTTACCCAATGATAGGATTGAGAGCTATTTGTTAGTGGAATATTAAAATTTAAAGAAAAATGATTGTCATTATAATATTTTTCATTTTTATATTGATATTTTATACTATAATTCATTTTTTTTATAGAAGATGATAGAGAAGTATTGATTGTAAAGTCATTTTTTCTTTTGGCATAAGAATTTTGATGATAACCAATAGAAAATGTCCCGAAAGATTTAATCGGTTGAAAGAGAGAAATTGTATAGCTATTTTTTATGTTGTCTGTTTGACTTTTTCTAATGCTAACACTATCAGATTTTATTGATTGATAATGGCTAGAAGATATATTTAAAGAAGTACCAATATTGCTCCATCGTTTATTATAGCGCAACTGGTATTTTAATAGATTATTGTGTTCAAAATAACTAATATCACTGGCTACTCCCCCCCAGCGTCCTAAATCTAATGATAATCCTGAAAAGAAAGTATTGCTATTCAGCTTCTTTCTAATTGCACCATAAGCGGTTATTTTTTGATTAATACCATAGGAGAACTCACCCAGTAAAAAAATAGGGTTATTATTTTGATTATTAAACTGGTTATATCTATCATAAGAATATCCAGAAATAAAATTATATTGATAACGACCTTTTTTTAATTGGTTTGGCATTGTAGTAAAGTAATGAGTACTTTTTTTTATACGTCCATCTGCTTCTTTTATTTCTAATACCAATTCATTGCTACCTATAACAGGTAGATCGTTTAAAATAAAAGGCCCAGGAGGAACAATAGTTTCATAAATGGTTCTTCCTTGTTGTTTCACTTTAATTTCAGCATGAGATTCTGCAATCTCTTCTATGATAGGACTATTCATATAGAGATCATTACCAGAGAGCAAATTACTAGATATAAGTTGAAATCCAATTAATTTATCTGTTGATAACATTCTACTGGTTGGTCGAAATTCCCCCACATTAAGCGTTGCCAACAGCGTATTTAATTGATGATAAGCATATAATGAGTATAGCTTAAATTGCTGTTGCTTATGCGTATGATGATAATAACTTTTACTACGTACTCGCCAAGCACCTAAGTTAGCACCTGAGTTAAAACTGATTTTGTGTTCTATCTTATTTTGATTGTTATATTTGCCAAAATAAGAATATGAGCTAAACAAAGCAGGGACACCATCATCCCATAAAACTTGGCTAGCAAGCATATTTTTTTTATTATCTAAGGCTTTTTGTGGAATAGTTAAATATAATGATTGCGAGGAGAAATTATATTTAAAATCAATATTGTAATCGCTTAATAACAAATCAGAACTTAAATCAATAGGAATATTATAAAAAGATGGATCAATATTTAAACGAATTAAATCATTAACATTAATCCTTGGTGTTAATATACCGTCTTTATTTTCATAATATAAAATAATGGTTTCTTTTTTATTTTCGTTGATATAAATATTTGTTGAGTAATAACCATCAGGATGTTCATTATTTAATAACTTGCCGATGGTTTTATTATCAATATTTGACAATACACTTTTATATAGAGAATGAATATTATTGTTAGCAATAGAAAAGAAAGGGTATGCATTTAATATCAATAGCAAAGATGTTTTTAGTCTAAAACTTATCTTACTCATAAATAAGTTCCTTTGGGGTTGCAATGATAGTCTGCTCATACTCATCGACTCTCTTCCAATGTACTTTTTTATCTTTAATATTTTTAGTTATTTTTTTATTTTTTATACTGTAATTTTTAAATGGCGATAGGGTTATTCGCTCATTTAATATATCAATGTTATCTACCTTTGCTTCTGCTATGGTAATAAAATAAGGAGTGGGGTTGTTTATTTTAATAAAATTTTCATCATTAATAAAAAAATTAATATCTTTATTATCACTTTTGTTAATAATATTGCTAGGTGTATAGAAAAGATTATATATTGAGTTTAAAGAGATAAGGAGCAGGTTTTTATCAGCCATCTCATCATCTATAACTGGAACTAATTTTATATTTACTCTATATACAGATTCTTGGTTGATTTCTTTTATATCATCCGTTTTGATAATTTTTAATGTAAAATTTTCATTGGGTGCTAATCTTATTAAACTAGGAGAAATGATAAATGGTGCCTCACTATTATCTTCTTTGTTATAGTGTGATACCCAACTTTGAATAATATAGGTTTTTTGTTCGCTTTTATTTCTTATGTTAAATAGAATTTCCTTATCTTGTTCTTTATAAAAAAATCTATCCTTATTAATTTGAATAGAAGCATAACATGAGAATGTAAAGACAAATGATATTATATAAACAATATATTTTTTAATCATATGTTTTTTAATTAACCATTAGTTAAGTTATTTATTATATTAACCTATAAATAAAAAGCCGGTATTTCCCCGACTTTTTATTAGGCTAAAAATTAAAGCAAAATTATATTTAATTTTGGCCTTTTTTATTCGATATCATCAGTGACGTAAGCATGAAGAGATAAGGTAGATCTGAAAGCACCTGCGGTAATAAGAGCATCCAGCGATTCTGGTCTATCATATTTTAATAAAAATTCTAAGCTACCATGTTCACCGGCAACCTCCGAAGAAAATGTACGTTCTGAATTCTCACCATTAAGTGGAACAAGTTCACCTGTAGAACGCAATAATGCTACTCGTGCATTGGTATCATTTACTGTCGAACCAATATTCATTAAATGACTAGTGTTTTGTTGTGCAAAAACTACTTTGACTTTTCTATCTCTTGCTTGATTAGTACAGCCAGAAAAATCCACACTAAATCGTTTCACAGGAGTAAGTAGTAAAGAATCAACGTAAGCATCATCGAATTGAATTGGAGCAATATCTTGAACGACACAAGTTAGTTTCTCGTCAATTACTCTGCCTTGGATATCTATACCATAACCACCAAGGGGAATCTGTTGTGCAATAGCTTGTGTTGATAAAGAAAGTGTAGATAGAATTAATAGTGAAAATAATGATTTTTTCATTTTAAAGTCCATTTAAGTATTAATTGTAGTTACAAATTTGCTCATAATTAAGAGCAAGATAATAATATTTTTTTACGTGAAATTTGACAAGTTATATATAATTATGATTAGTATTATTTTGTTAAATGATTAGCGAAATATGTTTTTTGTGTTTGGTTGGTTAGATTTAAATTTTAACTTATAGGTAAAAGGTGAAAGGTTTATTTGTTGAAGGTTTTTTTAAAAAAAAATAGAGGTTTTATTTGTGTAATTATATTTATAAAAAATAGCACCTTGATTAAAGGTGCCATTAGATATATTTTTATTTTATCATTATTTCTTTATTAATAATTAAATCTATTTCTTTTTGTACTTGAACATGTGACTGTTGTGCATATTCTTCGCCTAGCGCAGTACCCTCGGTGAGAATAAACTGTATATTATTAATACCAATAAATGATAAAAATTGTGTTAGATATGGAATAATTAAATCAGAGGGTTGTCCTTTATGGATACCGCCACGACTCGTTAATACAATAACTTGCTTATCTTCAAGTAATCCGACTGACCCTGTTTCAGTATATTTAAAAGTTTCGCCTGCACGCGCAATAAAATCAATATAATGTTTTAACTGAGAGAGGATGGAGAAATTATATATAGCCGTATCTTTGCCAAAAGCAAATAATATGGCTTGATCTAAAACGGGAATGGGATCTTTTGCCAAATCACGTAGGGTAATGAGGTCATTTTGATGGTATTTTTGCCAATTTATAATCTTATATTTTTTAATAAACCATTAGATAAGTTATTTATTGTATTAACCTATAAATAAAAAGCCGGTATTTCCCCGACTTTTTATTGGGTTGAAAATTAAAGCAGAATTATATTTAGTTTTGGCTGTTTTTATTGGATATTATCAGTGATGTAAGCATCAAGAGATAAGGTAGCCTTGAAAGCACCTGCGGTAACAGCATCATCAATCGATTCAGGTCTATCATATTTTAATGAAAATACTAATCTACCACTATCACCGGCAACATCCGAATAAAATGTACGTTGTTCTCGCTCACCATTAAGTGGAACAAGTTCACCTGTAGAACCCAATAATGCTACTCGAGCATTGGTATCATTTGCTGTCGAACTAGCATTCATTAAATGAGTAGTGTTTTGTCGTGCAACAACTATTTTGACTTTTCTTGCTCTTTCTTGATTAGTACAGCCAGAAAAATCCACACTAAATCGTTTTTCAGGAGTAAGTAGTAAAGAATCAATGTAAGCATCATCCAATTGAATTGGAGCAACATCTTGAACGACACAAGTTAGTTTCTCGTCAATTACTCTGCCTTGGATATCTATATTATAACCACCAAGGTGAATCTGTTGTGCAATAGCTTGTGTTGATAAAGCAAGTGTAGATAGAATTAATAGTGAAAATAATGATTTTTTCATTTTAAAGTCCATTTAATTATTAATTGTAGTTACAAATTTGCTCATAATTAAGAGCGAGATAATAATATTTATTTACGTGAAGCCTGACAAGTTATATGTAATTATAATAAATATTTATTTATTAAATAATTAGAAATAGATACTTTATATGGTGGGTAAGTTAGATTTAAATATCAAAGTATAGGTAAACAGTGAAGTATTTATCTGTTGAGTTTTTTTTTAAAAAAAACAGAGGTTTTTTTTGTGTAATTATATTTATAAATAAATAGCACCTTAGTTAAAGGTGCCATTAGATATATTTTTATTTTATCATTATTTCTTTATTAATTATTAAATCTATTTCTTTTTGTGCTTGAGCATGTGACTGCTGGGCATATTCTTCGCCTAGCGCAGTACCCTCGGTGAGAATAAACTGTACATTATTAATACCAATAAATGATAAAAATTGTGTTAGATATGGAATGATTAAATCAGAGGGTTGTCCTTTATGGATCCCACCACGACTCGTTAATACAATAACTTGCTTATCTTCAAGTAATCCGACTGACCCTGTTTCAGTATATTTAAAAGTTTCGCCTGCACGCGCAATAAAATCGATATAGTGTTTTAATTGAGAAGGGATGGAGAAATTATACATAGGCGCCGTGATCACAATAATATCATGTGCTTTTAATTCATTAATTAATGTATCAGAGAGTGCTCTAGCGGCTTTTTGTTGTTCCGATAACATAGCCGTATCTTTGCCAAAAGCAAATAATGTGGCTTGATCTAAAACAGGAATGGGATCTTTTGCCAGATCACGTAGGGTAATGAGATCATTTTGATGATGCTTTTGCCAATTTTCTATTAGATAGTCAGCCATTTTATTGCTGTGCGAGTAATTTTCTAAAATACTGGATTTTAGTACAAGAAGCTTGTTCATTTTATTCTCTCGGTAAATATCTGTTATGTTTATATAGACCAAATTTTATCTTATCTGAAAAATTTCACACCATAATCGTTTGAATATGCTATTCAAATTTATTGATTATATATATTCATAGAATAAGAAAATTCATCAACCCTTTATGTGCAAATTGGCTGTTGTGATATCATGGCAACAATATTATTGGGTTAAATAAACCTCAAAAAGGATAACAAAAGGTGGCACTATCATCTGCGATGCTCTACAAAGAGATAGAGCAACTCTCGTTGCGGGATCAGCAACGATTGAGAAAACGCTTACGTGGCGTTGATAAAATAAGTAAAGAAACGTCGAAACAGGCGGTATTAAGCGAGATTGAGCAGGATATTATTGTCGCAAAACAGCGTATATTAAATCGACAAATTCACTGTCCTAAAATTGTTTATCCAGAAAACTTGCCTGTTAGCCAGAAAAAAGAGGCTATCTACAATGCAATCAAAGATAACCAAGTGGTTATTATTGCAGGGGAAACGGGGTCGGGTAAAACAACTCAGATCCCGAAAATTTGTCTCGAATTAGGGCGAGGCGTAAAAGGTTATATTGGGCATACGCAGCCTCGACGTTTAGCTGCACGCTCTGTCGCAGAGCGAATTGCCCATGAATTAAATACAACATTAGGTGAGTCTGTCGGTTATAAAGTTCGTTTTAGTGATCATGTTGGTGATAACACGCTAGTTAAGTTAATGACTGACGGGATTTTATTAGCTGAACTACAACAAGATAAGTTGTTATTACAATATGATACTATTATTATCGATGAAGCCCATGAACGTAGCTTAAATATTGACTTTATTCTTGGTTATTTAAAGCAGCTTTTACCCAAACGCCCAGATTTAAAAGTGATTATTACTTCTGCCACTATCGATCCCGAGCGTTTTTCTAAGCATTTTAATCAAGCTCCTATTATTGAGGTATCTGGCCGAACTTATCCGGTTGAAGTGCGCTATCGTCCTATTGGTGGTGACGCTTTGGATAGTGATAAGGATATGACTGAGGGCATTATTGATGCGATTGACGAGTTAAGTCGAGAAAGTGCGGGTGATATTCTTATTTTTATGAGCGGTGAGCGTGAGATAAGGGATACCGCAGAGGCATTAAATAAATTACAACTGCGTCATACCGAAGTTTTACCCCTATTTGCTCGTCTTTCTAATAGTGAGCAAAACCGGATATTTCAGCCTCATACCGGAAGACGCATCATATTAGCAACCAATGTTGCCGAAACCTCTCTTACGGTACCGGGCATTAAATATGTGATTGATACGGGTTATGCACGTATTAGTCGATATAGTTATCGAACCAAAGTTCAGCGCTTACCCATAGAGCCTATCTCTCAAGCTTCTGCGGATCAGAGAAAAGGGCGTTGCGGTCGTGTTTCTGATGGTATTTGTATTCGTCTTTATTCTGAAGATGATTTTATTTCCCGTGCGCAATTTACCGATCCTGAAATACTAAGAACCAATCTTGCTTCGGTTATTTTACAAATGACCTCGATAGGATTAGGGGATATTAGCGGATTTCCTTTTGTACAAGCGCCCGATAAACGCAATATACAAGATGGTGTACGCTTATTAGAAGAGCTGGGTGCCTTACAAGAGGGTACTGATAATAAAGGTGCTTATCGTTTGACGCCGATGGGGAAACAATTAGCTCAGCTTCCTATCGATCCAAGATTAGCGAGAATGGTTCTTGAAGCACGCAAATATGGTGCAGTTAGAGAATTAATGGTGATCACATCGGCGCTTTCTATTCAAGATCCTCGTGAAAGACCGATGGACAAGCAACAAGCATCAGATGAAAAACATCGTCGTTTCCAAGATAAAGATTCAGATTTTCTTTCATTACTCAATTTATGGGACTATTTAAAAACTCAGCAGAAAGAGTTGAGTCACTCTCAGTTTCGGAAACACTGTCGCCAAGAGTTTTTAAACTTTATGCGAGTTAGGGAATGGCAAGATGTCTATACGCAACTACGCCAAGTTGTGAAGGAATTAGGTTTTCCAATTAATAGCCAACCGGCCGATTTTAAAAGTATTCATGTGGCTTTATTAAGTGGGCTATTATCACATATCGGACAAAAAGATAGCGATAAGCAAGAGTTTACTGGCGCGAGAAATGCGCGTTTTGCTATTTATCCCGGCTCTGGGTTATTTAAAAAACCGCCAAAATGGACCATGGTGGCAGAATTAGTCGAAACATCACGGTTATGGGGGCGCATTGCTGCACGCATTGAAGCGGAATGGATTGAACCTATCGCGACCCACTTAGTTAAATATCACTATAGTGAGCCTCATTGGTCAAAAGCACAGGGTGCGGTAATGGCTAATGAAAAAGTCACCTTATATGGTTTACCTATTGTGGCCTCACGATTAGTAAATTATGGCAAAATTGATCCACTATTATGTCGAGAGTTATTTATTCGCCATGCGTTGGTAGAGGGCGATTGGCAAACTCGGCATGCTTTTTTCCGTGAAAATTTAAAATTACGTACCGAGGTTGAAGAGCTAGAGCATAAATCACGTCGTCGCGATATTTTAGTAGATGATGAAACGCTGTTTACATTCTACGATCAACGAATACCACAAGATGTTATCTCTACCCGCCATTTTGATAAATGGTGGAAAATAGCGCAAAAGAATTCACCTGATTTGCTGAGCTTTGAAAAAAGCATGCTTATCAAAGAAGATGCTAAACGTGTTAGTGCATTAGATTATCCAAATTATTGGCATCAAGATAATTTAAAATTACGCTTAACTTATCAGTTTGAGCCAGGTACAGCAGCAGATGGCGTCACTGTCCATATTCCATTACCGATTTTAAATCAGGTTAAAGATGAAGGTTTTGATTGGCAAATTCCGGGTATTCGTCATGAATTAGTCGTTGCCTTAATAAAATCATTACCTAAACCTATACGTCGTAATTTTGTTCCTGCGCCTAACTACGCTTCAGCTTTTTTAGAACGAGTGGTTACCCCTGAAGGTGAATTACTCGATAAATTAGAAAAAGAGCTACGTAGAATGACCGGCGTTACGGTCGAACGTGATAGTTGGCAACTTGAGCAAGTGGCCGATCACTTAAAAATGACTTTTCGAGTTGTTGGTGACAACAATAAAACCCTTGCGGAAGGAAAAGATCTTAATCAGTTAAAAGCACGTTTAAAGGACAAAGTTCAAGAAACATTATCAGCGGTAGCAGATGATGGTATTGAGCAGCAAGATTTACATATTTGGAGTTTTGGTGACTTGCCACAACGCTACGAACAAAAGCGTGGTAGCTATTCAGTTAAAGCCTATCCGGCATTAGTGGATGAAAAGAATAGTGTTGGTATCAAGCTATTTGAAACAGAAACAGAGCAACAAGCGGCAATGTGGCAGGGGATAAGACGGTTATTACTACTTAATATTCCTTCACCCATTAAATACTTGCATGAAAAATTGCCTAATAAAGCAAAATTAGGTCTTTATTTTAATCCTTATGGCAAGGTGCTAGATCTGATTGATGACTGTATCGCTTGTGGGGTTGATAAACTCATTGCTTCTTATGGGGGATTAATATGGCAAGAAGAGCAATACCAAAAACTCCAAGATTATGTCCGTGCTGAATTAAACGATGTTGTTGTCGAAATTGCTAAACAAGTTGAGTCTATTTTAACTCAAGTATTTGCGATTAATAAACGCTTAAAAGGGCGGGTTGATATTAGTGTCGCTTTTGCATTATCTGATATTAAAGCACAACTTAATCAATTAGTTTTCCCCGGATTTGTCACATCCCATGGCTGGAAACGTCTTGCGGATATTCCTCGCTATCTCAGTGCCATTGAAAAACGTATGGAGAAATTAGCGATTGATCCTAACCGTGATAGAGCACAAATGAGCCGAGTTGAAAATGTCATTTTGCAGTGGCAACAGTGGTTAGCTAAGTTAACCGAGAAGCAAAAACAGCAAGAAGAGGTACAAAATATTCGTTGGATGATAGAGGAATTAAGAGTGAGTTTATTTGCTCAACAGATAGGAACGCCTTATCCCATCTCTGATAAACGCATCTTACAAGCTATTGAGTCTATCTCATTAAGTTAAAGCTGATAGATAAACCCACAATGGTGAGTTATGGCCATTGTGGGTTTATATACTACTATTATTGATAATGTACTGAAATGGTAAATTGATCATTAATATTGTCAGCTAAAACCACTTTATTACTGTCTAAGATAAAAGATGTTATTGCGCTATTTTTTATTGAAATGGCAGTGTTCTTTTTAATATTCAATATTCTATTAGCGTTTTTTATTATTGATGGACAATTTGATATCTTCAATATAACTTCTTGGTTCTCTTTTGATTTATTATCATCCATTATGTATTCACAGCTAGTTTCATAGATATAATAAGCATTTACAGAAAACACAGGTAGTAATATTAATAACATGATAATAGGAGTTAAATGTTTTTTCATAGGGGAAATAAATTATTTATATTCTAAGTTTACATTAATTTGTGATGTTACCTTGCCAGGCAAGATGTTTTCATTCATTTTCACATAACCTACTGAAAAAGGAAAAGTATATTCCGTCGAAGGTGTTCTATGAACGCTATTATAAATAACATTACCTAAATAATATTTATTATCATTATATTTAATTGATAAACCTACCCCAGAAGGGGTGCCATTATTTAGAAGTGTTAATAAATTAGTATTTCTACTTTTATAAATAGCAGGTGCATCAAGCTTTAATGAAACTAATGTATCTTGGTTACAAATAACACCAATAGAAAAATGTGTTTCATTAGCGGGTATTGAATCGCTTAAACTGTTTTTTTCTACAGGCGCTAATTCAATATTAGGTTGTTCAATATTAAGTTCGCAAACTTTATTCTGAGGCTTCTCAATAATCAAATTATTATAAGTAAATTTTTTATTATCTAATGTATAAACAAGAAAATCATCTATAACAAATATGTCGCTCAGAGGTTCTAGAACGATTTCACCTATTTTTATTAATTGAATATATAGTCTTGGCCAACTATCAGTACAATAAATATTTTTATATCCTTCTTTTCTAGTTTGAGCGTTACAGACATTTGCATATTCAGGCGTTACATTAAACTCATCGCCTACTAAGTTAAAAGGTGTTTTATTAAATGATATCTTAAAGCCAACTCCTGGAATATTTGTTTTGAAAATATCATCTTTATAATGCCTTGCGTTAATGATTAATTTTAGATCAACTTTCTTTTTACAATGAAGAATTGACGTAGATAGAGCGGCATCAGTAAAACTCATTTCTGCGATAGGTTGGCCAATATCGACACCTAAATCAATATCACTAGCTTTAAATCTAATATTATGTACTGGAATAAAACCATTGTCTTTTATATCGTCATAAACGCAATTGTTACTAAATTTTGATTCATCAGAATAACAATGGAATGAGAGTAAATAAATTAAAATAATAATGTATTTCATTTTTATATATTATTCCTCTTTAATGCAATTTACAGTTTTAAAATAAATTCTATTTTGTTTTTCATTATCATTTAATTGATAGTTAAATGAGCACTGTTGTTTGTTGGAACTTCCCCATTTTACAAAAATCTTTCCTAAGATGGGTAAATTAGAAATATATAATTTATTATCTTCATTTACATAGGATATATCGGATAGGGTGCCATCAGAATTTTTCACATAGGCTGTTGCACCAAAAGGAATGTTTTGGTTAAATGTAAATAAAGCACTTTCTCCTTTAGTTATCTTAATATTTTTTGCAATAATAGCTCCTTTAGTAGGAATTAAATGATAGCTATAATTATCAATATTATAATTATAATCTAATGATTTCGCATCAATGTGGAACTTATTGTTATGGTAACTAGTTAAATTAGGAATGATTAAATAACCTCTTCGGTCTGATTCTATTGTTGGCTTTCCTATTATTTTTACTTTCTTAGCACCTGCAAAATTTAGGATAGCAAAACTATCATTTAGATCTTGTGCTAAAGTTACTCCTCCATTATGAAACACAATGCCGCCATTGAGTCCATAGCCTAAAGAATAACTATCTTTATTAAATCGAGAGTTTATATTTAGTTTGGCTATCCTACTTAAATAACTAATTTTCATTGATGAATCTAAGTGTTCTTTATTATTTTTAGAAAAATTAAGGTTGTAATTTAACCGATTATTTTCTAATGTATTTCCACTAAATGAAATATTCTCATGAAAATATTTTTCTCTATTATCATAATTGATCCTTGCTGTTACCCAATGAGAGAGATCTTGACCAATAGGATAATTTAAAAAAATTGATAATTGATTATTATTGCTGTACTGATCTTTGCTATTCTCTAGCTCTAATGAATAGGAAAGTTTTTTATAATTTGAACTAGTATTAATAAAAAGTCGTTGGCTTTTTTCTTTTGAGTGATAATAGGTTGCAATATTATACCCCAACGTTAAAGCAATATTATTATTTAATGATTGTGAAAAGTGAAATCCTAAATCATATTTCTTATATTCTTTATTTACAGCATAATTCTCTTTAAATCTAAAGTAGAATGATGAGTTTAATGAAATAGTTGTATTTTCCATAGAAAATACTTTTTGGTAATTAATCTTATTGGACTGATATTGTTGATGATATTTCTCTCTAATCCAAGCGTTTTCTAATGAGACTATACCCAGGATATTTAATCCTAGGGTATTTCCAATAAGTGCTTTAATATCATCTCCTTTTTTTTCAGCTCCTATCATTGTCGTTAAATAATTGCTCACTCCATAGCTTAAATTCAATTGAGTTAATAGTTCTTTTTTCTTATTAGAAGGAAACTGTCTTTTTTGAGGATTGTTTACTAAACCCATAGTATAGTAATAATTCCATTGGTTCTTTCTTAATAAATACTGTGAAGAATAATTCCAGATTTTCTTCTTTCTTACTTCGCCATTTTCTTCTTTTATAATTAATACTAATTCACCATTTGTACCTAAAGAGGGAAGGTTATTAAGAGTAAATGGCCCAGGTGGTACAGATGTGCTATATAGTGTTTCTCCATTTTGCTCAATGCTAACTTCTGCATAGGTATAGGCGGTTTCACTTATAATGGGTGCATAACCTACTAGGGAGCCATCTTTCATTGCATTATCGCTATTGATTTGCACGCCTAGTATTTTATAAGTGTTTAAGTTAGGAGAATAAGCATAGAAATCACCCATAGTTAAAATAGAATTAATATTTCTAAGTGTCCTATATACATATTGCTGGTTTATAGAAAAAGAATTATTATTATTATAGTTTAGATCTTGACGATAACGCCATGCAAATAAATTAATTCCATTATATAGCTGTAGGTTATGTATGTGTTGTCCATTTAAACTATTTTGTTTATAATAATGGCCTTGATAGTGGTATTTAATGAAAGCAGCATTATCACCATCATCCAATTTTTCTTTGGAATATGAAGTGTTTTTTTCTATCGCAATTAATGGTACTTTAAAGTAAATCGACTGTTTGTTAATTTCTAATTTTATATTAAATAATTTTTTTAATAAATCATAGTCAACGATATCGTTGTCTAACTTATTTTTTAAAGGCTCGTAATAATTGGTGTTTATTCCCCATTGTTTTAAATCAAATAGAGTTATTATTGGAGTTAAGTTATTGTTTTTGTTTTTAAATGATATCTCAGAATTTTGTTTTTTATTGTTATTTATATAAATTGTTATGTTATAGGTTCCTTCGAGAAAATTTTCATTAAGCAAGAGTGAAAAATCAATATTTCCATTGTGGTTTTCAATTGCTTGTAAGTAAAGTGCATTTGCATATACATAGGGCGTAAATAATAAGAGTAAAGAAATAGGAGATAACTTTATCATAATTAATACTATTCGCTATTTTTTATGTTAATATTAACTTCATTACCAAAATCATTTATATAGCTCCAGCCTACTTTAGCTGTACCAAAATGATTTTTTCCTATATTAATTTCACTAAAAGGGGATAGCATGACTGAGATCTCTTTTTTTTCCCCATTAGAAAAAATATTTATAATAGTGAAGTAGTATTCAGAGTTGTTTTTTATTATCATTTCTTTTTTATTATTTATAGAAAAAATAATTTTTTTTGTCGCTTCTTCAACTGTTTCTGTTAAGCCATGTGGTCGGTAAAATAATTTAAACACTGACTTAATTGATATATGAATACTATTATTTTTTGATTCAGCTATAGGGATCGCTTTGCTATTTATATAAAAAAGACTTTCACGATCTGTTTGAGCTATTGATGTGATTTTGGCAATTCGCAAAATTGCAGATTGTTCTTTATTTAATTTAAATAAAGGTGGGGTAATCATAAAAGGTGTATTTTTATCATTTTCATCCTTTGTGATCCAGCTTTGTATTAAATAATCAGTAGCGGAGTTTTTATTTTTTATATTAATAATAATATCATTATCGTCTTCATTATAGATAAACCGTGTTCCACTATAAATTACATTTGCTTGTGTAAAAAAAGTAGAACACAGAATTATGATAAATAAAATATAAACATTATACTTCATAATAAAATAATCCTGTGTTTTTTTAATTAAGAATATTTAACGGTAAAATTTACTGATGTATTGACAGTTCCTGATGTTGGATTTGGAAGATAACTCGCGTAATTGGCATGGAATTTATAAGTTGCTGTTTTATTTTCAATTCTCTTAGTTATTGCTTGGTTACCATTTAAATGAATAATATTTTTATTACCTTCATCACTACGAATGAAAATTCCTACTCCTTTAGCACTATTATTTGTGATGCTTTTATTCTTCATGATTTTATTTTCACCGGCTAAATCAGTGCCGTTAAATGTTAATGTTGCATTATTATTGCCACAATCTAATAGTTTAATTTCAAAATTACTACCTGTACTGCTTTTGGCTTTGGCCCAATCTTTATCTGAGACTATTTCCGATTTATTAATTGCGGGCAAAGTGATAAGAGAATTAGGGCTTTCTATATTGCAGGATGTTGATGTTACTGTTCCACTAAAATTAATAATATTGCTATTTTTCTTTTCTGTTGTTTTGCTATTATCTGCTAATACATTCATGCTAGAAGAGATAACTAATAATGCAGATAGTAATCTGATATGATTTTTTATTTTCATCGTTTTTCCTTTAATAAATAATTTGATAATGCAATAGGTTTATCCTATTTGTTGCGACGGAGTGGATAATATAGTTTTCTAACAAAAAGTAAATAAAGTGTATTTATCTGCTTTTTGTTAGAAAATCAGCTTATCTGTCTGTGTATTATACTCTACATGGAGGTATTAACTAAAAATAATATATTTTATTGTGTTATTCACTAGATTTTTAAAAAACATCATATAAAAAATGAATTTTATATAAAAATTATATGGGTAAATTGTGGTCAATTAATAAAATAATTAGTTACAACATACAATTTATTTCTCTAATATAATGCACCTAACCATCATCAATAATATTTACTTGCTAAGTAATCAAAACATGGCGTTATTCAATTTCTAATTACAAAGCTTAAGGAAATGAACAAGAGAAGCTTGGGTAGAAAAAAAGGGGAGTGAAGGGAAAGAGATGCCCCCTTGCTTCTTTCTCAAGGGGGAATATAGATCTTAATTAAATACTAAATAGCCACAAGCAGGAATTGCGCCAATTAATACCATCATCAGTAGTATTTTTTCACTAGTATTTAATGACTGTTTATCTTTATATTGTTTTCGTGAATATAAAAATATTAATACACCGGGTGCATAGAGAACGACGGAAAGCAATAAATTAATTACACCTGATGCATAAAGTAACCATAAACCATAGAGGCTTGCAGGTATTGCTATCAGTAATAATCCTCGGCTACTGCGTTCTATGGCAACTTTAAATAAGAAAGCACCAACCAGGAAATAAGGAACAAGGATCATTTCTGACGCGATGGTCAGTAGGGTATTGTAATTACTACCAGTAAGCCAAATTAATACTAGTGATAATTGAACAGCTAAATTAGTAAACCATAAGGAAGAGGAAGGCGCATCATTGTGATTTTGTTTACTTAGTTGTTTGGGAAAAGAGTGGTGTAATGCGGCAATATAAGGGACTTCAGCAGCCATAATTGTCCAGCTTAAATAAGCGCCACATACCGATAGAATAAGGCCGGCGGCAATAACTATCTCACCTATATTTCCAATTAGTTGAACCAGTAAAGGTGCCATAGATGGGTTTTTCATCATAGCAAGCTCTGGTTGGCTAACTAATCCTTGAGATAATAGGGTAACGAGAATATAAATAATCAGCGCGATCACAACCGCAAATATTGTCGCTAAACCAACATCTCTTCTATTTTTTGCTCTTGCAGATACGACAACGGCCCCTTCAATACCAATAAATACCCATAAAGTAATTAACATGGTATTTTTTACTTGTTCCCAAACGGGCACGCCCATTTTTATCCCTTCGAAATCAAGGGTAAAAATATCCATATTAAAGGCAAGTAGGGCAACAATAATAAATAACCCCAATGGTATTAATTTTGCCATCGTGGCCATTAAATTGATACTAGCGGCTGTTTGCACACCTCGTAGAACTAAAAAGTGCACAACCCAAAGTAAGATTGATTCACCCAACAATGCCTGCCATGTATTACCATCACCAAAAATAATATTATTAGGGCTGTCGGTAAAAAAACTCACAGCAGCGAAAACGATGACTAAATAAGAGACATTGGCAACTACCGCACAGACCCAATAGCCCCAAGCAGAACAAAAGCCAATAAATTCACCAAATCCTTCTTTCGCATAGGTAAAAATACCGCCATCAAGATCAGGTCTTAAGCGAGAAAGCAATAACAATGATAGGGCGAGAAAAAGGATGCCAACCCCTGTTATTATCCAACCGATAATCAGTGCCGCAGGGCTTGCAACCTCAGCCATATTCTGAGGCAAACTGAATACACCTGCACCAACCATTGAGCTTAGCACTAACGCTGTTAGTGACATTAAACCAAGTTTTTTATTCAAAGATAAGTTCCTGCATGATTAAAATTGTGAATAAATAGCGTATTTTCTTGTTTTTGGTTTAATAATTAGCATAAATATGAATCTGTTAATTTAAGACAAAGATAAAACCACTAAAAAACAGCGAGATTTTACGGAGAGTTGACTTGGTTGTCTATGCATAAAATCATAAATTTTATGCACAAGGATAAGAAATTGAGTGAGGTTATTTGGACAAGTATAAAAAAACCTTGCATAGAGCAAGGTTTTTAAAAGAGAAAGTAACAACAGATTATTTAAATAAATCAGCGGTGATTGTTACCGTACCACCATTACTCTGCCATTCACGAGTAATATGGTAGTATTTTGCACCTTTCTCTGCGGCACGTTTAGCAACTTGATAAGAAACTTCCGGTGAGTTCACAAAATAACCACTGAAAGTAATGGTATCAAAAGGTTCCATTAATGCAGCCGCTGCTTTATTAACCTCTTGAATTTCAGTGCCATCAGGTAAGGTGACAGTGTAACGTCCGCTTTTACCTGATGATTGTGTTTCAGCAAATACACCTACATTTCTATCAAAGTCACTATTTGACGCAAGTCCTGGTTTTTCAACTTTATTGGCTGCACTTCCACCTTCGGCAATAAGCGCTCGACCCGCATCAGAGTCATAAGGAACCACGGCTTCTGAAGACTGTATGGCTCTTTTAGGGGCATCTTTTTTATAGATATAAGCAGTAACTTCTTGGTTACCACCATCATTTACCGAGATATTACGGACAATAAAGAATGATGCTGCACCTTTTTTTGCTGCTTCTTTCCCGATTTCGTTATTAATATCAGGTGTTGTTGGATAGTAACCATGAATAGTAACGGTATCAAAAGGCTGTAGCAAAATAGCTTCAGGTTTTGGTAATTCTTTTACACCATGAAATACGCGGTATTCTTCTTCAGTTGCTTTTGGTGCATCTTTTCGATACAGATCGGCAGTCACACTCATGTTGCCACTATCACTGATATCATCTAGACCTTGAATGTAAAAACTATCAGCACCGATTTTATCAGCACGACGAGATACTGCGTCAGCTGCTTCATAAATCGCATTAAAACGACCGATGACTGTAATTCTTTCAAATGGTTTTAGCTCTGCCGCTTGTTCTGGAGACAGTTCCTGTGCAGCCTGCGCAACAGTAATATTAGTTAAAGATAACACCGCTGCTGCGATGACTGAGGTTTTCAGCTTCATACAAAATCCTTCCGCCTTGCGCAATTAATATTGGTCATGTGCTGAACATAGTGATCTATCACATAGAGTGCAATTATTACATGTAATAATAGCGTTTGTCGCATTATTTTATTTAGTGAATAGCCACTGGGTCAAATGACCAGTATATGTTACCAGATATTTACTTAAATATAGTGAATAATTCATTAATATGCCTTTTCGACTAAAATGATCGCATTAAGTTCAATTTTAGCTTTACACAGATCTAGATTATTGGTTTTATTTTCAGTAGGTTATTAGTACCCCAATAAATGGCATGTGAATGATAATGCTTAACAATTTTTTTGCATATTAATGAAATTAGCCATGAAATTTTAACAGTTTTCGGATGGATAAGAAGGGAAAATTATGCGAATTGGTATACCCAAAGAGCGACTTTCTAACGAAACAAGAGTTGCAGCAACACCTGCTACAGTCACACAACTCTTGAAATTAGGATTTACAGTCGCGATAGAAAATGAAGCTGGCATTGCTTCTAGTTTCGATAATGACGCTTATCAACAAGCAGGGGCTGAGATCTTAGATTGTCAAAATATTTGGCAATCCGACATTATCTTAAAAGTTAATGCCCCCCTAGAAGATGAAATTGCTTTACTCAAAAAAGGCTCGACTTTAATTAGTTTTATCTGGCCCGCACAAAATGCACCATTGCTAGAAAAATTAGCTGAAAAAGAGATTAATGTAATGGCTATGGATAGTGTACCGCGTATCTCCCGTGCACAATCTTTAGATGCATTAAGTTCAATGGCGAACATTGCCGGCTATCGTGCCGTAGTTGAAGCCGCTCATGAATTTGGCCGTTTCTTTACTGGGCAAATTACCGCTGCAGGTAAAGTACCACCAGCCAAAGTGATGGTGATTGGTGCGGGTGTCGCTGGACTTGCCGCTATTGGGGCCGCAGGTAGTTTAGGCGCTGTTGTTCGTGCATTTGACACTCGACCTGAAGTCAAAGAGCAAGTGCAAAGTATGGGCGCTGAGTTCCTAGAGCTTGATTTTAAAGAAGAAGCGGGAAGTGGTGATGGCTATGCTAAAGTGATGTCAAAAGCATTTATTGATGCAGAAATGGCATTATTTGCAGAGCAAGCCAAAGATGTTGATATCATTATTACAACAGCACTAATTCCAGGAAAACCTGCACCACGTTTAATCACTAAAAAGATGGTTGATTCAATGAAACCAGGCAGTGTGGTGGTCGATTTGGCAGCCCAAAATGGTGGTAACTGTGAATATACCGTTCCTGGTGAGATTTTTACCACTGAACATGGTGTAAAAATTATTGGTTATACTGATTTAGCCGCCCGGTTACCGGCTCAATCATCTCAACTTTATGGTACTAACTTAGTTAACCTATTGAAATTACTATGTAAAGAAAAAGATGGTAATATCAATATTGATTTTGATGATGTGGTTATTCGCGGTGTTACCGTTATTAAAGCAGGGGAAGTGACATGGCCGGCGCCTCCTATTCAAGTTTCGGTGCAACCTAAAGCAGCTCCTGCTGCAAAACCCCAAGAAAAACCCGTTGCAAAACCTATTTCCCCGTGGAAAAAATATGGTTTATTGGCTATTGCCTTTTTACTGTTCGCATGGTTGGCTAATGTTGCGCCAAAAGAGTTCTTATCACACTTTACTGTCTTCGCACTTTCTTGTGTTGTTGGTTATTACGTTGTTTGGAATGTCAGCCATTCATTGCACACCCCATTAATGTCAGTGACAAATGCCATTTCAGGTATCATTGTCGTTGGTGCATTACTACAAATCGGTAGTGGTGGTTGGGTAAGCTTTTTCTCATTTATCGCTATTTTAATTGCCAGTATTAATATTTTTGGTGGATTTACCGTCACTCAACGTATGTTGAAAATGTTCCGTAAAGGATAAGGGAGACAATTATGTCCAGCGGTGTTGTTACAGCGGCATATATTGTCGCCGCAATATTATTTATTTTTAGCCTTGCAGGGTTATCCAAACATGAAACCTCAAAACAGGGGAATTACTTTGGTATTGCAGGGATGGCTATCGCGTTATTTGCGACTATCTTTGGGCCTTATGCTGATAATGTAGGTTGGATCATTGTTGCTATGGTTATTGGTGCCGTTATTGGTATCCGTTTAGCCAAAAAAGTTGAAATGACGCAAATGCCAGAGTTAGTGGCTATTTTGCATAGTTTTGTAGGTTTAGCCGCGGTTCTGGTTGGTTTTAATAGTTATCTAGATCACAATCCTGCCATTGATCCTGTAATGGCCAACATTCATCTCACAGAAGTCTTTTTAGGTATCTTTATCGGTGCGGTTACTTTTACCGGCTCCATTGTCGCTTATGGCAAGCTAAGTGGCAAAATGTCATCCAAACCTATGATGTTGCCTAATCGCCATAAACTTAATTTAGCGGCTTTAGTTATTTCATTTTTATTAATGATCTGGTTTGTTAAAACTGACAGTGTTGGTTTACAAGTCTTTTTAATGATTGTGATGACTGTCATTGCATTAGCATTTGGTTGGCATTTAGTTGCCTCCATTGGTGGTGCGGATATGCCTGTTGTTGTGTCAATGTTGAACTCTTATTCGGGGTGGGCCGCCGCTGCTGCTGGTTTTATGTTAAGCAACGATTTGTTAATTGTGACAGGGGCATTAGTGGGTTCATCGGGCGCTATTCTTTCTTATATCATGTGTAAAGCAATGAACCGCTCATTTATTAGCGTGATTGCCGGTGGTTTTGGTACAGATGGTAGCAGCTCCAGTGACGAAGGAGAGATGGGGGAATATCGTGAAACAACCGCAGAAGAAGTTGCTGAACTATTGAAAAACTCAACTTCAGTGATTATTACGCCGGGTTATGGCTTAGCAGTGGCACAAGCACAATACCCAGTACATGATATAACAGAAAAGCTTCGTCAGCGTGGTATAAAAGTACGCTTTGGTATTCATCCAGTTGCGGGTCGTCTACCGGGGCATATGAATGTATTGTTAGCAGAAGCGAAAGTACCTTACGATATTGTCTTAGAAATGGATGAAATCAATGATGATTTTGCTGATACAGATACCGTTTTAGTTATTGGTGCAAATGATACTGTTAACCCAGCCGCACAAGACGATCCTAATAGTCCAATAGCAGGTATGCCGGTATTAGAGGTATGGAAAGCTCAAAACGTGATCGTGTTTAAACGCTCTATGAATACCGGCTATGCGGGGGTACAAAATCCATTATTCTTTAAAGAAAATACCCAAATGTTATTTGGTGATGCTAAAGCCAGTGTCGATGCGATTTTAAAAGCCTTGTGATCTGTTTAGCAAATAATCTTTAATAAAAAACGCCCGACTATTTAAGTGATAGCGGGCGTTTTGTTATACAGTATTAAAAGCGTTATTCGTTATCTGAATCAACAGTGATAGGACAGGTAAAGCCATCAGGTTTGATAGCGAGTAAATCACATTTTATATGGTCGATCAGCTGTTCTGCTGTATTGCCTAAGAAAGCGGCAGAAAGTCCGGTTCTCCCTAAAATACCTAATACGACAATACCCGCGTTTAGCTCTTCGCATACTTGAGGGATAACTTGCTCAGGCAATCCTTCTTTGACATGTGTTTTTTCCTCAGGAATAGAGAATTTCTGGCGAAGCTCTTTCATCGCTATAAGGTGTTGTCCACGCAAGGCATTGTTATAAAGATTAGGATCAAAGTCAGGTAACTCAATTGCAATATTAATGGGTGCAACAGGGTAGGCACTGAGTAAATGAACGTCTGGATCTTTTTGTATACGGTGAGATAAATCGTTAGTTAATTCAATTAACTTTAAATTTAATGCATCATGATATGACTCTTCATTGGACAGATTAGCGGCGACAACAATAGTGCCGTATTCCGGCCACTCTTTATCTTTTACCATCCATACAGGAGCAGGGCATTTTCTTAACAATTGCCAATCTAGGGGAGTAAAAATTAAGGAGCCTAACTTATCATGTTGATGAGCCATTTTAATCAGTAAGTCATGCTTATCGGTGATCACTTCTTCAATAATGGCTTCATACGGTCGGTTATGCCAAATCACTTTTATGTCGATTTGAATGCCGGCTTCAAGATAATAGCGAGCTTGCTGTTTTATCCAAGCAGTTTTTTGATTAATCACGCCTTTGCGCATCGCATTACGTTCATCGGGAGATAAAAGGGTGGTCATGTCATATGAGAGATCATAAACAGGTAGAAAAGCTTTTATCCGCCCACCATTACGCTGAACGATATAAACAGCACGACGTAGTGCTGGTTGGTCATCTTGGTTAGGATCAATGACAACGAGAAGGTTTTGATATTTTTCCATTGCTATATCCTCTTTAGGGCTGGATTTATCCATCTACATTTTTAAAGATAACCCAAGAAGCTAAAATGCAATAGCACAAAATAGAAAACGGGACACAAATTTGTGTGCCCCGTTATAAAAATAGGTGATGTAATGTAAAAGATTAAGCTTCTGTTGAGGAAGGCAGTTTGCCTGCGAGTTCACTTAACATTTCACTATCTTCAATAGTGATATATTTACCTTTTACACTTAACATACCACTTTTCTGGAAACGACCTAATAGTCGGCTAATGGTTTCTACTGTCAGGCCTAAGTAATTACCAATATCACCACGAGTCATGGTTAAACGGAACTCACGAGGTGAAAAACCGCGCTGCGCAAAGCGGCGAGAGAGGTTATAAATAAAGGCGGCTAAACGTTCTTCTGCATTTTTCTTTGATAGCAGTAAGATCATCTCTTGGTCACCTTTGATTTCGCCACTCATTAGACGCATCATCTGTTGACGTAAATTAGGCATTTTGCCTGATAAATCATCTAGTGTTTCAAATGGTATTTCACAAACCATTGATGTTTCAAGAGCTTGTGCAAAGCTTGGGTGTTCGGTGTTGATAATGGCATCAAATCCAACCAAGTCACCTGCAAGATGAAAACCTGTGATCTGTTCGTCGCCTTCTTCAGTGATCGTATAACTTTTAATAGTTCCTGAACGAATGGCATAAAGTGACTTCAGCTCATCACCGGCTTTAAACAAGGTTTGACCTTTCTGGATAGGTTTTTTACGCTCGATAATATTATCCAGTTGATCAAGCTCATGCTCGTTTAAAGTAAACGGGATGCAGAGCTGGCTAATACTGCAATCTTGACAGTGGATTGCACAACCGCCAGATTGGATTCGGCGAACGACGCGTTTTTCTGGGATCATAAGCTTGCTCATTACAAATAAAAATATTGATATGTGTCAATTTTAACACACATTGCTGTAATTGGTAAGGGGAATAATGGTACGCATAGAAATAATTCTGAATGTAAAAAACGATATAGATTGATTAAGCCCGTGTTTTGTTTGGTGACTTATTTAGAATAATTTGCGCTAACCCTATACACGATTGGTATATTATTCGATTTTTTAAGGAAGTCATAGGGTATTTGCTAAATTATCTTTGGTAAAACTAAAAATTAGGAGGGAACTCAAGAAATTTTATTCAAGGATTAACATCTTATTCACTTTATTTTCTTAACTTTTCGTTTTGCCAACAGAAATTAATCATCTGTTAACACTTCCTAAGTAAAGTTAGCTAAATGTATTTTTGATACAACTTAATGCTAACTTGAATTAGCTTTTCCTTATAAAATGGCAGATCCCATACAAAGACGAATGGAGTTTTGAAACATTCGCTTACCTATTAAGTGGTATTGATATGTATCAATAAGGGTTATCCACTATCTTTTATCATTTTCATTAATAAAAATAGTTATGTGAGAATGATATGTCTATAAAAAAACAAGAAAAAAGGCTTGCTAATCAAGAGGGGATGCCATTAACGCGTCGTCATTTTGTACAAGCCAGTGCAGCATTAGTGAGTATGCCTTTTTTCGCACAAAATGCACAGGCCAATCTTGATAAAAGCCTACCTATTGCCAACATTGATGAGAAACCTGCTACTGTCGTCGCAACATGTAGCACCTTTGACTGTGGTGGTAAATGTGATATCCGAGCTCATGTTAAAGAGGGGATTGTTACCCGTATTACCACAAGACCAGATGCTGATTTAGATGAACAAATGCCGATAATGAGAGCCTGCGTAAGAGGTAGAGGTTATCGTAAATTCACTTATCATGCGGATAGACTTAAATATCCCATGAAACGTGTGGGTAAGCGCGGTGAAGGCAAATTTGAGCGTATCTCTTGGGATGAAGCAACCTCTTTAATTGCTGATAATGTAACACGATTAACTCAACAGCATGGTGCAGCAAGCCGTTTTCTTACGGTAAATACCGCCGTCACTGGGGGGATCTTCTCTGGTGATACTATGATGAAAAAACTCTTTAATCTCACAGGAGGATATCTTCCTTATTATCACTCAGTGAGCTTAGGGAATACCGCTAAAGTAACACCTTATACTTATGGCGTATCTAAAACAGGAAGTTCTCTTGATACTTTAGCGGATACGCCTTTAGTTATTTTGTGGGGACATAATCCCAACGAAACCATTTTTGGTCACACCAATCACTATTTTCAAAAAATGAAAAATAATGGGACCAAATTTATTGTTGTCGATCCTCGTTATTCAGATACAGCTCAATCTTTAGCTGATCAATGGATCCCATTACTTCCTACCACAGATAATGCACTGATGGATGCAATGATGTATGTCATTGTGACCGAAAATTTACATGATAAAGCGTTTATCGATAAATATGTGGTAGGTTTTGATGAAGATCATATGCCAGAAGGGGTGCCAGCTAACGAATCATTAATGGCTTATTTGTTAGGGAAAAAAGACGGTATAGCGAAAACCCCTGAATGGGCGACAAAAATCACACGAGTCCCAGCCAATACTATCCGTCAATTAGCACGTGAATATGCGATGACAAAACCCGCGGCTTTAATTCAAGGTTGGGGGCCACAACGTCATATTTGTGGTGAACGTACCGCCCGTGGTTCAACGTTATTAGCAGCAATTACTGGGAATGTGGGTAAAAAAGGCGCTTGGGCGGCTGGATATGGCGGAATTGGTAACCGTCAATCTATTCGTGGTCCTAATATTGGCAAAAATCCGGTAACTGCACAAATATCCATTATGAATTGGATGCAAGCTGTTGAGGATGCGAGCAAAGTGACGCCAGAAGACGGCCTTATTGGCGTCGACAAACTTGATAGTAATATCAAAATGATCTTTTCTTTAGCGGGTAACTATCTTGTCAATCAAAACCCTGATGTTAATGCGGCAGCTAAGTTACTTGAAGATGAATCTAAAGTAGAGTTTATCGTTGTTAGTGATCTATATATGTCGCCGTCAGCCAAATACGCAGACTTAGTTTTACCAGAAACGAGCTTTTTAGAGCGTTGGAATATCGGTAATACTTGGGGAACGGGCAACTATTTCTTACTGTCAGAAAAAGTCGTTGAACCTGCTTTTGAAAGACGTTCTGATTATGAATGGATCAGCGATGTTGCTGAGAAAATGGGAGTCAAAGAGGCTTTTACCGAAGGACGAACAGAAAAAGAGTGGATAGCTTATCTCGTTAATACTAACAAAGAACGCTTTAAAGATAGACCTGATTTCCCAACTTTTGATGAATTACTCAAGACTCGCCGCTATCTTTTCAAAGATGCACCTTTTGTTGCATTTGAAGAAAATATTCGTGATCCAGAAAATCATCCTTTCCCAACTCCATCAGGAAAAATTGAAATTTTCTCTAAACGTCTCTATGACATGAATAATGTCGATATTCCTGCATTATCTCATTATGTTCCCGCAATTGAAGGTCCAGAAGATAAATTGACCGAGAAATATCCACTACAAATGTTAACTTGGAAAGGAAAAAATAGAGCTAATTCAACGCAATATGCTAACCCTTGGCTACAAGAGGTACAACGCCAAGAAATGTGGATAAACCCTATTGATGCACAAAATAGAGGCATCAAAAATGGCGATATGGTGCGTATCTATAACGACAGAGGGATCACACAAATACCTGCTTTAGTTACCGAGCGAATTATTCCTGGTGTGGTTGGTTTACAGGCGGGGGCTTGGTGGTCTCCTGATAAAGACGGTGTTGATCATGGTGGGTGTCCTAACGTTTTGACATCAACACGTATGACACCATTAGCCCATGGTAATTCACATTTAACCGTTTTAGTTGAGGTAACCAAAGCATGAGTGAATTCAAACAATATGCGCCTGTTAGCGATGAACAGCTTGGTTTTTTTATTGATTCTTCTCGTTGCTCAGGTTGTAAAGCATGCCAAGTTGCATGTAAAGATAAAAATAATTTAGAGGTTGGGCGCCGTTTTCGCCGTATTTATGAAATACAGGGCGGGGGATTTGCACCTAATGGGCAAGGTGCATTTGAAAATAATGTCTTTGCATACACATTAACGATTTCATGTAATCACTGTGACGATCCTATATGTGTAAAAAACTGCCCAACAACAGCAATGCATAAACGCCCCGGAGATGGCATTGTCCGTGTTGATACCAGCAAATGTGTTGGGTGTGGTTATTGCTCATGGTCATGTCCTTATGGTGCACCACAAATGAATACTGAAACAGGACAAATGTCGAAATGTGATTTCTGCGTAGATTTATTAGCAGAAGGTAAAAATCCTATTTGTGTTGATACATGTCCATTAAATGCGATTAAGTTTGGAAAAATTAAAGATCTACGCGCTAAATATGGCCATTTAAGCCAAGTTCAAGGGTTACCTGATTTTACAATCACTCACCCTAATTTGGTCATCAAACCACATACTGGTGCAATTAAAAAAGGAGGGAACCAAGCATGAGTGAATGGCCATTAGTTACCTTTACTTTGTTAGTACAAAGTTCTGTTGGTGTTACTATTTTTACTGCCCTCTATTTTTGTTGGTTAGAGAAAGAAATAGGTAATCAACGAGCAACACGCACTTTGCGCCCCGTATTACTGACAAGTGCTATATTGGGATGCTTAGGATTATTAGCCTCAACACTGCATATGGGATATCCGTGGAATGCGTTTCATGCCTTACGCCATATATCATCATCATGGCTAAGCCGTGAGATTATCTTTGCTGCTCTTTACCTGGGCGCACTATGTTTATATACCTTGCTAGTACTAATAAAAGGTCATATGAATAAAACCCTCTTAGCCATTATCGGTTTACTGGGGTTAGTGGATATTTTCTGTATGGCTTCACTTTATTACAGCACATCGATGATAACTTGGATGCATGTTAATACCTATTTTATGTTTATCGGCTCTGTTTTTTCTGCGGGAGCGGTGATCACGTTATTAATCACTTCAATAAGGGTTAAAGCCTTTGCTGATGGCGAACTTGCTAAAAAAATAGTATTAAGTGCTTTAGTTGGTATTTTTCTTGCCGTGACTATCCGTATGGCAGAGCAACCACTTTATTTATCATGGATGTCAGAAATACAATTAACCAATGATGCAATTACTTTTCCTCATACCCCTATAATTGCGTATAATGAGACTTTCGGATTAAGAATATCTGCATGGATATTGTCTATTATCAGTATATTAATGATGGGATATAGCCTGTATAAATATCGTATAGCTGTATTTACTTCTGGGTTATCTCTAATTTGGGGTAGCGGTATTGTCCTGTTAATTGCTGAAATACTTAACCGATTTGCATTTTTTATTGTTAAGTAATAGTAATGGAGTCATGAAGTATGAGGCGTTTTATTAGGGTAGATCTTCCTCCTGAACCTATCATTAATGATAAATGTGTTAGGAAACGCCTCAAACAAAGCCTTTGTGATAGCTGTTCAAAAGTCTGTCCTGTGGACGCTATCACTTTTAGTCTTTTGAACGTTGAAATAGATAATGAGCGTTGTTTCCAATGCGGTAATTGTCTATTTACTTGTCCTGTTGATGCTATAGAAAATATCTCCCCCCATGAACGTAGCTTTCAAGATAATCTATTAGTCATTAATCATGATGAACCACTGGCCAGTATTGAAGAGCTTTTGGTTTGGCATCGACAATATCAAATACGCGGTATGAAAATAGCGGAACCCTTGGTTGATAAGTGGCTGCCGATACTCGCACAACTTAATTTGCAATTAAAAACCTTACAAGAGCCTATTTGGCAATTAGTTTTAGTGGAGCCTGAACCGGTCGATAGTGGTCGTCGCTTTATGCTATTTCGACAAAAATTAGATGAAAAGCCACTTAATAAAGGTCACGTAAAAACAGGATTAAATGCAAGGAAACAGCTTTATCCGCAAGATAGCTGGTTCCATATTCAATTAGATAAAGAAAGTTGTATTCTTTGTTCTGCATGTGCCAAGGTGTGTGATGAAGGTGCAATCACAATCGAAGATAATCGCTTTATCATTGATGAAAAACGTTGTACCGGTTGTATGAATTGCCAAATTGTCTGTTTTCCAAAATCAATAAAAGTCGTAGAACAAATTGCTAAAAATAGCACACCGACACACTACCATTATTATGATGCACAATGTGATAAATGCCGCCTTGCTTTTTTTGCTTGGGAGCCTAATGCCACCTTATGTCCGATTTGTACTCAGCATCAAAAACAGGGATGGCTATAACAGTGTTTATAATTTGTTCTATGCAAAAATAAATTTATCTCAATAACATCATTACTTAAATAAAATGACTATTTTTATGCGATAGTGATTGTTGATAAAGATCTCATTCATTTCTAAGTAAGGTGACATCATGATAAAAAATAATGACTTACCTGCTTTTATGACGCAAGTGGTTATTACTGAACCCGGTGGCGTTGATAAACTGCAATTAGAAAATAGCCCATTACCGTCATTGCCCCCTCATTATATGTTGGTAAAAGTTAATGCAGCGGGTGTTAATCGCCCTGATATTTTTCAACGTCAAGGTAGTTATCCACCGCCAGCCGATGCATCTCCTATATTAGGATTAGAGATTGCTGGCGAAGTGGTGAAATTAGGTGAACATTGTACAAAATGGGCAATAGGTGATCGTGTTTGTGCTTTAGTTGCTGGTGGCGGTTATGCTGAATATTGTTTAGTCCATGAAGATATCGCTTTACCGTCGCAAGGATTAAGCGATATTGAAGCGGCAGCATTACCTGAAAATTTATTTACTGTTTGGGCAAATCTATTTCAACTCGGTCAGTTAAAAGCAGGGGAATCGGTTTTGATCCATGGGGGCACTTCTGGGATTGGCTCTATGGCGATTATGTTAGCACACAATCTTGGTTGTGAAATTTACACAACGGTAGGTTCAAAAGAAAAAGCCGAAGTTGCCCAAAAATTAGGGGCTAATCATGTTATTAATTACCGTGAGAAAGATTTTGCTACAGAAATTCCTGTATTAACTCAAGGTAAAGGCGTTGATGTCATACTTGATATTATCGGCGGCGATTATGTGGAAAAAAATTATCAAGTTGCGGCGAAATTTGGCAGAGTGATCCAAGTTGGCATGATGAAAGGGGCCCCTAAAAACTTAAATATGATGCCACTGATGCTTAAGCGATTAATTCATACAGGTTCTACCATGCGTTCTAGAACGCCAGAAGAAAAAACGCATATAGCACAAGAATTAAAACAACAAGTATGGCCGTTGATTATCAAAGGTCAAATTAAGCCTATTATTAATGCGGTCTTTTCTTTACAAGAAGTTGCCAAAGCACATCAATTAATGGAGTCTGGTGACTTAATTGGTAAAGTAGTGCTTGAGATTGATATGAATAAATCACTGGTGTAGAGCGAAAATAAATTTATTTTATTTATTATAAGTTATAAAAGCATTCTCATTCTCAATCACGATTATTCTGAAAAAACACATAATAAAGATATTATGTGTTTTTTTATTCTCTATAAAAAATTTAAGAAGCTTTAATATGATCCTGTGCTTTTTGCGTCATTATAAAAATAAACCTCACTTAATAATTCATCTTATCTAAGATAAAAAATCACTTATTTAAAATAAAACAGATTTAAGTATCGACTATGGTAAAAATATTATAATAAGTTTTGAAAAATAGCATAAATCAAAATTGATAATGAAATTTATAAACTAATTAATAAAACTAAATCATTTATCATGAAAAAGTAAAAACTTTAGAACGAACTTGGAAAATCTTATCTGATATCAATAAAATAAAGAAGATTCTTACTCATCATGTAGTATATCATTTAAAAAGAGACTAATTATTTACGTAAAATAAACTCAATTCTGATTAAAATTGATAACAAAAATTTATATATAGGTGCGATGATGGCAAATCACAAAGAAACCTGTCTGAGTGCTGCAGAGCGTGTGTTTGATACCCGAACCGTGGATACCCTAACATGTTATCATCGAGAGATGGTAAAGATGTTGATGGATAGTGAGTCCTTTTATTCTAGTCCAAATAACTCACAGATAAATACTAATGAGAGATTAGAGAACAAAATAAAAAGCAATACCATTGAAAATAAAGCTGTGAAGGGATCTTATGGTGATATTTTAAATAATTTAAACCAGCAGCTAATGAATAATAAACCTGAGATTGAGCCTTATTTCTCACATTACAACTCTCCCGTCATGCGATTGGCGAAATTAGGCTACCTTTCTGCACTGGCCTATAATGCTGATAATGTTTTTAACAAACATTCACCCATACAAAAACAGCAAGAGCAAAAAATAACTCATGATTTGTGTAAACTAATCGGTTTTGAACCAGAGAAAGCATTTGGACATATTACCACCAGTCATGTTTTTGCTTGTTATGAAATTTTGTGGGCTTTGAGAAATTTAAAAACACTGCCGATGGCGATTGCACGTCATCCAAAATCAAGGGATCTGGTTGCAGATAAAAAAGCATTTGAGTTATTTAATATGTCTATCACTGATATTTTATCCATCAGTGAACAGCTATATGAACGAGATATTTTTGATGATGTCAGCCATTTAACTTGTCGTGGCACCGGCATGACAAGAACGATGCATTTAGGTAAATTACTAGTACCGATATACCGCTTCGAATTTTGGAAGAAGGCGATGGATATCTTGGGGTTAGGTTATGATAATCTCATTGCCTTACCAATAGATGAAGAGTTTAAAACAGATATAGCTAAAACGCGTCATATTGTGCTTCGCTTAATAGAACAGGGAGAGCCGATACTCGGTATTATTGGCGTGTTAGGCTCATCGACATACGGTAGCATTGACAAACTTAAGCCTCTTTTCGAATTACGTGAAGAGTGTGAAAAACAACATAACAACTCATTCTATATTCACATTGATGCATCCCAATTAGGCTATATGAAAAGCCTGTTTCTTGACGAAAATAATAGCATCATCCCTTATAACATATTGTGCGATAAACTTAAGCAAGAAGCACCTTTACTTGAGTTAACCTCGGATATTTATGATAGTTTTACTCAGCTCTCAAGAGCTGACTCTGTCTCTTTTGAGCCATTTCAAGCGGGATTTTCTCCTTATCCGACGGGGATTGTTTGTATAAAAGATGCTCGATTAAGTCGTTTTCTCGCTAACCCGCCAAAACTGTGCCCAGAAGAGGGGAATATTCCCGATGAAATTGATGGGATCCAATCAGCACCTGCGGTTGCATCAATGTGGGGGATCCATCAGCTATATGCTTTTAATCATTTTGGGTATGGACAATGCGCTCAAAATCAATGGGAAGCTAGAGTAAAACTGGAACAACAATTAAAACAAGAGAACGAATTTGAAAAATCGGGTATCTCTTATGCTATTCATATTTTGCCAGTTTCAGATTTTAATAAACTCACTTTTGCCATTGCTCTTAAAGGCAACCAATGTTTAAAAATACAAAATCAGCTAAATAATGCTATTTATAAAAATTTAGAAATAAAGAGCCAATATAAGCCAGATCTCAACCTATTAGTGCTGTGTGCTCGTAATAGCGATGATATACCTGCTCAGTTTTGTCAACAATGTCATTTAGGTAAAGATGAATGGAAGCAAGTTAACCACTTAAGTCTTTTACAATTAACGATAAAAAACACTGACAAATGGAGTGAAGAGCATATTAAAGCAGGGTGCGACTATATTAAAAAAGTTGTCCTATCTGCATTAAAATAGCTATTTTGTTCTATTTATTATTTAACATAGTAAAAGTTAGCAAGGAAAAGGTTGCTAACTTTTTTAGTTTACCCTTATAAAAGTGACGCTGTCACTAAAGTTACTCCTTCCTTTGCTTGTTTCGTTTGTCTAGCTCCTTATTTTCGTTATAAATAGCACATAAAATCAAGCTCGAGAATGAGAATCATTCATAATTAGGCGTGAATGATAGAATGTAACTATAGATAAATCATATTGTTACTATTCCTTATGATAGATAAAAGTAAATAGATATATCTAAAACTTGATCATTTAGATATATCGGATTATATTGGTCATCAATGATTTCGATATATCTAAAAAATGAGGGAATATTATGATGATCCAAGCGTTACATTCGCTTTATCAACAACACACCGATAATGGTGGTCATGGCATCGGACGTTGTGGTGGTAAAGGTAAACTCAGAGGACAACACCACAATGGCAATAATGAACATTGTTGTCATGGTGAAAGGGGCCATCACCAAGAACGTCATGGCGAATGTTGCCAACAGGGTGAGCAAAGTCATGAGCATAATGGTCATGCCGATCATGGCTGTTGTCACGGTGAAAAACAGCAAGAGCATGGTAAACGACATGGCCGAGGTTGTGGTGCCGGTAAAGGAAAAGGAAGAGGCCAAGGTCGTCAATTAAAACGTATGTTTGACCATGGTGATTTACGTGTCCTTTTGTTGAGTATGATCGCAGCAAAACCTAGCCATGGGTATGAAATTATTCGAGGAATAGATGAAGCATCTTCAGGACTATATGTACCAAGTCCAGGGGTTATATATCCAACACTGACACTATTAGAAGAGCAAGATTTAGTTGTTGCTAATATCGCTGAAAAAGGCCGTAAAAATTATAGTATTACGCCAGAAGGTTCAGCATTTTTAGCAGAAAACCAAGAAACAGAAAAAAATATTCAAAATAAGCTGGCTTATGCACGTGATTTATCACAAAACGCAGGGGGAGTTTCTGAGGAAATCGAATTTGCGGTAGGAAAATTAAAAGCGGTATTACGTCATAAGTTAGTATTGAAACAACTTTCTGTAGAAAAAGCGCAACGCATTGCTTTTATACTTAATGAAGCAGTCGAAAAAATAGAAGCCATTAATGAGGCATTGATCTCTGAGGTAAGGGAAGATGAATAAAACAGAAACACCATTACGGAACAGAAGCAAAAATAATGATATTGAAAAAGAAGAGCTAGAAAATAATCCAGCCGTCAAAGAGCAAATTTGTCCTAAAATGCCAGTATCCTATTTTCGACGAGCATTACGAAAAACAGGTAGACTATGATAATGCTAGACAGAGGCTATCCATATGCTATAGCTTCTGTCGTTTTGAGCATGCTGCCTTGCATATTTCTTTTATCCTGTCATCATTTCTTTCAACGCACTGTTTTTCAAATAGTTCTCACTACTAATGAGGCACTTTATAACTATTTCGGTGGTTTTTTATTAGTTTTTTATTATAAGTTGTGAGACTCCTCGCTTTTTTATTCTTAGTTTATTACTTGCTGATTTTATTGATACTGTTATTTTTTAATTTGTCATAATATTCGAGATACCATTGATATATGGTAAAGCCAAAATGCTACTCATGCATCTATATGAATAAGATGATAGATAAGATAAATAAGATGACAGATAAGATAAACAGTACCTATATGCCTTACAAACATTATAAAAATAGCATAGCAATATTATTCCTCGCCTCTGCCTTGCTACCTAGATTTTCTGTGGCTGAATCACTCACTCATTTACCTCAAAAAGATCGCATTTCTTATTTTGCTCAAGCGGAGAAAATGGCCATCACTGGTGTGGCTATCAAAACCAAACCCGTTTTAGCCAGACCTGCAAAAGAAGGAGAAGTGATCACCACTTACATAAAAGGTGAAGGGGTTGAAACTATTTCGGAGCCAGCCAAAGCGGGTGATTGGGTTGTACAAAATATTTGTCCAGCAACAGGTAATGAAGAAATTCTGGTCAGAAAAGATAAATTTGCTCAGCGCTATAATCTGGCTGATGCAGACAAAGCGAAAAGCATCACACCGATAAGGCAAGGCTATCAAGTTTTTATCCCTAAAGGGATTGAAATGAATTATTTTATTGTTCCAAAACAAACCGCTGAGTTTGCAATGGAAGCGCCTTGGGGAGAGCTACAACGTTTTCAAGCCGGTGATGCAGTTGTGCAATCTACCACCGATAAACAAGATATTTATCGGATCCAACAGGCCGCTTTTAAATGCACTTATACTATTTTAAAAACCGCCAAAGAGATTTGATCTGTATATATGTGATAAAAAGCGCTAAATTGAAAAAATAATTGTTACTTTTTATAGAGTTAATTTTATATTTTTACTGCTAAAAATAGCAATAATTAGCTTGTTTTGTCATTAAATCGTGTTTTTTTGTATTTTTTTTAGTCATTTGCGTTAGTCGCTACATTTCGTTAATCTATCTCTATCAATTTATTAAACTCATTAGGTAAAACCTATTGATATGATAGTAGGAATGTATTAGATATTCTCAATTGGAATAGGTACATTAGATTCATACCAAACAGGAGGAAATACAATGTCTTTAATTAATACCCCAATCAAACCATTCAAAAACATGGCATTTAAAGACGGTCAATTCGTAGAAGTGACTGAAAAGGACGTCGAAGGCAAATGGAGCATTTTCTTCTTCTATCCAGCTGACTTTACCTTTGTTTGTCCAACAGAATTAGGTGACTTAGCTGATCATTATGAAGAATTCCAAAAAATGGGTGTAGAAATTTACTCTGTTTCTACTGACACTCATTTTACTCATAAAGCATGGCATAGCAGCTCAGAAACTATCGGTAAAATCAAATATGGCATGATCGGTGACCCAACTGGCGCATTAACTCGTAACTTTGAAAATATGCGTGAAGCGGAAGGTCTGGCAGATCGTGGTACTTTCGTTGTTGACCCACAAGGTATCATCCAAGCAATCGAAATTACTGCTGAAGGTATTGGCCGTGATGCAGCTGACCTGTTACGTAAAGTAAAAGCGGCTCAATATGTTGCTAGCCACCCAGGTGAAGTTTGCCCAGCAAAATGGAAAGAAGGTGATGCAACTTTAGCTCCATCACTGGATTTAGTTGGCAAAATCTAAAAAATTCTAAATAAGAATCAAGCCACTAAAGAAGCTACTAACGTAGTTATTTATCGGGTGTTTCGGCACCCGATTTTATTGAGGGTGCAAAAATGTTAGATAATAATTTAAAAGCTCAACTGAAAGCTTACCTAGAACGATTAACCCAGCCAGTTGAGTTAGTTGCAACATTAGACGACAGCAAACATTCTGCTGATATCCAAGCCTTATTAAAAGAAATTGAACCGTTATCTGATAAAGTCACATACCGTGAAGATAACAGTGCTAATGTGCGCAAACCATCTTTTCTTATTACCAACCCAGGGAAAACAACTGGCGTTCGTTTTGCAGGCTCGCCATTAGGTCATGAGTTTACTTCTTTAGTATTAGCATTATTACAAACCGGTGGTCATCCATCTAAAGAAGCCCCAGAATTACTTGAACAAATTCGTCAGTTAGACGGTGAGTTTCATTTCGAAACCTATTATTCGCTCTCTTGTCATAACTGCCCTGATGTTGTTCAGGCATTAAACTTAATGGCGATTTTAAATCCGAACATCACCCATACGGCGATTGACGGAGGCATGTTCCAAAATGAAATTCAGGAACGTAATATCATGGGCGTTCCTGCGGTATTCTTAAATGGCAACGAGTTTGGCCAAGGTCGTATGACTTTAGCTGAAATTGTTAGCAAAGTAGATAGCAATGCAGAAAAACGCACTGCAGAGTTATTAAATAAAAAAGATGCCTTTGATGTTTTGATCGTCGGAAGCGGCCCTGCGGGGGCGTCAGCGGCGGTATATGCTGCACGTAAAGGCTTAAATACAGGTCTTATCGGTGAACGTTTTGGTGGACAAGTTCTTGATACTGTTGATATTGAAAACTATATCTCTGTACCTAAAACAGAAGGTGCAAAATTAGCTGGGGCTTTAAAAGCTCATGTTGATGATTATCAAGTTGATGTCATTGACAGCCAAACTGTCAGCCGTTTAATTCCGGGAGCAGCGGAAGGTGATCTACACCAAATTGAAACCGCATCTGGTGCGATTTTAAAAACCCGTAGCTTAATTATTGCCACGGGTGCTCGCTGGAGAAATATGAACGTACCGGGTGAAAACGAGTACCGTACTCGCGGTGTAACATACTGCCCACATTGTGATGGTCCTCTATTTAAAGGTAAAAGAGTGGCTGTTATTGGTGGTGGTAACTCCGGTGTTGAAGCTGCCATTGACTTAGCTGGTTTAGTGGAGCACGTGACCGTACTAGAATTTGCCTCAGAAATGAGAGCCGATGCTGTTTTACAAAAGAAACTGCGTAGCTTAAGTAATGTCGATGTTATCTTAAATGCTCAAACAACAGAAGTATATGGAGATGGCACTAAGTTAACAGGACTGAAATATAAAGATCGCACTAACGATTCTATGCATGATATTGCCTTAGCGGGTATTTTCGTCCAAATTGGTTTACTGCCAAACACACAATGGTTAGACGGAACAGTTGAGCGTAATAAAATTGGTGAGATCGTGGTTGATTCACGTGGTGAAACCAATATTAAAGGGGTATTTGCTGCGGGTGACTGTACAACTGTTCCTTATAAACAAATTATTATCGCCGCAGGTGAAGGTGCAAAAGCCTCATTAAGCGCATTTGATTACTTAATTCGCACAACTGCAAAATAAGTAAATCAAAGATAATCAATAAGTTGTAGAGAAAGGCATCTTTTTTAAGATGCCTTTTTTTGTACATAAAACCATCAAAAAGGGCTAAAAAGTGCCCCTAAGTGTTCAAGTGTGGACAATATGTGGACACTCTAAACCAGTAATTCTGTACTACCTTTCAAGGGGTTATATTGAATGGCATCTTGTAAGAAGTATGTAGATAAGCCATATCATTTTTTGAGTATTAACGTTTATTCACTAATTCATCAGGAATATAAGCTTTATACATTGACAGTATTTGTTCGCCTAATAAGTATTCATTCTCAAAACTATGGGTAAGAAGGTATGTTTTTTCTTCAAGCCATTTTTTATTGTCTCTATTTTGGGCTAATCCTATCTGAATGGCTTTTGAGCTTTGTAATAGCTCTTTCTGACTGTAATAATAATTCATTATTAACGAGACTTCTTTAGGTTCAAGAAGATATATCTGAGGTAGATAAATAGTATATACATCATCTCTTAGCGAGTTTAGAATCATCAATCTTATGCCAGCAAATACATTGAGTTCAACAGGACTAGCAGTGCAGATTTCTGCTTGGCACTTTTCTTTATCAAAACCTGCATTTTTAGTTCCTTCTAAAAGTCTTAGATTTGATTGATTATATGAAATCTCATAGGCGAACATTGTTCTTATATTATTTCTTTCATTTTCTCTATTTTCTTTGTCTCTATCTGCTATGTTATTTTGAGTAGAAATATGAAAATATAATGATGCTAATATTCCTAATACCATCACAAAAGTACTCCAATTAAATACATAAACTCTTACTTTTGATGGGTGCATATTCTTTTCTCCAAGCTAATAAGTTAACTAATATTAACTTATTTATTGTTTTACTTGGAGTCCTAGCAATAACTGTAGTTCGTGCAATTCACCCGATATTAAAAATCTACACGAAAGGGGCTTAAAATTGCCAGTATGGGTGATTTCTTAATATAGCGATTGGGAGAAAACATTTGGCGAGGTTTTAGAGCATAAAAAGGGTCAGCGAATAATTTCAACGATGTCATTTTGTAGCGTATGCATAATTTGAATTATTTTTCTTTGGGAAAAGCTTTAAAAAATTTTATAGTAAATTGTTAACAAGAAAAAACACTTCCATCCATTGAAAAATAATGACTAATCTTGATATAGGTTGACAACTTTTCAGGTATAAAATGCTCGATGAACCTCATCGGGCGTTTTATAGTTTAATAATAAATGGGGTCGCCTTTCATTATAAATCTGTATTGATTCGTCAACCAATCTCCGGATTGAAGTGTCTCGTGAACATGGCAAGCAGAGATCTAGGTGTTATATCAAAAAGGGATAATGGTGTTCTTTAATTGTTTGAATGCTCTCAATATAGCCCAAAAAATGGTAAAATAATTTCTCAAACCAAAAGCCGTTTTCTGCCTATTTAATTTTTAAGCAATTTAACCATTCCAATTAAGATACTTTTTACATCTATTTTTCTTTGTTCAAGAAAAATGCTATTCAAAATTTTTAAGCTATCTATACTATTATTCCACTACTTAAATAATCTATAAGGAAATTGATTGATATGGTTCTAAAAAAGAGATGTTTTAGACAAATTGCTCCTGCGCTTATTTTTTCTTTACTAACAATTGGTACTTTCTCGGCGAATGCGAATATCGATGTTCGCGATGAAACCTTATTTGAAGCACATCAGCGTTTTAAAACACAAATTATAAATGATAGTTTTGACAATACTGAAGCACCTTGGGAAGCGCCAGCAGAAATATTCAATGTAGTTAAATATCCGGCCAAACTAGGTGATATGTATGCTTATTTAACCCATCCGCCGGCGAATAAAAAAAATAAACTACCTGCGGTGATTTGGCTGAATGGAGGATATGGTGGGATAGGAGGAGATGATTATTTTTGGACACCACAACCAGTTGAAAATGACCAAACAGGAGCGACGTTTCGTGATCCTAATATGGTACTCATGATACCTTCTTTTCGTGGTGAAAATACCAACCCTGGTCGCTATGAAATGTTTTATGGTGAATTAGAAGATTTAGACTCAGCTAGAGAATATTTAGCGTCATTACCTTATATTGATCCTAAACGTATTTACGTAGTAGGACATAGCACTGGGGGAACGAGAGCATTATTGGCTAGTGAATACAGTGATAAATTCAGGGCAATATTCTCTTTAGGAGGAATACCTGATCTTAAACTACGCACAGAAGGGCGGATGATGGTTGAATTACCCTTTGATAAAAACAACGAAGAAGAATTTAATGTCCGTTCTGTATACCGCTATATTAAATCAATAAAAACACCAACATTTTATTTTGAAGGTCATGATTATTTTTGGGATGAATTCAATGAATTACGTGTGGTTGCAATGGAACACGATATTCCTCTGAAAATTTATAATATAAAAAATGGAGACCATTTTAATATTATTGTCCCTGTTAGCCAATTAATTAAAGACAAAATCTTGCAAGATACTGATACAAATAAAGAAAGCAATATTCGATTCACTAACGAAGAAATTAAGTGGATCAATAAAATGGTGAAATAAATTTCAAAATGATAAAACCGCTCTATTATCAATTAGATAAAAGAGCGGTAGTGTCTATTTTGAGCCGATATAGTGAGTCTAAAATTTCATCATATGTGCTTAAAAGTATTTAGAACTTTGTTGATTGTCTCTTTCAATAATCAAAACAGAAGATGTTAGAATTGCTTATACTGTCTTATAAACATATAGGTTTAGGTAAAAATATTAAGTATATTATATATGATATGAAAGAATACAATTTTAAAATAGAAAGGATTGAATATGAAAACTAAAATAGTTTATCAATGGAAGGAAAAAAGACGGGATAGACTCTCTTTTTTAGGGGCAGAAGTGGTTTTTTCTGTGTTATTTGGTATTGTAAACGGTTTAATATATATGTTATTTATGACCTTGTTACCTGATTCCGTTGGGAATGATCCTGATAAATTATTTTTCTACCAATTCTCTTTTAGTTCTTATGGTATAGTCGAATTCATATTATTAATAGCACAAATCTACGTATTTGCACTTATTTTAACTCAACGAGTAAGAGATTTTGGTTTCAAATATCCTATCACTATTGCACTGATCTTTACCATTGGCACCATGGTCCTTACGCCATATCCATTACTTATTTCTTCAGATACAATGGTGATAGTGCGTTTTATTTTATTATTAGGATATATTATTGCATTATTATTGCCATCTTCGAATAATGTTGAGTGTAATAACGATGAAAATAACAAGATAACTATACTAAAATAGTTAACTAACAAGTGAATTAGCCTAAGTGTATCAGGCGTAATGGATACACTTAGGACATTATAAAAATAATCTTATAATAGTGATATAAAAATAAAATAGTGAATAATAACTTCTATAATTGCAATATCTACAGTGGATAATGAGGTTATAATGGAAGGTGTTCAACTTAGGCTTGCGGAGCCTCATGAAGCAAAACGATTATGGTATTTAAGAAATAAAGCGTTACGTTTTGGCTGTCAACATGTCTATCCGCCCGATATATTAGCCGCTTGGACTCCTGATGAAATGCCTGACGGCTATAGACAATCTATTATTAATAATCCTTTCTATGTTATTGATGATAAAAAATTATCTATTCCCGTAGCTTCTGGATTTTTAGATCTTAAAACAGGCTTTGCTGAAGCTATTTTTACATTACCGGAATGCATGGGAAAAGGATATGCAGGACTTATTCTTAAACAGCTACAATATGAAGCTAAACAAAGAAATTTTGTTAAATTATTTTTAGATGCAACGCCTAATGCGATGCTATTTTATTTAAAACAAGGGTTCACTGTTTTAGAAGAGCGAGAGTACTATTCTAGCTTGGCTCAGGCAAGTTTACACTGTTATCGAATGTATATTGATTTATAAAATTTATAAATAGTGCCTTATTGACATAAAAATTATACCTAGCATTATAGAACAGAAAAAGTTGGGCTTAAAATGCGAAAATTTTTTATTTTTATCATTTTTTGAATTAGCTTTTATATTAACAATATCAGTTGGTAATTTTGCTAATGTTACGATATTGTAAATTATGACTATTTTTCTGGGGCAAACACTATGCAAAATGTGTTGTTAACGTTATGGCCTTTATTTGCGTTAATTGCGCTAGGCGCTATTTTAAGAAGAAATAAAGCATTTGAACCTGCATTTTGGGTAGGGGCTGAAAAATTAAATTATTTTTTACTCTTTCCTGCATTACTTCTCAATAGCTTGGCTAATGCTCCTTTATCTGATCCTCAATTACCTCACCTTGCTGGGGCTATTTTCTCAGTAGTCATCATTACCACTATTTTGTGTGTTATTTTAAAAAAAATAACCGGTTGGTCTGCTGGCCGTTTTGGTGCGATCGTTCAAGGCAATATTCGGTTTAACACTTATTTAGGTTTAGCTATTGTCGCTGATTTATTTGGGGTTGAGGGTTTAGGAATAGCTGCTTTGATATTAGCAACCTTGGTTCCTCTATCAAATGTGACTTCAGTGCTTTGTTTAACCGCAGGACAAAATGTAACTTTTCGTCAATTAATCTTCCCAATTATTAAAAATCCATTAATTATCTCTTGTGTAATAGGGATTGTAATCAATTTATCAGGAATAGGGCTTCCTTTTGGTAGCGATCAGTTTCTAAAATTGTTAGCTGCGACTAGTTTACCTTTAGGGCTTATCTGTATTGGTGCGGCATTACATTTATCAACATTAAAAGCAGAAAGTAAAATGATTAGTATTAACACAGTGACTCGGTTGCTTATTGTACCGATAATTGCATATAGTGTTGCTAATTTTTTAGGTTTGTCTTCATTAGTTATGATGCTTTTAGTCATTTTCTTTTCTATCCCTACAGCCCCAACTTCTTATATTTTAACTCGACAGCTAGGAGGGGATTCTGAGCTAATGGCGGGGATCATTACATCACAAACCATGCTTGCAGCAGTTACCTTGCCGATCGTATTAAGTTTTTTAATTCCATAAACTTAAAGGAAATACGACTAATATGATTTATAGTGGGTGATTTTTTATAGCATAGTTTCACTAAAAGTGTTCTTCTCTTAAATGTAATTTTAATTATTATATGGTTAATTTAAGAGGAAAATATGATGAGTGTAAAAATTAATCACAATGATATTTCTAATTCACAAATATTAAGAATATCACAAGGAGAAAAAACAAAAGATGTGATGTCATTATGGGATAAAATAAAAGACTGGTTCCAATCAAACAAAAGAGAAAAAGCACTAAAAACAGTTGAAAATATTGTATGTCAAGATCTATTTGATGACAAAAATCATTTTAAAATGCTATATCATGTTTTAATGCTAAAAACTATGGCTTCAGATGCATATAAAGAAAGAATAAAAATCAATACTAATGATAATGATAAAAATATTACGATTTCAATAGATAATTATAATATTTCTATAACGGATATAGACAATGAACAACTTAATAAAATGTCAACAATAATTAATGCATTTAATCGGCATTCATTAATTTTTTCTAATGAAATTGCATTGAAATGTCTATATGAAAAGTTAGATAAAAATGAGCTTAATGATCAAATTTTTGCTGAGTTGTATATTGAATTAGATAATAAAATACGTTCTGGTGAAATAGACTTAAAGCTTAATAAAAGTAACTTTAATCAAGTTAACTTTAGTGCTATAAGACAGCTCGTAAGCAAAGCGATAGAAAATGATAATACTAACTTAGATACAGAAAATGATAATGCTAACTTAGAAAATGATAATATTAACTTAGAAAATGATAATGCTAACTTAGAAAATGATAATGCTAACTTAGAAAATGATAATGCTAACTTAGAAAATGATAATGCTAACTTAAATATAAAAAAGGCACTAATAAAAGATATAAATAGAAATACTTATATTTTCAATGGTAAAGAAATAAAAAGTAAAGATCAAGACGAGGCAATGGAAGAATTTGAAACTTTAACTAAAGATATCTCAGAGGAAAATAAAAAGGCAATTTATTATTTACTAAATCAAGAAGGGATTACCTTAATTAAATCATATAATGATTCTTTTGATTACTACACATTAACAACATCTTTTTCTATGAGTAATGTTGTTAAGCAAGAACAAATTTATAGTATAAAGACTCTTTCTGATGATTTAATTGAATTAAAAATAAAATTTTTTAAAAAAAGTAGCGATAAAATAAATCTAGATATTCCCTTAGCTCAACCATTTGAAAGTAAGTTATATAATTTTATCTATGATATGGTTGCTATTAATAATAATATCGAAATAACTTATGATAAAATTTTAAATGAAAAGATGAACGAGATAATAAAACAACTAGATAATAAAAAACCAAGGCTAGGAGAGCTATTCTCCCATCTATTGAGTCGAAATAAAATCATTAAAGAAGACAGCGTTGATATTACGTTAAAACTAAATAAAGGACAACTAGTCTCATTAGGTGGAGAATGCTCATATAATTTTTATTAATTTTATTCTTTGGTCAAAATAGAGCTTCTTGCTATGATGTGAAAAACGTGAGAATAAGTAGAGGCTCCTTTATGTCAAAACCTCATAACCCAGAAATTCAAAAAATTATTAATGAGTTAAAACAACAATATCAAAATGCTGTTGATGCCTTACGTAATGCTATTATTATGTATGCTCAAGATGGAAAATTACCTGATATAAAACAAAGGGCTGAAGGTCTATTTGCTTATCCGCAATTAACCGTACATTGGTATGGTGATGTTAAAAAAGAAGATAAAACAAGAGCTTATGGGCGTTTATCAAAATCAGGTACTTATTCTACTACTATCACCAATCCAACTTTATTTGAAAATTATTTAACTGAGCAACTGCAACTTATTGCAGATGCTTATCATGTCTCTTTTGAAGTGACGGCCTCAAAACAAGAGATACCATATCCTTTTGTCATTGATGGCACTGGCATTGGTTTTGATCGGTCAATGAGCGCCTCTTTAGCAAAATATTTTCCGACTACCGATCTCTCTAAAATTGGTGATGATATTACCGATGGTTTAATTGATGACAGCGAGCTTTTACCTCTTTCACATTTTGATGCACTACGGACGGATTTTTCTTTGGCTCGTTTAAAGCATTATACCGGAACTTTACCTGAAGATGTGCAACCTTATATTTTATTCACCAATTATAACCGCTATGTGGATGAGTTCGTTCGTTGGGCCTGTGCACAAGTTGCTGATAAAAATAGTCCATATTGTGTACTTTCTTGTGCAGGTTTTCAGCAAATAACCGCCGATACGGTTGATCCGGAAAAATTAATTTCTGATCTGACATGGAAAAAATATCAAATGCCCGCCTATCATTTAATCGCAAAAGAAGGGCCGGGAATAACATTAGTGAATATTGGTGTTGGGCCGTCAAACGCCAAAACAATTTGTGATCATCTGGCGGTTCTACGTCCTCATGTTTGGTTAATGATTGGTCATTGTGGAGGCTTAAGAGAAAGCCAATTATTAGGTGATTACGTTTTAGCTCATGCTTATTTACGAGATGATCATATTTTAGATGCTGTATTACCGCCAGATATTCCTATTCCTAATATTGCTGAAGTTCAGCGTGCACTTTATGATGCCACTAAAGCCATTAGCGGTAAGCCTGGACATGAAATCAAACAACGATTAAGAACAGGAACGGTTGTGACAACAGATGATCGCAATTGGGAATTACGTTTTTCAGCAACATCAAGGCGATTTAGTTTAAGTCGAGCCGTTGCCGTGGATATGGAAAGTGCCACTATTGCCGCTCAAGGTTATCGTTTTCGCGTTCCTTATGGCACTTTGTTATGTGTATCTGATAAACCGTTACATGGTGAAATAAAATTACCAGGACAAGCTAATCACTTTTATGAAGGTGCGGTATCAGAGCATTTGCAAATAGGTATTCATGCAATTGAGTTATTAAAAGACGAAGAAGATAAATTACATTCTCGTAAATTAAGAACCTTTAATGAGCCGCCATTTAGATAAGCCATAGCTAAAATTAATAAGATGAAAATTTATATACCCAATATCATTGATTGAATTGGGTATATTTTTACAATATAAAAGGCTAAAAACGTAAATGTCGAGCCGCTTTTCTAAGACGATCATCACCACGTCTATCATAGCGCTGTGTAGTCATAATACTGGCATGACCCATGGCATCTTTTACGGTTACAATATCTTCGCCATTATCTAACATTGCAGAGGCAAAAGTGCGTCGCAGATCGTGAGGAGCAAATTTATCAATGCCACTTTCTTGTTGGCGTGTCTCTAAAATATAATAAATGGCTTGGTCTGTTATTCGTTCATCCGTTACATCATCAAAGCGGCGAATACGTGTGAAAAGGGCGCCATCTTGTGATCCCCTTATTTCATCGATCCATAATTGAACACGCTCCCAAGTATCTTCTGGCATATAGGATATTCTTTCTTTATTACCTTTTCCTCTAACAATAAAAGCTTGATCACGAAATTGAATATGCTCGTAATTAAGCGCAACAATTTCTGAACGGCGTAATCCACAACCAAGTAGTACACTTAATATGGCCGCATCTCTTAAACCTTTTGAGGAGTGGTCTTTTTCACAACAGCGAAAAAGTGCGCGAATTTCATGTCCAGTAAGCGCTCGACCTTTAGGTAATCGACTGCCTCTTACCGATTTAACTTGGCGAATATGTTGATAGCTTTCTGTATCCATCAATTTCATCGCCCATGCTTCTAAAGCGACACCTTTTAGTGCAGCTAAATAAGTGTTAATCGTGGCGGGTGCTTTATCCGCATCAGATAACATGTCGATAATTGCTTGAATATGGTGGCGGCGAAGTGCTCCCCATTGGCAATGCTTTATTGAAGAGAAGCCAATCATTTTTGCCACGATTGTTAAAAACGATCCCATCGTTTGGCGACTACGTTTAGAGCCTAAACTGCGTAAATAAGCCAGTGCAGGGTTAGTTTGTGTCGGAGAGGTGAAAGTTGCATTGAGATCTAATAATGGTTGTTTTTCCGCCAATACAAGTGATGTTTCTGGTGTTATTTCTTGATCGTCGTGGTGAAAATCCACAGCAATTTCCTTATTAAATCAATATAACTATGCTGAATATTCTAACAGATCTAAAAAAGAAAAAAGCTACTTTTTCAAAGGATCATTTTAATAAGTAGAGGCGATCATGTTTGTTTTTAGTGCATAATGTTTGTTTTATAAACGGTTTTGGAGTGCAAAGTGAACAGTGGGTTTTACCCATGAAAGGAATAAAGAGATCAAAATAGGGGGATGATCGTGGAAATGGCTTAATATTATGCCCTTGGTTTATCTGTATTTTTAATAACAGTCGCTAAAAACCAAAGGCATAGTTTTAAAATAATGAAGGTTAATCTTTATAAATGGCGACTAGTGGTTTGCCATCATTACCAATGGTGCCTCGATACATTCCCTCAGAGTTAAAGCTCATCGTATAGTTTCCAGATTTGTCTAATACGATAACACCACCACTTCCATTTATCGCTTTTACTTCATCAAGTGCATTTTGTGCCGCTTGCTCTAGTGGTAGTTTTTGATATTTAACTTGGGCTGCAATATTAAATGCGGTCAGCGTTCTAATAAACATTTCACCTGATCCTGTTGCCGATACCGCAACCGTTTCATTATCCGCATAATTACCTGCACCGATAATAGGGGAATCGCCCACACGACCATAACGTTTATTGGTCATTCCACCTGTTGATGTTCCCGCCGCTAAATTACCATGTTGGTCTAATGCAACAGCACCAACAGTGCCGTATTTATAATCATACATCATCGGATCAGCAAAAAGAGCTGCAGTTTTACCATCATGATCTAATACAACCTGTTCTTTTTCTAATGCTTTTTGTAGTTGTTGCCAACGATATTCAGTACGGAAATAACTCGGATCAACGATGGTTAACCCTTGCTCTTTGGCAAAAAGATCAGCCCCTTGAGAAACCATCATAACATGTGGACTTTTTTCCATTACCGCAATCGCGGCATTAATCGGATTTTTTACTGTGGTAACACCAGCAACAGCACCCGCTTTGCGCGTTTTACCATCCATAATAGAAGCATCAAGTTCGTTTCTACCATCGTGAGTAAAAACAGCACCTTTACCTGCATTAAAAAGAGGAGAGTCTTCCATAACATTAATCGATTTTTGTACAGCTTCAATACTGGTGCCTCCGCTATTTAAAACAGCATATCCAGCATTTAATGCTTCGGTCAGTTTGGCTTTATATTCTTTTTCTTGTTCTGGGGTGATGGTATCTTTAGTTATTGTACCTGCACCACCATGAATAACGAGGCGGATAGGGGCTTGTGTATTATTAGCTAACGCAGAAGAGGCAAAAAGAGTACAAAGGGTAAGTGTAGCGAGCTTATAGTTAATGTTTTTCATATAAACCTTCTCTTAATCGGATTGAGTTGTGTATTTGCAGGGATGTTATTACTTTAATTGTATATTGTTATTTGATATATAATTATTAACTGCAATAATCACTATATAAAAACTTTACCTAATAAGTGGTCTGATGACAGGCAAAAATAACAAATAATTTCAATTTAAATTAATGCTATAATAATCAAACTGTTATATTTAAGGAGTTTTATGCAATTAATTTAAAATTAAACCTTGCAAATAAAATATTAAAATAAAAGTATGTTGGTTATTATTTATTTTTAATGTTGTTAAATTTATAGCAAAATCAAAAAATAGCTAACTCCATCAACATTAAATATGTGACTTCGATCAATTATCGTAACCAAGTGTTATTATTATATTTTGATTTTAATGAAGCTAATGGATGCTAAATTTTATACATTTTGTGTGTTATCTCGAATAATCAAATTTTGATAGTGTATTATGTGATAAAAGTACTACATTAAATTCACACAACACACTATCATATTCTTATTATATTTTATAATTCATATGGTTAACTTTTGTTTTTCTCTTTTTTTATTTTATTTTAATTCGCTTTATATATATAAATGGACTATTTTTAAAGTAGATGAAATAAAATTAAAAATTGTTATTTAACTATTTTCTTACACACAGTAAATCACAAAAAATTGGGTTATTTATGGCAAAAGGAAGGTTAAATAATTTATATGAAAAATCAAAAAACGAATCGTTTTTTTGTTTACGGCATTATTATTGTTGCAATTATTGCAGCAGGTATTTTTTGGTGGAAAACACAAGCACCAGCACTCCCTGATGGGTTTGCTCAAAGTAATGGGAGAATTGAAGCTACTGAAATTGATATTTCAACCAAAACACCAGGAAGAATTGACACTATTTTGGTCAAAGAGGGGGATTTTGTTAAAGCGGGTGAAGTGTTGGCAACAATGGATACTCGTACCTTAAAAGAGCAACTTCATGAAGTTCAAGCCCAACTAGAGCAAGCCAAAAGTAGCGTTATGACGGCAGAGTCGGCACTTTCTCAACGTCAAAGTGAGCAAGTTGCAGCGCAGGCGGTTGTTCGTCAGCGTATTGCAGAGCTTGACGCATCAGTAAAACGCCTTAATCGCTCTCGGGCATTAGTTAAAACAAAAGCAATTTCCATTCAACAACTGGATGATGATATAGCAAGAACCGAAGGGGCTCGTGCTGCTGTTGAAGCTGCAAAAGCACAAGTGACTGCAACCATTGCGGCAATTGATTCGGCAAAGTCTGGAATTATTCAAGCAAAAACCAAAGTTGATGCAGCAACAGCTACCGAACGACGTATTATGGCTGAGTTGGATGATAGTATCTTAAAAGCTCCTCGTAATGGCCGTGTACAATATCGTGTTGCGGAACCCGGTGAAGTGCTAGGCGCTGGCGGTCGAGTGTTAAATATGGTCGACCTTAGTGATGTGTATATGACATTCTTTTTGCCAACTGAAGCCGCTGGTAAAGCAGCCTTAGGCAGTGATGTCCATATTATTTTGGACGCAGCCCCACATATTGTGATCCCTGCGAAAACGACTTATGTTGCCAGTGTTGCACAGTTTACCCCTAAAACGGTTGAAACTGACAATGAACGTTTGAAACTGATGTTTCGTGTAAGAGCGAGGATCTCCCCTGAATTACTAGAGAAACACCTTGAATATGTCAAAACAGGTTTACCGGGACGTGCCTATATTCGCTTAGATAATAGCCAACCTTGGCCGACTGATTTAGAGGTGAAATTACCACAATGAGTCAACTAATGAGAACGCAAAGTCATTCTCATATCATTGAATTGACTCATGTATCCCAACATTATGGTGATACCAAAGCACTTGATGATGTGACATTGACTATTCCTGCCGGAAAAATGGTCGGCTTAATAGGCCCGGATGGTGTCGGAAAATCGAGTTTAATTTCTCTTATTTCAGGAGCCAGAGAAATTCAGCAAGGGCAAGTGATAGTACTTAATGGTGATATGAATGATGTTAATCACCGGCGAGCTGTTTGCCCCAAAATTGCCTATATGCCACAAGGGTTAGGTAAAAATCTTTATCACACACTTTCTGTTTTTGAAAACGTCGATTTCTTTGGTCGCTTATTTGGTCAATCCAAACAAGAGCGAGAAGAGCGCATCAATGATTTACTTGAAAGTACGGGGTTAGCGCCTTTTAAGGATAGACCTGCGGGTAAACTATCTGGTGGTATGAAGCAAAAACTGGGGCTTTGCTGTGCATTAATTCATGATCCACAATTGCTGATCCTCGATGAACCCACCACAGGGGTTGACCCATTATCACGGGCGCAATTTTGGGAGTTAATTAATCGTATCCGTAAACGTCAAACCAATATGAGCGTATTGGTTGCGACGGCTTATATGGAAGAGGCTGAGCGTTTTGATTGGCTGGTTGCAATGGATGCAGGTAAGGTTTTAGCCACAGGTCATGCGGAAGAATTAAAGGCGCAAACGGCGACAGATGAATTAGAAGCTGCTTTTATTGAGCTTTTACCGGAAGAAAAACGCAAAAACCATCAAAAAGTGATTATTCCTCCACGGGATAAAAGTGATGACGATATTATCGCCATTGAGGCCAAAGAATTAACAATGCGCTTTGGTCAGTTTGTTGCTGTTGATCATGTCAGTTTTCGTATTCCTAAAGGCGAAATTTTTGGTTTTCTAGGCTCGAATGGTTGTGGCAAATCCACCACCATGAAAATGCTTACAGGTTTACTTGAGGCAAGTGAAGGGCGCGCTTGGTTATTTGGGCAAGAGGTTGATCCAAAAGATATCGAAACCCGTAAACGCGTTGGTTATATGTCGCAAGCATTCTCACTGTATAGCGAATTAACGGTTCGACAAAATTTAGAGCTACATGCCAAACTCTTTCATATCCCAGAACAGGATATTCCTCAACGTATCAAAGAAATGAGTGAGCGTTTTAATTTGACCGATGTGGAAGATATGATGCCTGACGGTTTACCTTTAGGTATTCGACAACGCTTATCGTTAGCGGTGGCAGTGATCCACAAACCAGAAATGCTGATCCTTGATGAACCCACCTCTGGGGTTGACCCTATCGCTCGAGATATGTTCTGGAAGCTGATGGTTGATCTCTCAAGACGTGACGGTGTCACTATTTTTATCTCTACCCACTTTATGAATGAAGCGGCGCGCTGTGACAGAATGTCTCTGATGCATGCCGGAAAAGTGCTAGTGACAGATACTCCGGCTAATTTAGTGAAAAATAGTCAATTTGATACACTAGAAGAAGTATTTATTGATTATTTGAAAAAAGCATCCGGTGAAACAGAAACGCCCGATATTGAAGATAAACAGCTACAATTGCCTGCCTCTAGTGAAGAAAGTGCGGAAAAAGCGTTAAAACAACGATTTAGTTTACGCCGTTTATTTAGTTATAGCATTCGTGAAGGGATGGAATTACGCCGTGACCCAGTACGCCTTACCTTAGCATTACTAGGCACGGTAATATTGATGTTTATTATGGGTTACGGCATCAGTATGGATGTTGAAAACCTACGCTTTGCCATTATGGATAGAGATCAAACAGGGCTAAGTCAGGCTTATAGTCAAAACCTATCAGGCTCTCGCTATTTTATTGAAAAAGCGCCGATTACCGATTATAACCAACTTGAGCGTCGTCTCCGCAGTGGTGATATTACTGTTGCGATTGAAATTCCGCCTAATTTTGCTCGAGATGTTGCTAAAGGACATAAAGTAAAAATAGGGGTTTGGATTGATGGCGCGATGCCAAATCGTGCAGAAACTGTCCGTGGGTATATTCAGGCAATGCATCTAACTTGGATGTTAGATATGGCCATGCGTCAACCTACCAATATGGTTGATCAATTTTCCCCCATTGATATCGAAACCCGTTATCGTTATAACCCTGATGTAAAAAGTTTACCCGCTATAGTACCTGCGGTTATTCCGTTGTTGTTGATGATGATCCCCGCGATGTTAAGCGCCTTGAGTGTGGTACGTGAAAAAGAGCTAGGCTCTATTATTAATTTATACGTTACTCCGGTCACTAAAGCCGAGTTTTTATTAGGCAAACAGATCCCCTATATTTTATTGGGAATGTTTAACTTTTTTATGCTCTGTGCGCTTTCGGTATTTGTTTTTGGTGTCAGTTTTAAAGGAAGCATGTTAACACTCTCATTAGGGGCGTTGCTTTATATCACTATTGCTACGGGAATGGGATTACTGATTTCTTGTTTTATGAAAAGTCAGATTGCGGCTATTTTTGGTACTTCAATTATTACCTTAATTCCTGCTACGCAATTCTCCGGCATGATTGACCCAGTATCATCCTTAGAAGGTATTGGTAAATGGATAGGGCATATTTATCCGACTTCTCACTTTCTTACTATCACTCGAGGAACGTTTTCAAAAGGACTTAACTTATTTGATTTGCCTTGGTCTTTTATTCCGTTACTTATCACGATCCCCATTGTGATTGGGCTGAGTGTCTTTTTCTTGAAAAAGCAGGAGGCTTAAATGTGGCATACCGTACAAAATATTTTTAATTTAGGAATAAAAGAGTTACGAAGTTTATCCCGTGATAAGGCGATGCTGGCATTAATTGTGTTTGCCTTTACCGTATCAATATACTCATCGGCTACTGTAACACCGGGCTCATTACACCATGCGCCGATAGCGGTGGCTGATCAGGATAAATCTCAACTTTCGGCTCGTATTGTCAATAGCTTTTATATGCCTTACTTTTTACCACCTGCAGATATTACACCCGAGCAGATTGATGGTTTATTAGATAGAGGAACTTATACTTTTGCGTTAGATATTCCGCCTAATTTTCAACGCGATCTACTCGCAGGACGTAAGCCAGAAATTCAAGTCAATATTGATGCAACACGGATGAGCCAAGCTTTCTTAGGAAATAGCTATATTCAAAATATCGTTATGGGAGAAGCGAAAACTTTTCTTGCTAAAGAGCGCACTAACGATCCACTGCCTGTGGATTTAGAAGTTAGAATGAGCTTTAACCCAAACTTAACACAATCTTGGTTTGGCTCTGTTATGGCGATAATCAATAACATTACCATGCTATCTATTGTATTAACCGGGGCGGCACTAATACGAGAGCGAGAGCATGGCACTATTGAGCATTTATTAGTTATGCCTGTCACACCATTTGAGATCATGCTGTCTAAAATATGGTCAATGGGATTGGTTGTATTGTTAGCGTCGGCCATGTCTTTAGTGCTAGTGGTTAAATCACTGCTACATGTGCCGATCGAAGGCTCTGTTTTGTTATTTATGTGTGGGGTCGCGTTAAGTTTATTTGCAACGACATCCATTGGTATTTTCTTAGGCACAATGGCGCGCTCAATGCCACAATTTGGTTTATTGATGATTATGGTATTGTTGCCATTAAATATGTTGTCTGGAGGGATGACCTCAAGAGAGAGTATGCCTCAGTTTGTACAAGATGTGATGCAAACTATGCCAACCACACATTTTGTCAGCCTTGCACAAGCGATATTATATAGAGGCGCAGATTTCTCGATTGTTTGGCCTCAATTTATCGTTTTAATTATTATTGGCTCAGTCTTTTTTGCATTGGCACTGTTACGTTTTAGAAAAACGATATCTGCAATGGCTTAGTCGTTATGATAAACCGAAAAAAGAGACTTAAGGCATAAAACGATAACCGATCCCCGTTTCAGTAATTAAGTGCACTGGACAGGTGGGATCGGTTTCTATTTTCTGACGTAGATGCCCCATATAAATTCGCAAATAATGGCTATGCTCTACAAAGTTAGGCCCCCAAACATGCTGCATTAAATGACGTTGAGTTAATACTTTTCCACTATTGTTGACAAGTTCACTGAGTAGACGAAATTCGGTCGGAGTAAAGTGAATGGGTACGCCTTGGCGAGTGACTATTCTTTTAACCCAATCAATAGTGATATCACCAAATGTAAATTGAGTCGTTTCTGTTTCTTGTTTGACAAAGCGACGTAATGAAGCACGAACCCGAGCTAGTAATTCACTCATACCGAAGGGTTTAGTTAAATAATCATCAGCTCCAGCGTCTAAAGCATCAACTTTATCTTGTTCAGAATCTCTGGCGGATAACACAATAATCGGCGTGCTACTCCATTGACGGAAATCTTGAATAAAGCAAAGCCCATCTTTATCAGGTAATCCTAGATCAAGAATGACTAAATCAGGTTTTCTTGATGCTGCTTCTATTAATCCTCGTTGACATTCTGAGGCGTCATAAACACGAAAACCTTCGTTCTCTAATGCAAGGCGAACGAATCGTAAGATCTCTTTTTCATCTTCAACAATCAATATGTTATATGGCGTCACTGTTTTATTTCAATCTCATCAATATTCGGTAGTGATTTTAAAGGTAAAACAAAGTGAAAACTGGCTCCACCTTTTTTATTATTTTCAGCCCAAATTTTACCTTCATGTAAGTGGATAATAGCACTGCAAATAGCAAGACCCAGCCCAACCCCCGGAATGGCGGACTCTTTTACTGCACGTGAAAATTTATTAAAAATAAGCTGCAATTGTTCAGTGGGAATACCTGCGCCTTCATCCCAAACTTCAACATGAATTTGATCCTCTTCAACCGTGGCTTTTATGCCTAATTTGGTCTGTGATGCGGTATATTTGACTGCATTTTCTAACAAATTAGTTAACACGCGCTCAATTAACAGACTATCGCAATAGAGTAATAAATCAGCTGGAATATCAATTTGTAATGGATGTTTATCAAGTAAATAAGAGAGTGAACGTACTGCACTTCCAGCAATTTCTTGCAGTAAATTCCACTGCAGGTTGACTTGGATACCCCCTGATTGAATACGTGCCATATCCAGTAAATTGTTGACTAAGCGGGAGGTCGTCAAAATTTGTTGGCGGATCTGACTGACTTGTTCAGTATGAGCAGAGCCTTCAGCACTTAAGTCTAGAAGAAGAATTTCAGACTGGCCAAACAGGACGGTAAGTGGTGTTTTTAGATCATGAGAAAGGGCGGCTAAGAGCGCATTTCTTAATTGTTCTCGTTCTATATTAATACGAGATTGTTCGGCCATTTCCGCCTGCTGTAACCGTTCAAGAGCATTGGCAATTAGGCCATTAAATGTCTGTAAGAGTTGCTGTTGTTCAGGAATAAGTACTTGGCGTAGATTATTTGGCTCAATCGCTAAAATCGCTAATACTTGTTGAGATGCGCTAATAGGGTGCAACTGATAAGGGACACTAGGTAGGGTATCCGTTCCTGCACCTGCGATTTGATCTTTATCCCAACACCAACGGGCAATACCACTATCAATGGGAAGTTGTCCCATACCTTCAGCATTGTATGGCGTTAATTCATCATGATGATTAGGCATTAATAAACAAACTTTGGCATCAAAAGCACTTGATAAAAAATGATAACTAGTACGTACCACTTCTTGTAAAGTCAGTGCCCGACTCAGCTCTCGGGTCATTTCAAATAAATGACGAGTGCGTTGTTCTCTATAACGAGCAACTCGGGTTTGATAACGCATTCCCGCAGTTAAATTACCCACCACTAACCCAACAATGAGCATTACGGAAAAAGTCACTAAATACTGCATATCTAATACAGCCAGTGAAAAATGCGGTTGCACAAAGAACAAATCAAAGCTTATCACATTGATTAAAGCAGCAAAAATAGAAGGGCGACGACCAAAAAATAGCGCGATAAGAACAACGCCTAATAAATAAAGAGTAACTAAATTTGCCTTATCTAACGCTAACAAAAAAGTACGTGAAAAAAGCGTAATAGCTAGACATAAACCAATAGCTGTTAGATAGCCTTTAAGATTTTGGCGCCATTTATCATTTTGTGGCACAAATGTTTTTGTTTTATAACGCGGCTCTTCTTCATTTAAAGCGACACTGATAACATGCAAGTCAGGTGCATAACGCGCTAACCTTTCAGCGAAACGCATGCGGACCCAACGTTTTAACCATTGCCACTTTTGATAGGGGCGTTGACCGATAATCACCTTGCCTAAATTATGCTCTCTGGCATAGCGGATCACCGCTTTTTCCGCTTGATTATCAGAAAGGATCGCCGTTCTTGCCCCTAGGTGTTGTGCTAACTTGAGGGAATGTAAAATAGCACGGCGTTTATGCTCACCTATCTGATGTAGCTTTGGTGTTTCAACATAAATAGCATGCCATTGGCAACCAAAAGCAGCAGCATAACGAGCGGCAGTACGCACTAATTTATCATTTCTTCCATGAGCACCAAGACAAACCATTAAACTATCAGTAGTATGCCAAACAGGCGTACCACCTTGGCTATCACGGAATTCTTTTACTTGGGAATCAACGCGATCTGCCATTCGTCTTAGGGCAAGCTCTCGTAATGCAATCAAATTACCTTTACGAAAAAAATGCTCTATTGCACGTTCTGCTTGTCCTGCCAGATAAACTTTGCCTTCATTTAAGCGCTGTTGTAGGTCGTCTGGTGGTAAGTCGACCATAACCACTTCATCAGCATTATCAAAGATATAATCAGGAATAGTCTCTTGAACGCGAATACCTGTAATACTACCAACAATATCATTAAGACTTTCAATATGTTGTACATTAATGGTGGTTAAAACATCGATGCCCGCATCAAGTAACTCTTCAACATCTTGCCAACGTTTTGGATGGCGACATTTATGTGGATTACTAAAAGCCAATTCATCCATTAAGATCACCGCAGGATGTCTTGCTAAGGCCCCATCTAAATTAAAGGCAGAGAGCTTTCTACCACGATAATGTAATTTTAATGGCGGTAATAACGGTAATCCCTCAAGTTGTTGTGCCGTTTCTTGGCGCTGATGGGTTTCTACAACCCCAGCTAAGACATCAATACCTTGCTGATGTAAACGTTGAGCTTCTTGTAACATGGCGTAGGTTTTACCTACGCCGGCACAGGCACCAAAAAAGATCTTTAATCGTCCTCGATGGGGTGCTCGCGTTAATGCCAGCAAATCATCAGGAGAAGGGCGTTGCCACTGCGGAGCTTGTTCCATTTTATTACCCGCTCACTTTATTGTTTTTTTCTGCACTCAATCTATCAAGTGCCTGATTGAGTTTAAAGACATTCACCACAGGTTCACCTAAAAATGGTATTAATGGCGATGTCGTATTTTCTGTAATTAATTGTTTTATTTCATTTATTGTGAATTGACGTAATAACGCAATATGCGGTGCTTGGTAATAAGCGGCAGCCAATGAAATATGAGGATCAAGCCCACTGGCGGAAGCAGTCACTAAATCAACCGGAACGACTTGATGATTATCAACCCTTTTTTGCCATAAACGAACACCTGCAGCCACTTTCTCGCTTAAGAGTGGATTTGATGTAGCAAGTTGGCTAGCGCCGGAAGCCATACTATTGTAAGGCATTTCACTTGTCATTGAGGGGCGACCTTGAAAGTAATCGGCTCGATTAAATGACTGTCCAATCAATTCAGAGCCAATCAGTTTATCGTCCCGATAAACCAGTGAACCATTTGCTTGCCAAGGGAAAAACAATTGAGCTAATCCGGTTATAAATAAAGGATAGGCTAATCCAGTGATAAGTGTCAGTAATACTAACATCACTAAAGATGAACGAAAAAGATGCATAGTATTCTCCTTAAAGCCCAATAATAGCTAAAATCATATCGATGAGTTTAATGCCTAAAAAAGGAACAATTAACCCACTTATCCCGTATAAAGAGAGATTACGGCGTAATAATGAATGAGCAGAAACAGGACGATAATGCACACCTTTCAACGCTAAAGGGATCAAAAAGACGATGATCAAAGCATTAAAAATAACGGCTGATAACATCGCGGATGCTGGGGAGTGTAATCCCATAATATTGAGCATATTCAATTGTGGATATGTCACCGCAAAAGCTGCGGGAATAATGGCAAAATATTTTGCGATATCATTGGCAATACTAAAGGTGGTTAGGGCGCCACGGGTCATAAGCATTTGTTTACCAATATGAACGACTTCAATTAATTTGGTGGGATTTGAGTCCAAATCAACCATATTGCCTGCTTCTTTAGCGGCTTGCGTTCCTGAATTCATGGCCACAGCAACATCGGCTTGCGCTAAAGCCGGCGCATCATTAGTACCATCTCCGGTCATAGCGACAAGTCGACCTTCTGATTGATATTGACGGATCAACGCCAGTTTAGCCTCTGGAGTGGCTTGCGCAAGAAAATCATCTACACCGGACTCGGCAGCAATGGCCGCCGCAGTAAGATGGTTATCACCGGTGATCATCACGGTTTTAATGCCCATTTGGCGAAGTTGAGCAAAGCGCTCTTTGATACCCCCTTTGACGATATCTTTAAGTTCAACTACACCAAGGATATTTTGATTTTCAACGACGACTAATGGCGTAGCACCAGCTCTTGCGACTTGCTCGACTATGGTGTTGACTTCATCGGGAAAATGGCTATGACTAACTTCGATATGGCGACGAATAGCATCAACCGAGCCTTTACGTATAATACGCTCGCCAATATTTACGCCACTCATTCTGGTCATCGCTGAGAATGGAACAAAAGAGGCTCCCATCGAAGTTAAATCTCGTTCACGTAAATTAAAGCGCTGTTTGGCTAATATAACGATGCTACGACCCTCAGGTGTTTCATCTGCTAAAGAGCTTAATTGCGCCGCATCTGCCAATTGTTTTTCAGTTATTCCTGATAGAGGAATAAAACGAGAAGCTTGGCGATTACCTAAAGTAATTGTCCCTGTTTTATCGAGTAATAAAACATCAACGTCTCCTGCGGCTTCTACTGCACGTCCACTCGTCGCGATCACATTAGCGTCTAACATCCGGCTCATACCTGCCACACCAATAGAAGAGAGTAGTCCGCCGATGGTTGTAGGGATCAGACAAACTAATAATGCGATTAACGTTACAACAGAAATAACCTCACCATGCTCTTGGAATTGCACGGCAAACACACTAAAAGGATAGAGTGTGGTACAAGCGAATAAAAAGATCAGCGTTAGGGCCGTTAATAAAATAGTTAATGCAATTTCATTCGGCGTTTTTCTGCGTTTAGCCCCTTCCACCATACCAATCATACGATCGAGGAAAGAATTACCTGCTTCAGCACTACAACGAATAATCAACCAGTCAGATAACACACGAGTCCCTCCAGTAACAGAAGAAAAATCGCCACCTGACTCACGAATAACGGGAGCTGATTCACCGGTGATCGCACTTTCATCAACAGAAGCGCCACCTTCAATCACTTCACCATCACAAGGAATTACCTCGCCAGCATTGACCAAAACAATATCGCCTTTATGTAATAAAAGTGAATCAATGATTTCTTGGGGAGCGTGAAGATCAGCATGCTGTAAGCGCACCGCTTTAGATTGTTGTTTCGCACCTCGTAAGCTTGCCGCCTGTGCTTTACTACGACTTTCTGCTAAAGATTCAGCAAAATTGGCAAATAGTAGGGTTATCCATAACCAAAGCATGACTTGAAAAGTAAAATGATTATCTGGTGGTAGATACCCCAGTAAAACGGCAAACCAAATACCCGTAGTGAGTAGTGCACCAACATAAACAATAAACATCACCGGATTATGCCATTGCGCTTGAGGGGTGCATTTTTTGATAGCATCCAAGAAAGCCGACATCATTGTTTTTCTATTAAAAAGAGGTGTTTTTTTCATGATGAGTGTCCTTATTTAGCCCATAACAACTGTAAATGCTCAGCAATAGGGCCTAGTGCTAATGCCGGAACAAAGGTGAGTGCACCAATCATTATTACTGTGAGGAACAATAGAAAAATAAATAGCGGTGAAGTAGTGGACAATGTGGCTAAACTTTCAGCTTGGCGTTTTTTTATTGCCAAACTACCGGCGATAGCTAAGACAGGCAACATGACACCAAAACGTCCGACAAGCATAGTGATACCTAATAACAGATTATAAAAAACAGAATTAGCATTCAGTCCGGCGAAAGCACTGCCATTGTTATTGGCAGCTGAAGTAAAAGCGTATAAAACTTCACTAAAACCATGAGGACCAGGATTTAAAATCGCTTCGCGACCTACTTCGCTAAAGAGGGCAAGTGTTGTACCTAATAAGGTGATTGCTGGTGATATTAAAATAGCGACAGCAACCCATTTCATTTCTGCTACACCAATTTTTTTGCCGAGATATTCAGGTGCTCGACCCACCATTAATCCAGCGATAAAAACAGCTAACAAAACATACAAGATCATGCCATAAAAACCAGAACCAACACCGCCGAAGATGACTTCTCCAGTTTGCATTAACCACATAGGAACCATACCTCCTAATGCAGTTAATGAATCATGCATGGCATTTACTGCACCACAAGAAGCAGCTGTAGTGACGGCAACAAATAACGCACTGCCTATTAAACCAAAGCGACTCTCTTTACCTTCCATATTTAATGAACTATCCGCACCCATTAACGTAAATTGTGGGTTACCTCGCCATTCAGCCCAAACAATCACGCTAACCGCAACAATAAAAATCAATGTCATTACCCAAAGTAAGGTATAGCCTTGCCGTTGTGTACCACTCAGTCGGCCAAAGGCGAAGCATAGCGCGGTAGGTAACAGGAATATGGCAAGTATTTGCAAAAAGCTACTGAAAGAGGTTGGGTTTTCATAAGGATGAGCAGAGTTTGCTGCAAAATAGCCTCCTCCATTGGTTCCTAACAGTTTAATTGCCTCTTGAGAAGCAACGGGGCCCATTGGTAACCATTGCTGATTTTCAAGTCCTTGGCTTAATAGCGCGGGATGGAAATTTTGGATCACGCCTTGGCTAACAAATAACAGTGACCAAATAATGGCTAAAGGTAGTAACAGATATAGGGTAATACGACCAATATCTACCCAAGCATTACCAATGGAATGGCAAGAAGATTGTGTTAATGCTCTGATCAATACAAAGGCAACAGCGATCCCCGTTGTTGCTGATAAGAAATTTTGTACTGTAAGCCCCATCATTTGGCTTAAATAGCTGACGGCTGTTTCACCGCTATAGGCCTGCCAATTGGTATTAGTAATAAAACTAATGGTGGTATTTAATGCTAAATCCCAACTCATATTAGGTGCAAACTGTGGATTTAAAGGTAAATAACCTTGATTAAGTAAAATTACCAATAATAAAAATGCTCCCATTGAGTTAAAAATTAACAGGGCGAACATATAGTGATACCAACTCATAGGCTGAATTGCTTTGCCGGCAGGTTTAAAACCACAGCTACGCCAAATAACCTGTTCTGTTTTTGTTACCCAACGAGGTAAATCACCTTCTATGAGACGAGCAAGATAATTGCCAATCACTTTTCCCATAATCAGTAAGACGGTGAGAAAAACGGCAATATAGATCAACGTTGTTGTTGCCATTTTTAAAATGCCTCTGCATGAAACAACACATAAATAAGATAAGCAGTGAGCACAATCACTAATGCCACAGCACCGAATATCAACATTTGAACTATCCTTTTGTGATTTAGATTGAGTAAAGCTACTGAAAGAGGTGTAAAGATGTTGATAAAAGCGCTATGGCGGATGTAAAAAAAGTATAAAAATGCTGACCAAACCTAAATCAAGGCTTAATGGTGGAATATTTTATTCCTCAATGGGTTGAAATAATGCCATCCCTTTGTTAGATGTAATAAATAGTCGAATAATCTGCTGATTAAGCAGGCTGAAAATACCCCTTCACGAGGAGAGATTGAATGAATGCTATCTATTTAAAGACCAAGTGGTTTTTCTACTTCTTAGGCCTATTAATGGTTTCATCTATCTTTATGGTAAAAGCAATGGCAAATTCTGATAAAGCAGATCTAGTAACACTGGCACAAGAGGGAAACTTGCCAGAATTAAAGCGCCAGATAGCGCAAGGAGAGAATATTGAACAACGAGATATCAAATTGCGTACACCGCTAATGGCGGCTACTCATGCGAATCAAATTGAGGTGGCAAAATACCTGATTGAACAAGGGGCTAACGTCAATGCCCGCGATGCTATCTATGATTCACCTTATCTTTATGCTGGAGCGAGAGGATTGCAGGAAATTTTAGCTTTAACCTTAGCCCATGGCGCAGATCTGAATAGCATCAACCGTTATGGTGGTACGGCATTGATTCCTGCGGCGGAGCGCGGCCATGTTGCCACAGTAAAAACCTTGATTGATGCCGGTGTAGATGTCAATCATGTTAATCGCCTTGGTTGGACTGCGTTAATTGAAGCCATTATTTTAGGTGATGGAAGTCAAAAATATGCAGATATCGTGACGTTGCTGATCGATGGTGGGGCGGATGTTAATTTGGCTGATGGATCTGGACGTACACCATTAACCTTAGCGAAAGATAAAGGCTATACCAATATCATCAATATTCTTCAACAAGCAGGGGCAAAATAATGTCAGATAAGCAATTTATACAGCAAGCCATTTCGCTTGCCACAAAGAATGTGAAAGTTGGTGGGCGTCCCTTTGGCGCGGTGATCGTGAAAAATGGCCAAGTGATTGCTCATGCTGTTAATCAAATTACAGCGACAAATGATCCAACTGCACATGCAGAATTATTAGCATTACGAGAAGCCGGAAAAGTGTTAGGACGAGCAAAATTGGATGATTGTGTGGTTTATGCCAGTGGTCAACCTTGTCCAATGTGTTTGGCGGCTATGCGTATGGCGGGGATCTCACAAATATTTTATGCTTACTCTAATGATGATGCCCAGCCTTATGGATTATCGACAGCCAATATTGCTAAGGCATTAAGAGTCGCTCCGGAGCAACAAGAAGGGTTGCAATTTGTGCAAATAAAACCTGAAGACGAAAAACAACCGGCACTTTATCAGCTGTGGTCTCAACAATCTTAACTAAAAATAACAGCCCAATTAGGGCTGTTCTTCTTTTGATCAAATCAGTCGATTAGCAAAATAGCTGTTTTTCAACAGGAGTAATCGAGAGTAGGGATTGCCAGCTTTTAAGCGTTAACGTTGCTAACATGGCAAGACCTTCATAATAAGGGAATGCCCCTTGTAATGACAATTTCTCTAGATAGCGATAAGCCCAAGGTAATAAATGTTCAGCAAGTAGTTCAGTTAATTTTTCAGGGCGTGTTTCTGCAACCCATGCCACCATCATCACCATTAAACCAAAGTGATCTTCAGGTTCATTTTGAGTCAAGGCAATATCAATACCATTCTCCAGCATCCATTCACGTAAATCTAAGGTTGAATCACCAAATAAGACATTCTCATGATCAAGATACACCGATCCCCAAGGTGGTGCAGGTAGCGCATAAGGCCCAATAAATAAACGTTGATAGGCTTGTGCTAATGTTTCATCTTGATAGGTAGTTTGCGCCAATAATGAGGCAATGCGTTGTTTTTCTTCTTCAGAGCCATAAGGCCATTCAGTTAACCATTTGCCGCTTGAGAGTAACTCAGCAATGTCACTTTTTTCAGTTGGTGGGTAATAGAAAGCAGCCCCAATAATACGGGCAGAGAGAGAAATATCTGTAATAACTTGTTGTTCCATAATATTTTTATTATCCGCTGAAATGTATATTATCTATAATAGGTTATTCCCTATATAAACATAATGACTAAGATTAAAAAAGGGTAACACAGTAAAAGAAAACCGCCATTACGGCGGTTTTTAAGGATAAATAGGTTGATTAACCTACAACAGCCATTCCTACTGTCATATGTAAGCCATAGAATACGCCACGACCAATAAATTCACCAACAAACACCAAAATAAAACCTAACACCATTAAAGAAACAGAAGGATTATTTTTGCGTAATAACGGTGCTATCCAACAAGCTAACCCTAATGTTAGGGCAATCAATTTAATGCCCATTAAAAAACCGTAATCAGGAACTAAATCAACCGCTTTTTGTACGGAGGTTTGAATTGAACCCAATTCAAAGCCTTGAGAGGTAGCCACAATAGCACTGATAATAATGGCGATGACACTTAATAGCGGTAATGCACTAATACAATTTAAGTTAAAACCGGCAATACGCATTAACAGTGCCGCTAAAATAGGGCCACCAATAAATGCGGTTAGTACGAAGTTAACTGTGGTATAGCCATTATACCAAGTAGGTACAGTATCAATTTGATAAACTCGCGAAATAGCCGTGATAAATAGCACCGCAAGTATCATGACAACCACTAGCCACAATTTACCTAATGCAGCGGGCATTTTATTTAACACACTAATTAGCCAATATAAGCCACCTAAAGCAAAGAATGTGGCACCACTGGCAATTTCATTACTTAATGATGAATGACCAAAACGGATAAAAGAGTTAAAGGCACGCATTGGGGTTCCCATATGGATCATGGAGAGTAAAAAACCAATCCCCATTAATAACCACAAACCAAACATGCTGTAATGCACTTTGCGATTTAACGCTTCAGGCAGTTTGCCTGAAAGAATGGCGCAACCCATAATAATAAAGGCGCCAGCCACACTTTGACCAATAACGGTAAAGAACATCAGTGGCCATTCATGTAATCCCATGCCCATCTTAAACCTCCTCTGGGTTAGCCAGATGCCCGGTGGTGTCACCTACAGGTCGGCTATTGGCATTTAATTTAAGTACAATATTCGGTTTAGTGTATTTCGCAGATGGAAGAGGGGCTATTTCAGCAAGATCACCATATTTAGCGCGTAACTCTTCAATCGGTGCCATATCTAATGCACGCAATGGGCAAGATCCGACACAAATTGGCTTTTTGCCTTCAGCAACACGCTCATAACAACCATCACATTTGGTCATGTGGCCTTTGACTTCATCAAACTGCGGTGCACCATAAGGACATGCCATATGGCAATAACGACAGCCTATACACACTTCTTCATTCACCACCACAAAACCATCTTCGCGTTTGTGCATGGCGCCACTTGGACAGACTTTTACGCAAGCCGGATCGTCACAGTGGTTACATGAAATAGATAAGTAGTAAGCAAAAACGTTTTGCGTATACACACCATCTTGCTCGGTCCAATCACCACCGGCATATTCATAAATACGGCGGAAATTGACCTCAGGGGATAAATTTTTAAAATCCTTGCACGCGAGTTCGCAGGTTTTGCAGCCGGTGCAACGACTTGAATCGATATAAAAACCATATTGCGTTGACATAACCAGACTCCTTACGCCTTGACGACTTCAACAAGATTACTGTGAGAAGGATTACCCTTAGCAAGTGGTGAAGGGCGTTGGGTCGTTAACACGTTAATGCAACCTGCATGATCAATACGGTTACTGTCTGGGTTATACCAAGCCCCTTCACTTAATCCGACAACACCCGGCAAAATACGTGGTGTCACTTTAGCGTTGATACGTACTTCACCGCGATCGTTATAAATACGAACTAAATCGCCATGTTTGATACCACGTTTTGTAGCATCAACAGGGTTTATCCAAATTTCTTGTGGACAAGCCGCTTTTAATACATCTACGTTGCCATAAGTTGAGTGGGTACGAGCTTTATAGTGAAAACCCGTCATTTGTAATGGGTATTTATCCATAGCAGGGTCGCCATAGCTTTCAAAACCTGCGGAGTAGATTGGCAGTGGATCAATCACATCGTCTGCCGCTAATTCCCATGTCGCTTTAATTTCAGCTAATTGCGAAGAATAAATTTCAATTTTTCCTGACGGCGTTGTCAGTGGATTGTTGAGTGGATCAGCGCGGAATTCACGGTAAGCCACATGATGGCCTTGTGGATCACGTTTTTTAAAGATACCTTGTGCCCGAAATTCTTCAAAGGTAGGCAGTTCTGGTAAATTTTGACGAGATTGCTCATAAAGATGGCGTAACCACTCTTCTTGGGTACGATTTTCGGTAAATTTCTCACCCACCCCCATACGTTTAGCAATTTCGCTGGTCATCTCATAGATATTGCGACTTTCAAAACGTGGCTTAATCGCTTGGTCAGCGAAAATCACGTAAGCCATATTCCCCGCAGAAGCATCCATACAGAAATCCATTTGCTCTGATGCCGTACAATCCGGCAGTAAGATATCTGCATATTTTGCCGATGCGGTCATATGATTATCGATAACCACAATCATTTCGCATTTTTTATCATCTTGTAGGATTTCATGAGTACGGTTTATTTCTGAATGTTGGTTAACTAAGCAGTTCCCCGCATAGTTCCATACCATTTTAATAGGTACATCCAGTTTATCTTTACCTCGCACACCATCACGTGTAGCGGTCATTTCAGGACCACGTAAAATGGCATCTGTCCACATAAACATAGAAATACTGGTCGTGACAGGGTTAGTTAAGGTTGGCATACGGACAAAAGGAATGCTGTAAGAGCCTTCACGGGCACCGGTATTGCCCCCATTTATTCCCACATTACCAGTTAAGATAGCGAGCATTGCAATAGCGCGAGAGGCTAATTCGCCATTTGAACGGCGTTGAGGGCCCCAACCTTGAGTAATATAAGCCGGCTTAGCACCAGCGATTTCACGGGCTAATTTGACAATACGTGCCGCGGGAATACCGGTAATTTGTGCTGCCCATTCTGGGGTTTTGGGTTGACCATCTGCGCCATCACCTAAAATATAGGCTTTATAGTGGGCGTTTTTAGGTGCCCCTTCTGGCATCGTAGTTTCGTCGTAACCTACGCAGTATTTATCTAAGAAGGGTTTATCGACTAAATCTTCTTTGATCATGACATAAGCTAACGCATTAACTAAGGCTGCATCAGTACCTGGACGAATGGGGATCCACTCATCCTCACGACCTGCACCCGTATCAGTATAGCGAGGATCAATAATTATCATGCGAGCATCTGATTTTTCACGAGCTTGCTCAACATAATAAGTTACACCACCGCCACTCATACGTGTTTCGCCGGGATTATTACCAAACATAACAACCAATTTAGTATTTTCGATGTCTGAAGGACTATTGCCATCAGCCCATCCCCCGTAGGTGTAATTTAAGCCTGCAGCGATCTGCGCAGTACTATAATCGCCATAATGGTTGAGATAACCACCACAGCAATTCATTAAACGGGCAATAAGGGTTGCTCCTGGTGGCCAAGATTTTGTCATGGTGCCACCGAGGGTGCCTGTACCGTAATTTAGATAAATAGATTCATTGCCATAATCTTTTATCAGGCGTTTCATGGTGTCGGAAATAGTATCAAAGGCTTCATCCCAAGAGATACGTTCAAATTTACCTTCACCACGTTTACCTACGCGTTTCATGGGATAACGTAAGCGATCTGGATTATAAACACGCCGACGCATAGAGCGACCACGTAAGCAAGCTCGTACTTGATGGAACTCGTCGTAAACGTCATTGCCGGTATTGTCTGTTTCAACGTACTTAATTTCGCCATCAACGACATGCATACGCAATGGACAACGACTACCGCAATTGACGGTACATGCACTCCAGACGACTTTTTCTTTATTGGTAGATGTCGGCGCTGTTTGCTCCGAAGCCATGGCTTGGCTAAAGGGGAGAGATAATCCACCCGCCGTTGCAACTAATCCACCAGCGGCTCCCACTTTGACAAAGCGTCGGCGAGATAGGGGGGTGGAAAGTAACGTCATCTCTTTGATGTTTTTCATACATTACTCACTTAATTATATTTTTAAGAAGAAAAATAAAGAGCTTATATAGAAATTATTGTTATCATTTTTGTTAATAAATAAGCACGCTAACGTAAGATAATAAAACCCAACTGTTAATGTGGATATTACTTACTTATAAAAAGTGGTAGTTGCTTTACATCAAAGAAACATGATTTATTACGAAGGTTATCAATTGTCGCTGTTTTCTTAACCCTATGTATTATTTAAAATTAATCAATTGATTAACATTGATATATAATTTAATACATATCGATTAATAAGAAAAAATAAACTAAATAACTAAAATAGCCTAATAAAGTCCAATTTATAATGTGTAATATACAGAATCATTAACTCATTATTTTTATCAATGATTACATCTGTGTTTTTTTTATTATTGTTATTTAACAAGTGTCATTTGATATCGAGTAAACATTAAAAAATGTCGGGTAGCTTGAACTGCGTATCAATAATCTCTTATGTAATAAAACAAATAAACCTTCATTTAACATGGTATTTACAAAATCAGCTGGTTCTAAAATAGAACATTGAAAATCAATGCACTTATAATAGACTGATTTTTCTTACGCTTAACAAACTGCTCATCAGATAAAGATTCGTTTCATCTCTCATTTTCCAGCTATCACAATTGAATTACTGTTAAAAAAATGTGATCTAAGTTGTTCGGATTTGGTTTTGCTTCCGTTTTTGGTTTTTTGTTTTGAATGTTATCGCAAAATCATCGGCTGGATATCCTTATTCTCGTATTAATGATACGGAGGCACTTTATATGTTTTCAGAAGAAAGACGACAGGAAATCTATAGCATTATTAGGGAACAGAAAAAAGTTAAAGTGGCTCAGCTAGCGGAAAGATTCAACGTCACATTAGAAACGATCCGCAGTGATTTGAAATACCTCGAAAATGAAGGGTTGATCAAACGTTGTCATGGTGGCGCCATACTAGGGAAACAAGAAATAAAAAAGATCAGTAAATTTAGTGATAGTTTTGATATCTCATGCTTACTACACGATTTATTGATCGTCAAAGAACATAAAAAGAAAACACCAGAAGGTAAAGTGTGTGTATTAGGCTCTTTTGTGGTGGACATTATTGCTAATGTTGATGCATTTCCTCGTGTAGGGGAATTGGTAAATTCAAAAGGAAACTCAATAGGTCCGGGTGGAAAAGGGACGAATCAAGCCATTTCTGCCAGTTTTTCTGATGCAAAAGTGCATTTAATTACTAAAGTCGGTGAAGATCATTTTAGTAAATATGCTTATAAATATTTGCAAGAGAGCGGTATTGATTCATTTACTATTTTTCAAACAGAAATAGAGCCAACAGGTAGCTCAATTAGCTATTTAGCAGATAAAACCAAAAATAATATTACGGCTACCTATTTAGGCGCAAATAACACTTTTACCCTGCAAGAGGTCGATATATCACTGCCTTATATTAGTGAAGCTGACGTGTTATTACTGCAAGGGGAAATTAATATTGATGCTAATGTGAAAGCCGCTTCTTTTGCTCATTCTATTAATAAAACCGTCATACTTAATGTCGCTCCGTATAGCGATGATTTAAAACAACTTTATTTATATGTAGATTTTATTACGTTAAACGCTTACCAAGCTTCAGATTGGTCAGGTATTGAAATTAATACGATTAATGATGCCAAGCAAGCCGTAGAGATTATTGCCGGTAACGAAAAGAAAAAAGTGATTATCTACATAGATGAATTAGGCGTGGTGTATTTTGATGGGAGGAATACTTTTCATATTCCGCCACTACCTTCTCTACGTGTTGATACGATGGCAGCAACAGATGCTTTTAATGGTGCATTTGCCTCAAAAATAGCCGCAGGAGGCACAATGCCAGAAAGTGTTTTATTTGCTAGTGCTTTCTTGTCTGCATTTATAGAACAAAAAGGGGTGACTTCAATGCCTTCACTGTCACAAGTACAAGCACGTCTTAAATTAAGAATTGAAGATATTCGACCACAAGTAATCTGCAATGAGAAAAGGTGCATATAATGAAAAAAACTCTCTTAGCTCTGACCCTATGCAGTTCTGTTTTTACTGTTCCTGCTTTTGCACAATGGCCTGAAAAACCTATTACGATTATTGTTCCTTGGGCTGCTGGTGGCAATACAGATACCGTTGCTCGTTTAGCAGCAAAAGGATTACAAGAAGAATTAGGTGTGACGGTTAATGTCGTTAATAAGACCGGAGGAAGTGGCGTTGTTGGACATGATGCTATTAAAAATGCCAAGCCAGATGGTTACACATTAGGTATTGCCACGGTTGAAATTGCGATGATGCATCATCAGGGGATGACTAATTTAACCTATCAAGATTATACCCCGATCACACGTTTAGCGGTAATCTACGGTGGATTACAAGTTGCAAAATCATCGCCTTTTAATAATGCACAAGAAATTATCGATTATGCCAAAGCCAACCCAGGGAAATTAAAAGCGTCAGGGAGTGGATTAAACTCTATCTGGCATCTTAATAATATTGGTATGTTACGTGCAGCAGGGTTACCTGATAACGCAATCCGCTTTATTCCTTCCCAAGGAGCTAGTGCTGCATTACAAGAGTTAGCTTCAGGGGGCGTTGATATTGTAACGTCTTCATTAGGTGAGGCTGACAGTATGGTCAAAGCCGGATTAGTCAAACATATGGCCATTATGTCTAATGAAAAATCGGCATTTTATCCTGATGTTCCTCTCTTTAAAGAAGCAACAGGTTATGATTGGGATTTACAAGCATGGAATATGTTAGTTGCCCCTAAAGGACTTGATAAAGAAGCACAAGATAAGCTTACCGCAGCAATGAAGAAAGTTTATGCTTCAGGTGAATTAGCTGAATTTGCTAATAAACAAGGATTTGAAGTCATTGAATTGTATGGTGATGATGCGACACAATTTATGGCCAATGAAGATAAAAAGTTTGGCGAAATTATAAAAAAATAACTGAGGAAACGGCTGATAATAGCCGTTTTTATGCCTATGCTAAATCGTCATATATTATCATTTATATTTTGCCTATTTGGATTATTTCTTATTATTTATAGCGCCTATTCATTAGGTGATTTTAGTGAATATGGTGCGGCTTTTATGCCTTCACTAATTGGTGGAGGAATAATTATTTTTTCATTATTAGATATTTTTGCAAAAAAGCAGCAAATGGATACACCTTTGGTGACATGGCATGAAATAAAATTTGTGTTATTAATTATTGGTATCATTCTATTTTATGTGTTTTTTGCTGAATACCTTGGTTTTATTGTTACAGGATTTATTGTTATTGCACCATTAATGATGAAATACGCAAAAGTAAAACCGATATTTAGTTTTATTATTTCTGCTGGAATTGTATTAGGCGTTTACTATTTATTTACCGCTGTACTGTTAGTACCGCTACCTCAATTATTTTAATAAATAGAGAAAAACAGTATGGATATATTTATTAGCGCATTAGCTTATATTGATTACACGACAATACTTGTTGTCGTCGGCGCTTGCTTATTTGGTTTATTTGTTGGAGCAATTCCGGGATTAACATCAACCATGGCAATTGCTTTAATGGTGCCTTTTACTTTCTTTCTTGATCCAATTCCTGCATTAGCACTGATGATCTCCGTAGGTGCATCCTCGATATTTGCCGGCGATATTCCAGGGGCATTATTAAATATTCCCGGAACACCCGCCTCTGCAGCTTATACTAACGATGCCCATACATTGGTTAAAGAAGGTAAAACTAATCGTGTATTAGGGATGTCATTAACAAGCTCCGTTATTGGTGGGGTGATCGGCACAATTATTTTAGCGTCAACCGCTCCGTTGTTAGCCGAGTTTGCACTTAAATTTAGCTCTTACGAATATATGTGGCTTACTTTAATTGGATTAAGCTGCGCCACTATTGTTTCTGGCGCTCAAATTAGAAAAAGTTTGCTAGCACTGTTTTTCGGTATTGCTTTAGCCACTATTGGCTACGATGAATTTACAGGACAAGCCCGTTTTACCTTTGGTGAAGTCTCTTTAATGCAAGGTGTTAGTTTTATTCCCGCCATGATAGGGCTATTTGCTATCTCTGGTGCGATTAAATATTACGTCGATCGCTGGAAAGAAAAGCAAATTAAATTAGCAGTTAATACAGATAATAGCTCATATAATATTTTTAAAGGGGTGGGAAAGGTTGTTTGCCAACGTAAAGGGGGCATTTTCCGTAGTGGTATTATTGGTACATTGATAGGGGCTTTACCCGGTGCTGGTGCCGATATCGCTGCGTGGATCTCTTATGCAGTATCTAAAAAATTATCAAAAAAACCGCAAAAGTATGGGCAAGGCTCAGAAGAAGGTATTGTTGATGCATCAGCAAGTAATAATGCTAGTTTAGCAGGAAGTTGGATACCTTCATTGGTTTTTGGTATTCCCGGTGATTCTGCGGCAGCTATTATCATTGGTGTATTGTATATGAAAGATATGCAACCTGGACCAACTCTCTTTTTATTTAATCCAGATAAACTGTACGCCGTTTTTATCATTTTCTTTATTGCGAATTTAATCTTATTACCTATAGCTTTTATTGTTGTTAATTTTTTAAAGAAAATTGTTGCTATTGATAATGCAATTCTTTATCCAGCAATTATTTTATTTAGTATTGTCGGTTCATTTGCTATTACCAATACGATGTCATCCATTGTGGTTATGATGGTGATGGGAGTTATCGGCTATTTTCTTCAACAGCGTAACTTTCCTATCTCACCGATTATATTAGGGATGATTTTAGGGCCGATGCTAGAGAAGAATTTACTTTCTTCGTTGATGAAATCGGACGGAGAGCTAATTAATTTTGTTAATAGACCTATTTCAATTGTATTAGCCAGTGTTTTCCTATTAATTGTCGCTATGCAAATTAGGAGCGCATTTAAAACCAAATAACTAATAAGCTATTTATTATTTTCAAAAATATACACATATTCTATCCAATACCAGGGAAAATGCTTCTTAAATAATTAATTTTTAATTTAAGAGGGCAATATCCGTAGATAAATAAAAATATCGGGTGTTTTTATGAAAAAGATATTAAATAAACCAGAAAATTATGTTGATGAAACATTAGCTGGCTTATGCCTTGCACATAATGATATTTATCGTCAACCACAACCACGTTTAATTACGCGAGCTAACAGCTCAGATAAAGCTAAAGTGGGAATTGTTACTGGCGGAGGATCAGGGCACCTTCCCGTTTTCACCGGATATGTAGGTGAAGGTTTATTAGATGCCGCCGCAGTCGGTGATGTATTTGCCTCACCGTCAGCAGATCTAATGGCTGATGCGATACGCGCTGCGGATAATGGGCAGGGGGTATTACTGCTCTATGGTAATTATGGTGGCGATATTATGAATTTTGATATGGCCTCTGAAACGGTAGATTTTGAAGATAATATTCGATGTACAACGGTGTTAGCGACAGATGATATTGCTTCTGCAACACCAGAAGAAGCGCATAAACGTCGTGGTGTGGCTGGAATGATTTATGGTTTTAAAATGGCAGGGGCCAAAGCTCAAGAAGGGGCATCTCTTGATGAGGTGACCCGCATTGCTCAAAAAACCATGGAAAACACGCGAACAATAGGCTGTGCCTTAACATCTTGCACCTTACCCGCTGTTGGACATCCTACTTTTGAAATAGCTGACGATGAAATGGAAATGGGAATGGGGATCCACGGTGAACCAGGAATTTGGCGCGATAAATTACGTAGTGCAGATGATATTGCAGAAGAAATGTTTCAACGTTTACAAACCGAATTATCACTAAAAAAGGGTGATAAAGTCTCAGTTCTAGTCAACTCGTTAGGTGCAACGCCTTTAGAAGAACTCTATATTTTATATAATAAAGTTGTTCAACTTATTGATAATACAGGGGCGACTATCATTCATCCATTAGTCGGCCGTTATGCAACATCAATGGAAATGACCGGTGCTAGCTTAACTTTTTGTAAACTTGATGATGAGCTTGAAGCTTTATTGAATGCACCTGCTCACTGTGCATTTTGGAGAGTGTGATGATGACTAATATTACACTCGATAATATAAAACTTGCTGTACAACGTATCGCAATTGCCTGTGAACAGTCTCAAAATAGACTATGTGAAGCAGATAGCCAACTTGGTGACGGTGATTTAGGGGTAACCATGCAAAAAGGATGGCGACAAATTGCTAACGATGCCCAAGATTGGCCTGACGATTTAAGTAAAGCGCTTTTTCAATGCAGCAAATCATTACAAAAAGCCTGTGCGTCTTCTTTTGGTACTTTGCAAGCAACGGCTTTTATGGCAATGGCCAAATATTGCAAAGAAAACCACCTGCAAGAAATAGCGCTTACTGATATTTCCCCACTATTGACGGTCGCATACCAAAGCATGATGGCGAGAGGAAAAGGGGAATTAGGGCAAAAGTCAGTATTAGATATTCTTTATCATTTATCTGAAGATCTAGCGTCGATCTCATCTCTGACTGAACTAAAACCCACTGCTTTAAAAAGTATTAATAATACGCTAAATGAATTTCGCCCTAAGCCTAATTTATTGGGACGTGCCCGTATGTTCCCAGAAAAATCGATAGGATTAGACGATCCCGGAATGTTAGCGATTAACGTTATTGTTGAAGCAATTTGATTGAATAAATAAAAGGCTCTTACATGAAAAAATTATTTGGCGTTACAGTGGCGATGGTTACTCCGTTTGATTCAAATGATCATGTGGACATCAACGCGTTGTCTGCATTAACTAATATGTTGATCACTAAAGGTGTTGATTGTCTTTATCCTTGTGGCACGACCGGAGAAATGTTGCGTTTATCTGCATCAGAGCGTAAAAGTGTGGCACAAACCGTAGTAGAGACGGCAAATAAACGTTTACCTGTTTTTATTCATGTTGGCGCAATGACGGTAACAGAAACCATTGAACTCGCCAAACATGCTGTAGAAATTGGTGCCGATGGTATTGGTGTAGTGACGCCACAATTTTTTGCTGCCACAGACAGAGAATTAGAGCACTATTTTGTGACTATCGCCAATAGCGTACCAGAAAATTTCCCAATCTATCTTTATAACATTCCACAATGTGCGGCTAATAATATCAAGCCTGAATTAGCGGCTAAAATTCAGCAACAATGCAAAAATGTGATTGGTATAAAATACAGTTTTGCCGATAACAATACGACACTTGGCTATTTAGCGGTTGCAGATAATTTTTCAGTACTTCATGGCTACGATAAATTATTCCTTGGTTTATTAGATGCAGGCTGTGATGGCACGGTTTCAGGATGTGCCTGTGTTTTCCCTGAGCCATTTGTGAATATGTATCAAGCCTATATTACGGGTAATTATCAAGAAGCGAAGCACTGGCAACAATTTTGTGTGAAATTTAGTGATGCTTTGAAATCAGGCGCGAACATGGCGATATTTAAGTCAGCATTAACTATGCGTGGCTTAAATGGTGGTCATATGCGTTTACCTCAACTTGATTTATTACCTGAAGAAAACCAACAATTGAAAGAAGATCTAATGCAATTATGCAAAGAAGCGGGGATCGCTTTTTCAATTAATTAACAGAGACTAAACTTCAAAATATCTTTATTATATTAAGCAGTATAAAAAACAAGCTATACTGCTTTTTTATAATAAATAACATCTAGTTATTCAATTATTTTTGTGATAAAAAATGACCATATTGCATAATATCGACATTGCCACCACTGATAATAATGCCAATTTTTTTGCCTTTTAACTTATCACCAAATTGACGAGCTGCAGCTAAACTTAAACAGCCTGTAGGCTCTACAATGATTTTCATTCTCTGAGCATAAAATTGCATAGCAGAAATTAGTTCTTCATCTGTTGCTGTTAAAATATCGTCTACGTTGTTGCGAATGATCTCAAAAGTATAATCGCCTAAATGCTGAGTTTGTGCGCCATCTGCAATAGTTTTTGGCGTATCAATATAAATTATCTCACCTTTGCGTAATGATTGTTGTCCGTCATTTCCCGCTAAAGGCTCAACACCAAAAATTCTACAATGTGGCGAAAGGGCTTTGGTTGATAATAATGAACCTGAAAGTAAACCACCTCCCCCTAAGGGAACAAACAGCATATCTAACTCACCAACTTCCTCGAATAACTCTTTAGCTGCAGTACCTTGACCGGCAATAACGTGAGGATGATCGTAAGGTGGTATTAAAGTTAATCCTTCTTCTTGAGCAAGCTTTTGTCCTATCTCTTCGCGATCTTGTGTATAACGGTTATATAGAATGACTCTGCCACCATAACCTTTTGTTGCTTGCATTTTAGCTGTGGGGGCATCTTCAGGCATGATAATTGTAGCTGGAATACCTAATAATTTTGCCGATAGAGCAATAGCTTGAGCATGATTACCTGATGAAAAAGTTATCACACCATTTTTGCGTTGTTCGCCCGTAAATTGTGATAATGCATTCATTGCTCCGCGAAATTTAAAAGCGCCTATGCGCTGAAAGTTTTCGCATTTAAAATAGAATTGAGCACCCGTTAACTCATTAATAGTGCGAGAGGTTAAGATAGGTGTTTTATTAAGATATGGCAAAATACGTTGATGTGCTTCAACCACATCTTGGTAAGTAGGAAGCGCTAATTTATTCATAAAGTTTGCTCCTTGATCACCATGACTTCAATTTCAATTTTACTGCCAAAATGAAGCTCTTTTACGCCCGCGACTAATCTGGCCGGTTTATGCTCACCAATCCATTTTGCATATAACTCATTGACAACAGGCCATTCGTTAATGTCTGTAATATACATCTTAACTTGGGCAATATCGGTTTTTTGTGCTTTTATTCCTATAAGGCAAGCGTTTAAATTTTCAAGCACTTGATTAATTTGAAATTCAATAGGTTTATCCGTTAATGGGACGCCGTTTTTATCTAAAGGTAATAGGCCTGAAATAAAGGACATATTATTGGCTGTAACAACATGAGAGTAGTGCCCCCCTGGCGATGAAAGAGCTTCAATATTTTGCATCACAAGATGTGAACTCATAGTATTTTCCTATTTCACTCTGGTTAGATTAAATGTATAACAACTTATACATTATGTCTAACTCTAGATCAATAGTGTAGTTTTAGCTAGTAAATCAAATAATAAATACGAGGAAATTGACGATAGCTATGATAGCTATATAGAAAGTAGTTATTAGCAAGGTAAAATTAATCGCCACTGTTTGGAGGGAAAGTAATGGCTTAATGGTGTTATTTTAACATAGATAACATAGCATTAGCATTTGCTTTGTCGTAGGCCTTTTAAAGGTTGAAAGAAGGTTCAATAACTTGATTGAGCCTTCTTAATGTATGCGGTTATTCGTTAATAAAGCTTAAATAGTTAAAAAGTGGCTTAAAACCAAATTTACGATATAGCGCTAGACCATCCGCTGACGCATCTAAGAAACAACGCTCGACACCTTGCTCTCGACAAAACTCTAATACGTGAGTAATTAAATGTGTGGCATAACCATTGCCTTGATAGGCAATATCCGTCCCAATATCGTCAAATCTTGCTAGTTTATCATGTAATGTCAGCGTTAATGATGATACAGGCTGCCCTGCAACTAATAATGCATAATGAAGGATCGTCGCACCATTATCTAACGCTTTTTGGTGATAACGAATATATTCATTAGTTATCGTATCGTCACCAACAGGAAAGGCGGTTTTCAATGGTTGCGCCCACTGTTTAAGATCATGGTTAGTTAAAATAATATCGCACGGGTTATTTTTATAGGGGGGATAAGTCGCATCAGACAATGAGAGATACATAGCGGTTGTCATACCGTCACCCGTATAACCTGCTTTTTTTATTATCTCTTCAAATTCAGGCAACAGAGATTCCGGCAGAACCAGCATGTGACCTTTTTTTTGCGAGGAGAACAGCGTACTTGCTTGTTGGAAAGTATTTTCGCTAGCGCCTTGACGAAGATAGATAAAATTAAAAATAGGCGCGTCCATCGGTGTCATAAAGCAGTGGGTATGATCACCAATACGAATATTGTTTTCACATATCTCTGACCAAAACGCTTTTTCTATAATTTTAAACTCTTTATACAGTTGTGCATCCATAATGGTTCTCTAGATAAATCATGATAAGCGATAAGAGGCTAACAGAGGATCCGCTTGTGTAGATTAATTTGGTTCAACTTACTCACCTAATAAAAGTGACAGTGTCACCAATGTGTCTGTTGCTACATGTAAATCTTTTAGCAAATAGGGCATCGGGCTATAATCGATGTTCCATCTTTAGTAGTCGTTGCTGAGCAATTATAGCCTTTTTATCATACGTTTTCCGGTATCACTAAAGTTACCATAAAAAGTCATCTTAGTGGCTTAGCATTTGCTCAGGGTGATGTATATCACTAATTTCAATGTAATATGTGTAAGATTACGTTATCGGTAATCTACAATAGGGATAGATCTACTAAAGAATAATCACTTTGGTAAATCCTTGTGAATATTATACTCACTTTATGTGCTAAAAAATGCAAAATTTATAAAAAATAATTATTTTTCATAAAGATATATGGTTATTTCTATATAAAAAATGGCTTATAACAGTGATTCTCATCACAAATAGATAAATAGACTATAACATTAACGATACAATAGGTTGTTCTCCCCATAAATAACCAAAAACCCAGCCAATAATTCTTATTAAAATGCTTTATTAAGAATTTTATCTATATAAAAAAAGCAATTTCAGCACCATACTATTACCCGCATTCAAACCAGTCATATAATCCAAACATAAATGAAAAAATGAATCATTAGACTATATTTAAGCTCTAAAACCAGTTTAATTTACTTATTTATCGTTAAATATAAGTTTATTGTTTTACAAAAAAATTAATATCGATATGATAGCCCACATATACAGCATATTATTTTTTTAAAAAAGGCGTCATATGTTAGAAAGTATTGGTATTTCAAATATTTGGACATACCTTTTAGGCGTTATTTTTATTACACTAGTACCAGGTCCAAATTCAATTTTCGTCCTAACTTCGAGTGCGAAGCATGGCGTGAAAGGGGGGTATAAAGCCGCTCTTGGTGTTTTTACGGGTGATGCATTATTAATCTTTTTGGCATTTTTGGGGGTTGCTTCATTAGTCAAGACTTCACCCGTTTTCTTTATTGTGATCAAGTATGCCGGTGCACTTTATTTAACCTATTTAGGTTTAAAAACACTCTATGCGACATTCCATAAGAAAAAAGAGCAGCCGGAACAGGTTGCAGTAGAGGTTGTAAAAGCGAAAAACGGCTTATATATCAAAGCGCTTTTCTTAAGTTTGTTAAATCCAAAAATGATCATCTTTTATGTGTCATTTTTTATTCAATTTATTGATCCTAAATATGAAAATGCAGGGGTTCCCTTTTTTGTATTAGGTGTAATATTAGAAATATGTAGCATGCTTTACTTATCTGTACTTATTTTTGGTGGCGTTGCTATTACTAATAAGGTTAAGCATAACAAACGATTAGCATCATTATCGAATAGTTGCATTGGTACTGTGTTCTTATTATTTGGTGCCAAACTCGCTTTAACGGCTTAATAGATTGATGAAAAGGTCACATTTTATGGTGACCTTTTTTTTATACGAAATTTGTATATGATGAAGAATGAGCTAAATGATAACAAGGCCACCTTATGAAAAATACCATTGTAAAAGATCTGAAAACACTGGAAGAGATTTATGGTCAACCTGCCGAACCATCGGTCTTAAAAGAAGTGGATTTTATTCACCCCCTTTATCGCCCTTATATTGAAGCTACACCATTTGTTGCATTAGCCACTTATAGTGCTGATGGTATGGATGTTTCTCCTCGTGGCGATGAGCCAGGTTTTATTCATATTGAAGACGATCATACTTTATTATTACCCGATAGACGTGGTAATAACCGCATTGATAGCATGCGCAATTTGTTAATTAATCCCGCGATTGCTTTATTAGTGCTAGTCCCCGGCATTAATGAAACATTACGAATTAATGGTCATGCGGAAATTTTAATAGATGAAGAAACACTCGCACGCTTTAAATATAACAATGCACTACCTCGCTCAGTCTTGCGCATCCATGTTGAGCGCGTATTTTTCCAATGTGGTAGGGCACTTATTCGTTCAGGTTTGTGGGAAAACAAATATTTAGCTGATAAATCAACTATTCCAGCACCGGGACAAATATTGAAATCCATTTCTCATCAACAATTTGATGGTGATAAATATGATGCACAATTGCCTGAACGTATTATGAAAACATTATATTAATCATATAGTTTGCTCTTTTTATATTAACATTTGCTAAAAAGAGCAAGAAACAGAGTGCATAACAGGGGGAAGTGCACGCTATACTGTTTTATATAAATACCTTAATTAGTAGCGTGATTTTATGTATTTTCAGTATGGTGAAAAAGAGATCTCTTTTTTAAAACAAAAAGATAAGCGTCTAGCCGCGGTGATGGAAAGAATAGGGGAAATTAAACGTCCACTTACCCCTGATTTATTTACCGCATTAATTAAAAATATTATTGAACAGCAAATTTCTGTTGCGGCTGCCACCACGGTTCAGCAACGCTTACTTACCCTATGTGATGGTATTTATACTCCTGTACATATTGCTAGTTTATCAGTGCAAGATATTCAGCAATGTGGAATGACAATGCGTAAAGCCGGCTATATTAAAGGTATCGCTGACTCAGTTATAAATCATACGTTAGATTTAGACCAAATCACCGCTATGTCTGATAAAGCGGTGATCAATACCCTGATAAAATTAAAAGGTATTGGTATTTGGACAGCTGAAATGTTATTAATTTCATCACTTAATCGTCCTGATATTTTAAGTTGGGGGGATTTAGCTATTCAGCGTGGTATCATGCGTTTATATCGCCATCAAAGCTTAGATAGAACACGCTTTGAACGCTATCGTAAACGTTATTCTCCTTATGGTTCAACGGCTTCACTCTATTTATGGGCATTATCTAAAGAAAGCGCAGACTAAAGAGCAATAATCGGAGTGATCTAAATAGAAGTTTATTGATAATGGACTTCATCCAGCATACATAAATGTAGGAACTAAAATGGAAAAGAGACATTATCAACTTATTGAACAAGCCTGCCGTTTTATTGAAGAAAATCAGGGTGATGTTTCTCTTGCCGACATCGCCGCACATATTCAATCCAGCCCATATTATTTCCATCGACGATTTAAATCTATAATGGGAATTACACCTAAAGAGTATGCGAATGCTTATCGGCACAAACTAATTAAGAAAGCATTAGCTGGCGATAAAACAATTACAGATGCGATATATCAATCAGGCTTTAATGCGAATAGCCGATTTTATGAAAATGCGACAGCCATATTAGGTATGACGCCAACCCATTGGCGCAATGGTGGACAAAATATCGTGATTTTTTTTGCTGTAGGGATCTGCTCATTAGGCCATATCCTTGTAGCTCAAAGTGAAAAGGGCATTTGTGCGATAACACTTGGCGATGATCCTGCGTGTTTATTAGATGAATTACAAAAACAATTTCCTCAAGCTGAACTTGTTGGTGCAAACCAAGAGTTTGAAAAATTGATTGCCCAAGTCATTGGTTTTGTTGAACTGCCAACACAACCTTTGGCATTACCACTTGATATTCAAGGAACAGTATTCCAACAAAAAGTTTGGCGGGCATTATTAGATATTCCTTTTGGTTGTACCATGACATATCAAGAAATTGCTCAAAAAATTGGTTCGCCAAAATCTTATCGAGCAGTGGCGAATGCCTGTGCATCAAATAAACTAGCAGTGGCGATCCCTTGCCATCGAGTTATCAGACAAAATGGTGAAATATCTGGATATCGTTGGGGGATTGAGCGCAAAGAAAAATTATTACAAAGAGAAAAATCCCTTCATCATCAGCATGATAGATTGGCTATTAGCAAGAGCGATTAACCGTTATAATAAACATAATATCAATTTATAACAGATGAAATAAAATGGCATCAACAGCGATTGTACCAACAGATATTACATTTTTTGAGCGTTTAATCCCTTCAATTTTAGCTGGTATTAAAGTGATCACAATTAGGGATGAAGCAGAAAGCCACTATAAACCAAACACTATTGTTGATTTATTATCTAATGAACATGGCACTTATTATGGAAAGTTACAAATTATTTCTGTATCACCCTTAAACTTTAATGAGATAAATGAATTTCATGCTCAACAAGAGGGTATGAATTTGCCTACTTTAAAGGCCTTAATTAAAGACATTTATCCTACAACGGAAAATCTTTATTTAATAGAATATAAATTAATACAATAAGTAGTTCTCTCTTATTAGTTAATACCAATAAAAGCGGAGGAGTTCCTCCGCTTTGTATTATAACTTAAAATCAATAGGTTAATCGTTAGAAAAATTAAGCTAAATCAAGTTGCTGCTTTAAGATCTCTATTTCTGCTTGCCATTGAGCCTGTAACATAGGCTTTTGATGAGCAGATTTTCTTGCTAAATCAGCATTCAATTTATCTTCAAGTGCTATCAATTTCATTAGCAATTCATCTTCATTATGATGTTTTACTATTTCAACAGATGGAGCATGATGGCCATTTTGCTCATTAGAGACCGATGACATATCTTGTTGAGAAATAAGCTGATAAATTGTTTCAATATCATGATGTTCGCTAAGAATACCATTGTGAATATACCAAAAACGATTACAGCTTTTCTCTATCAATTCTCTATCATGGCTGACGAGTAAAATTCCCCCTGAAAATTGTTGAATTTGCTCAGCTAATGCCTGTTTACCTTCCATATCAAGATGATTTGTTGGTTCATCTAGCATTAATAATGAATATTTTGCCAAACTGAGACCAATAAAAAGTAAACGAGCTCGTTCACCACCACTTAATGACTTTACTTGCTGATTATGGCGAGAATAAACAAAACCTGCATTTATTAATGCCATTTTCCTTTGTTCATCTAATAGCGGTGCAAAGGGCTTTAGTGCATCGGCAAGAGTATCATTATCATTAAGTTGTGCGAGACTTTGATCGTAATAACCTAACTCAACTCTGGGATGAAGCCTGATCACATTTTCTGTTGATGTGGTTGAACCATGAAATGATGACCAAATCATTTTTAATAATGATGACTTACCTGTCCCATTAGCACCAACAATAGCGACTCGATCACCACTTTTGATCCGTTGATTATCGATGGTATATAAAATCGGTGCATCTGGCGCAGGGATCACTGAAAGCTGATGCAGCTCAAGCAATCTATCTGCCCGTAATATTGTTCCTGATAACTGTAACGTCCATTGATTGCCTTCTGTTACATCGGCTTGTTCGTCTTTTAAACGAACAATTTGTTTTTCCATTTGTTTGGCTTTACGTGACAAACTTTCGTTATCATACACTTTTCCCCAGATGGCCAATTGCTTCGCACTTTGTGCAATACGATCTATCTCTTTTTGTTGTGCATCACAACGATGTTGCGCACTGATATCTTGTGCTTCTTGCTCTTGTCTTGCCTGAGAGCAGGGCAAGCGAAAAACAGATAGGGTTTTATCACGAATGATCCACGTACAATTGGTCACTTTATCTAACAACCTATTGTCATGTGAAACAAGAATAAAACTTCCTCGCCACTGTGTTAAAAATGTTTCTAACTACAAGATAGTCGGTAGATCTAAGTGGTTACTTGGCTCATCTAATAGCAGTAAGTCTGGTTGTAAAATCAATGCTCTCGCAAGTAATAAACGAGTATGTTGACCACCACTTAATTGTGAGACTAATAGATTGATTTCATTGGCTTTAAATCCCATTTCACTTAATAATAATTCACTGCGCCAACTTTCAGATATGCGTAGCTCTTCAGGTAATTTATGAAGAACCGCATCAATGAGACGCATTGACTGTAGCTCACTTGGTAACTGTTGTTCGACATAAGCCATAATGACTTGATTGGCGATAGTAATAGAGCCATCTGTTGGTATTAATTGGTGTGATAAAAGTTTTAATAGTGTACTTTTTCCACAACCGTTGTAGCCAATTAAACCAATTTTCTCACCTTTAGTGAGGGCCAAAGAAATATTACTCAGCAATATACCGTGATTATTATGAAAAGAGAGGTTTTGTGTAGATAATAATGTGCTCATAGCTTACTCATTTTTTAAGCATAAAAATGCTTTGGGTAATATCACGCGATAACCCAGTAAGCTGAGGAGAGGTAATAGTTAACGTCGCTCAGGCAGGTTAACGCAGTAAAGAACTGTGAAAGCCTGAGCTATGGCGATTACCAAAGAAGTGTGAGTATTCAATAAGATCACACAACAACATAATTAGCCTCCTTTTAAAATTTATCAGTTAATCGGTAAAGTGAGTTTAGCAAGACAGGTTTATTGATTGCAAGAATGCAATGATGAGAAACCGTGTCTTTTTGTGTGAAAGAGGAGGGAATAGGCGTTGCTGAATTAATATCAAAAATAGTTATTTTTTGCACACTAAATCATAGAATTTCATCATTTTATCGTAAATTTTCCTAGATAAGAACTATCTCCCTACATTGCGTGTTTTTATCATGATATATTGCTATTTATTCGCTATAGCTGTCCTATAAAAGGTTAGAAAATGAGTAAATTAAGAGTCGCTATTATTTTTGGTGGAAAATCAACCGAGCACCAAGTTTCATTACAATCAGCAAAAAATATTATCAATGAATTAGATCGAACGAAATTCGACCTTTGTTTAATTGGGATTAATGAACAAGGGCAATGGCATGAATATGCTGAAGACAATTATTTAATTAATAGCGATAACCCCTCAACTATCTCATTAAGCCAACCTTTGCGTCCAGTGGCTATTATTCCTGGCAGTACCCGTCAGCAATTTATCTCTTTAACTGATGGGCAACCTCTTGCACAAATAGATGTGGTATTTCCTATTGTGCATGGTGCTTATGGTGAAGATGGCACCCTACAAGGACTATTACATATGATTGATATGCCATATGTAGGCCCTAATATCATGAGTTCTGCAGCATGTATGGATAAAGATATCACTAAGCGCTTACTGGATGATGCAGGATTAGCGGTTGCACCATTTATTACACTGATGGCTCACCAATTAAATGATATTTCCTATAATGAAGTTGTTGAACAATTAGGGCTCCCTTTATTTATTAAACCAGCAAATTTAGGTTCTTCTGTTGGTATCAGCAAAGTCAATAATGAAGCCGAGTTTAATGCTGCATTATCCATGGCATTTGAATACGACCTTAAAGTGATTATCGAAAGTGCTATTGTTGGCCGTGAAATAGAGTGTGCCGTTTTAGGTAATGAAGAGCCTGAAGTTAGCCCTTGTGGTGAAATTGTGTTAAATGATGCTTTTTATGCTTATAACACAAAATACATTGATGATGATGGTGCAAAAGTAGTAGTACCTGCTGATTTAGATAATGCGATTAGCTTACATATTCGCCAAACGGCATTGAAAGCTTACCAAGTTTTAAACTGTTTAGGTATGTCGCGCGTTGATGTATTCTTAACCGAAGATAATCAAGTTATTATCAACGAAATTAATACCTTACCAGGTTTCACTAATATCAGTATGTATCCTAAACTGTGGCAAAGTACGGGATTAGATTATCAATCACTCATCACGAAATTAATTGAATTAGCGCTAGAACATCATAAAAAAACAGCCGTATTAAAAACTAAGTGTGAGCTTTAATCACAATAATACTCTAACAGCGAAGTGAGGTTCAGATGAAAATTACACACCTTGATCACCTAGTATTAACCGTGGCTGATATCGAGGCGAGTTGTCATTTTTATCATAATGTATTAGGTTTTGAGATAATTACTTTTAAACAAGGGCGTAAAGCCCTTGCTTTTGGTCATCAAAAAATCAATCTTCATCAGCTAGGAAAAGAGTTTTTGCCTAAAGCTGCTAAACCAACGGCAGGCTCTGCGGATTTATGTTTTATTACTGAAACGCCATTGTTAGACGTGATAGAGCATATAAAGCAGCAGGGTATAAATATAGAAGAGGGTCCTGTACCAAGAACAGGGGCTACAGGGCCTATTATGTCAGTTTACTTACGTGATCCAGATAATAACTTATTGGAAATTGCTAATATTATTGAATAGATTAACCACATATTCTAAATAAAATATAATAATATTTAGCTAAAAAGCTACAAGTGTTCTTTTTAGCTTAAATATTCTAAATTATTTATATTCAAAAAATGAACCCTCCAAATATGATAGTAATAAATAGACCTATTTGTGGCTATTTTCGCCTGATTAAAATAAAAAATAATAGATATAATTTAATAATATAGCCTTTCTTATTATAATAATGTTAGCATTATTCAATTATTTTTCAGGTAACAATGGATGGTATGATGAAAAAAGTTATTTTTGTAAGTGCAATATCAGGGGGGATATTATTTTGGTCAATACATTTACAAGCGGATAATTTTGATTGTCGTAATGCGGAAACACAAACAGAAATTAACCAATGTGCATACCAAGATTTTCAACAAAAAGATGAAGAGCTGTCACAAATTTATCAACAATATTATGTGAAATTAGAAACTAAACGACAACAACAGTTACAGCATGCACAGTCAGTTTGGATGACATTTCGTGACCTCTCATGTCAATATGAGGCAGACTATTACCAAGGTGGCAGTTTGGCTCCGATGGTTTACAGTAGCTGCTTAAAAGATAAAACCATAGAAAGAATTAATGATCTGAAAAACTATATTGCCTTATATTAAGACTAAAGTACTTTTCATCTTGAAAATAGGCTACTCATTTTAAAAGTATTGTTTTTTATCAAAATCTATCGTTTTTAGTTATATAAAATTACTATTTTTGTATTATTTTGAAACATTAAATAACTTGACTAATCCCACCTGTAAAGTACTCTAAATTATAAAGTAGCAATTAAAAATAGAAGATATGATATGAATATAATGACGAAATTAGGCGCAGCAGTATTGCTTACATCCTTATCCACTATTGCTATTTCTGCAGATATAAAACTTACATACGGTATTAATTTGATTGATTTTAACGGTGATGGTGTAAAAGATATTGTCGTTAAATCTAAGCGTATATTAAATGATGCATCATCAATTAATATGGTCACGGTTTATATAAAAGATGCAGATGAACAAGTTTATATTGTACCTTCAATTTATGATAATGCTCTTAGCTTATTTGATAATAAAGCTGAAAACAGCGATATTAAAATCTCTAACTTCAAATTTATAGAGAAAAAAAATCAAGTTATCTTAGTCAGCGGTGAGAAAATAGGTAATGATATGTTACAATCAACACCTATACGTTTTTCAAGTTACACTATCACGAAACAAGATAAACAATATAAATGGGCATTTTCTGCATATTGCGTAACCAGTTCTACTTATCTTAGTATTGATGATGCTTTTGTTGATCCCTGCATAAATAAATTAATTCGAAATTGATACACGCGTAGGTTGTAAATACGTTGACTTTATTGAATTATTTTTATCTTTAATATCAATTAATTATCTTATTCCCTCTCATATACCTCTCTTTATATAGTACGATCACTTGTATCATTTGGCATTCCTTGTTATTAATCTACACTTAGGATATTTCTTAATCATCAATATGCTGATAATTTTGTGTTTGTCATGTTCCGTTTTTAAGAGGGAGTTATGAAGGAAATTATTACAGGTTTGCTTCTAGCCTCAATAAGCTTATTTTCTGTCTCTTGTTCGCAAGAAGATACAGATGTCGTCAAAGTAGCAATCAATACTGGACCAGACCAAGTCATTTGGGATGAAGTGATCCGTTTAGCTAAACTTACCGAAGGATTAAATGTTGAAGTTATTGCATTTAACGACTATGAACGTCCTAATAAAGCCCTAGAAAATAGAGAAGTAGACGTAAATGTATTTCAATCTATTCCTTATTTACAATCAGAGATAAAAGCCCACAATTACAAATTTCATATTGCCAGCAAAACGTACATTTTCCCGTTAGCCGCGTATTCAAAGAAAATAAGCGATATTAGCGAACTCGAATATGGTGATGTGGTTGCCATTCCTAATGAAGCAAGTATGAAAGGGCGAGCTTTATTATTACTTGCAGAAAATCACCTCATTTCTTTAAAAGAGGGAGTTGGTTTTTTACCTTCCGTTGAAGACATTATTGATAATCCTAATGCCTTGATATTTCATGAAGTTGAAACTCCCATGTTAGTTGAAGCCCTTGACGATCCTGAGGTTACGATGGCGGTTATCAACAATAATTTTTCCTCTCAAATTGGCTTACTTGCTACCCGCGACGGCTTAATTATGGAGAATAAACATTCGCCTTATGCCAATGTTGTTGTTACTCGTATAGATAATATGAATGATGAAAAAATAAAGAAATTAATTACTGTTTTACATTCAAGACAAGTCGAATTAAAGGTGCAAGAAATGTATAAAGGGGACGCGGTTAAGGCGTGGTAGAACATATTTCAGGTTAAAAAACAAACAGTTCAATATAACTATGAGTTTCTATACCTAATAAAACAATCTAACAATATGAAGTTTTTTCAGTATGATGATAGAAACTTTATAATTCATAAATAGTAGAAATAAAAAATGTCTAGTTCTCAACTGAAAAAACAATATATTGGCGAACATCAATTATCTCCAGAAACGTTAATGATGAGCTATGGATACGATCCATTGTTATCGGAAGGCTCTGTCAAACCTCCTGTATTTTTAACATCGACATTTATTTTTAAAAGTGCAGAAGAAGGGAAAAATTTTTTTGATACGGTAAGTGGAAGAAAACCCCTTCCAGAAGGAGAAAAAGCGGGTTTAGTCTATTCTCGTTTTAACCAACCTAATAGTGAGATCGTTGAGGATAGATTAGCAGTTTATGAAAACACAGCATCATGTGTCCTCTTTTCATCGGGAATGTCAGCTATTACAACGACATTAATGGCTTTTACACAACCTGGCGATGTTATTTTACATTCTCAACCACTTTATGGTGGAACAGAAACATTAATAGCCAAAACATTCGCTAAGTTCGGTATTCAAGCAACACCATTTACAGATGGTTTAAATTTAGCACATATCCAATCGCAAGCTGAAATGGCTAGCCAAAAAGGGAGAGTTGCGGTGATATTTGCCGAAACTCCCGCCAATCCAACTAATTCACTGGTTGATATTCAAGCGTTAAAAATCGTTGCGGATAAATTAGAAACAAGCCAAGGCTATCGACCTATTATTATTTGCGATAACACCTTATTAGGACCTGTTTATCAACATCCTATAGAGCAAGGCGCTGATATTTCACTCTATTCATTAACAAAATATGTGGGTGGACATTCTGATTTAGTCGCCGGTGCTGCAATGGGATCACGCGAGCTTATTAATCAAGTTCGCCTATTAAGAGGTGCAATAGGGACACAACTTGATGCGCATTCTTGCTGGATGTTAGGCCGCTCTTTAGAAACATTGCAAATTCGCATGGAAAAAGCCAATCAAAATGCGCTATTAGTTGCACAATTTCTACGTGACCATGAAAAAGTGAAAGTGATCCACTATTTACCTTTTGTAGATGAAAATAGTATTGAAGGTCAAGTATTTGCTAGACAATGCACAGGCGCAGGATCAACATTCTCCTTTGATATTGTTGGTGGTGAAGCAGAAGCTTTTCGTTTTCTCAATGCGATGAAAATATTTAAATTAGCGGTGAGTTTGGGAGGAACCGAGTCATTGGCATGTCATCCTGGCTCTACCACACATTCAGGTGTTCCTATGGAATTACGCCACAATATAGGTATTCAAGAAACAACCATTCGTTTATCTATTGGTATTGAAAATCCTTATGATCTTATTGCTGACTTATCTCAAGCATTAGATCATGTTTAATGGATAAACAATAGCAAAACAGCGGATTATAAGATTTATAATCCGTTGTTTTTTTGCTTTGCTGTTTTTTATTGTTGTTTTTGCCATTCACTTTTGGTTAAACGACAAATAACTTCTGTTCTTATTTCGTCTAAATACTCCACATACTGATCTTTAATTATGTGATGATATTTAAATCCACACTTTTCTTGTACTCGCTTCGAGTTTACATTGTCTGCAAAATAACCACACCATAGATTATCTAATTGTAGAGTCTCAAAGCTATGACAAATAAGCGCTTTCACTGCTTCAGGAATAAGTCCTTTCCCCCAAAAAGGAGTACCAATCCAATAAGAAATTTCGGCATCATTATCCCCTATAGGGAAATTGCTTTCATGGCAAAAAGATAAGCCAATTAAACCAATCGCTTTATCATCATCGAGCAATGTGACAGCATAAACTTCATCACGCATAAATATAGTCTGGATAATTTCGGTACTTTCAGCAACACTTTTATGTGCTGGCCAGCCAGCGATAGGGCCTACTCGCTTATCCCTCGCATAATAATAGAGGCTCTCTGCATCTGATATTCGCCATGGACGTAATAATAATCGTTCTGTTTGTAATTTTTTCATACAATTTAGCTCTGTTATAACGTATGTTTCATTATGTTAGGATGATCGTATTTTAAAGAGAGCCAATATAAAACTGAATGGATTAATTAAGGTGTTATCGGTACTTTTGACAACTAAATCCATTAATGCTCTTGTGATTAACATTGAGATCATTAAAAATAAAAACAGTAGCAATATGCAATAGAGTGAATAATTTATGTTTAGTCAATCATTATTAAAGTTAAATATCCCTTCGGAGTATGCCGTTATTGGTGAAAGCGATATGCATAATGAATTAGGCTATCCATTAGCATTATCATATGTTGTGGTTATTATTTGTTTAGATGGCAGGGCTGTTATTAATATAGATTTTCAAACAAAAACCATTAAAGCGAATGATATAGTGATACTCGGTGATGATAGAATGGTCACATTGCAACGTAAATCAGCTAATTTTCGTATTTTTTATTGTTTTCTTAAGAAATCTTTTGCCTCTGAGATCGCTTATGCACTTTCAAATAGTTTGTTTACATTTTTGCATGAAAACCCCATTTGTCGCCCTTCAACGGCTCACTTAAACGCCATAAACAATTGGGTGGAACAATTAAAATATATAGATAAAAGTTATACTGATCATAGAAAGTTAATGTTGAGAGGGCAGTTACAAAATCTTTTTTTTGCGATAACAGAATTAATACCATCTCATTATTCCTTATCTAAAAAAGAATTCAGCCGTAAAGAGCACTTATGTTGGCAATTTTGGGAATTAGTTATAAAACATAGCCACCAGCACAAAGACGTTGCCTATTATGCAAATCGCCTTAGCATCACACCGTTTTATCTATCACAGCTCACTAAACAATATTTTAATGATGTTCCTAAGACGCTGATTAATAGACAAGTAATTCTTAAAATAAAAGCGTTATTGACGCACACTACGCTATCAGTAAATGAGATCGCCATAAAACTCCATTTTGACGATCCCTCATATCTATGCCGTTATTTTAAGCGCGAGACTGATTGTTCCTTATCTGGATATCGCCAACAATATCAACGGCAATAAAATATATTAAGCAGCTATTCTTTTTTCACTGTAGTTCATACCTTGCAGCATACAAAGCCAAGCTAGTACTGCGATCCCCATTAAAATAGTGAATAACGAAATAGGGGGCAAGGTTGTCAGGATATAACCACTAGCAAGTGGATTTAATGCAGCACCTAACCAACCTAGAGATTGTGCAGAGAAATAACTTGCTTTCATTCCTAACGGCGCAATATTATCGATCATCATATACTCACCAGGTGCATAAATCAGTTCACCAAAGGTAAATATTGCTATCGCCATTGCCCAGAAAATTAAATTATCACCCGCCAGCATAAAGCCCGCTAATCCTAAGATAAAAAAGAGTGTGCCTAAGGTCATTAATTTACGTAGTCTTTCAGCAACCACTTGTTTACCGACGATATATTGTAATGAGACGACAATGGCCGCATTGACGGGGAGGATCACCGCAATAGCAGATTCAGCCAATTTAGCATCATAAACAACTAAAAGGTATTGCGAAATACACGAAGCAAATGTACCAAAAGTTAATGTGCCAAAAAAAGTTGAAAGCACAAACCAGCCTAATGCTTTATCTTTTAGCATTATTTTCGGATCCCACTTTACACTATTTTCTTCTGTGGAATGGTCTACCACTGAACGTTGCACAAAACATTGGATCATAAATAAAGGAATACTGGCGGATATTGCCGCTAACCAAAAAGGTAATTGAGTACCATACATTAATAATAATGTGCCAATAGGTGGGCCAACCGTCCACCCGATATTAATAAAAGTATAGTTTAGTGAAAATATTTTAGGCTTTGCTGATATTGATAAAGTTTCAGAAAAATAAGCTTTCAATACCGTAGAAAAGACTAAATAGGAACAGTTAATAATTGAGAAAAAGATAACCACTAAAATAGTACTATTGACCATTGGGATAGCAGAAAATGCGATAATAAAGGTAATAATAGAAAAAACCATATAACGTTTTTTTTCAAATTTATCTGCCAGCATACCAAAGGCAAGGCTGAATACTATCCCCGTAGTCAGTGAAATAGACATTGCGATACCAATATCATCAACAGGCAATTTATATTGTCGTGATAAGTATATCGCCATAAAAGGCAGTGTTGCACCTCTTCCTATAGTCAGAATAAGTGATGAAAACAGTAGTGCAGTTGTAGAACGAGATTTTTTTGAGAACATATTATCATTTTAATTATTTGTATTAATGGATTATTGTTGTGTTTGGTAATTTTCTGGTGAAAACTGTCAAGCTGTATATTTATACATAACTTATAAATAACTGTATAGAGATAAAAGCTAGAAAATAAATTTTTTTAACCACTACCTATTTTATTATCCCATTTTTGATAACACTGTTTATCAAAAATATCTCTATAACAATAAGTTAGTTTTCTCTAGACTAAATAGTTTGATATAACCCGATTTAGCTAAGAGGCAAATTATGTCTATTATTCATCTTGAATTTGAAAAGCCTATTGTTGAATTAGACGAGAAAATAGATGCATTACTTGCATTTAAACAGTCTCAAGATGAAACAACGGCAGTTGATATAGACGAAGAAATCGCCAAACTTCGCCAAAAAAGCCTTTCATTAACACGCTCTATATTTTCTGATTTAGGGGATTGGGAGATAGTACAGTTAGCACGTCATCCTATGCGCCCTTATACATTAGATTATATCAAAGCTATTTTTACTGATTTCCAAGAGTTGGCCGGCGATCGTGCTTATGCTGATGATAAAGCGATTGTTGCAGGGTTAGCGCGTTTAGATAGAAAACCAGTGATGATTATCGGTCAACAAAAAGGGCGAGACACTAAAGAGAAAGTAAAAAGAAACTTTGGTATGCCATCACCAGAAGGTTATCGGAAAGCATTACGCCTGATGAAAATGGCTGAACGCTTCCATTTACCAGTGATTATTTTTATTGACTCCGCGGGTGCTTATCCGGGGGTTGGCGCTGAAGAGCGGGGGCAATCAGAAGCCATAGCACGAAATATTCTTGAAATGTCCCGATTAAAAACACCGATAATTTGTACAATAACAGGGGAAGGTTTTTCTGGTGGTGCATTAGCAATAGGTGTGGGGGATCGAGTAAATATGTTGCAATATAGTACTTATGCTGCCATATCGCCCGAAGGCTGTGCCTCTATCTTATGGAAAAATGCTGATAAAGCACCTATTGCCGCCCAAACCATGGGAATGACGGCACCTAAATTACAGGCATTGGGTATTATAGACTCGATTATTCCTGAACCATTGGGAGGCGCACATCGCCACTACCAGCAAGCGGCTGAATTTGTAAAAAAACAGCTTCTCGCAGATTTAACAGAATTGAATAGTTATTCTAAAGAAAAACTGCTTGAGAAACGTTATCAAAAATTAATGTCCTATGGTTATTGTTAATTCTTTTCAAGTGAGAGAGCAATCAATGTTACACTGCCTATATTCAATACTCCCCATATAGGCAGTATTTTTATGTCAATTGACCTTAATTTATTACGTATTTTTTCTGCGGTTGCAGAGCAAGCACAGTTTGCCAGTGCTGCACGATCGCTTTCTATGCCAACATCTAATGTCAGTAGGGCAATAAAACAGCTAGAACAACAGCTTAACTGCCGATTAATTGATAGAACCACTCGAAAAATGCGTTTAACTGAGCAAGGGAAAATCTTGTATCAGCAAGCCAAAAAGACCTTATATGAATTAGATAATGTTGTAGAACATATAACGAGTGATGGCCCATTAACAGGAACCTTTAGACTCACGATACCCAGTGAATATGGTAGTGAGTTACTTGCCGATATTTTAGCGGATTTTGCTGCACTTCATCCTAACTTAACCATTCAATGTGATACGCAGCTAATGCCAAGAAATGTTATAGAAGATGATATTGATTTACTTCTAACATTTCATCGTGGCCAATTAGCCGATAGTAGCTACCATTCACGTCTCATAAAGTCGTGGCGTAGTATTGTTGTTGCCTCAGAGAGCTTATTAGCAAAAACGGGTATCCCTACAGATATTGAACAACTAAGCCAATTACCTTGTATTTCCAGTTTAAGTGCATTAGAAGGGCAGCCGTGGATCTTTATTGATAAAGAGCAGAACCCTGTAAAAGTGACAATTAATAGCTGTTATCGTGTAAATAGTGCTATCTTAGCCAAAGCTGCCGTATTAAAAGGTTTAGGTTTTGCTATTTTAGCTGAACATTGTTGCCTTGATGCGATAAAGGCAGGCAAATTGCGAGCTATTTCTTTTCCTCAACAGCCCGCATCAATTAGTTTAGTCGCGATATATGCAAGTCGTCGTTCGCTTTCACGTAATATTGAACATTTTCTTGCATTTTTAACTCAGCGTTTATAATAATTAATCCGCTATCTGCTGAGAAAGTGCACCTTGTTTCTCTTTGCAAGGAAAAAGCATAATAAACAGAGTAATAAAACAGGAAAGTCCTGCGGTTAGCATGGCATAGGCAAATCCTGAATTAAATGCTTCAGGTAATAGGGCAACCAACTGATTATCTAGGGAAGCGGTTTTATTTTCTGTTACTAACGTAATAATATTAATCGGTTCTGCCACTATTCCTAATGCTTGACTTTGTATCATCATATAATTAATTGCTTGCTGTATCATTAATGTACCTAATAACGCAATTCCCATTGTCATACCGGTTTGTCTTAATGCATTCATGGTTGCAGACGCCATGCCCGAGCGAGACGGTGCTACACTTTTCATCACTAAAACTCCGATTGCGGGTGTCGCTAATCCCATTCCTGCACCTAAGATAAATAAATAGCTTCCTGTTATTGCGTAAGGGCTAGTTGTTGCTAATGTTGCCAATAAACAAGAAGATATTGCAATCAACAAAAAGCCAAAGATCATTAATTTTCTGACAGATATATAACGAGAGAACCGTCCAAATAATATAGAAAAAAGAGCCATGGCGATAAACTCAGGAGCCATTCTTAAACCTGTTTCTAATGCACTCCAGCCTTGTGCTTTTTGTAGGAAAAAAGCGATAAAAAAGACATTACTATAAGTGGCAAATCCCAAAGTAAAAGAGGAAAGGTTATATTGGAAAAACGAGCGATCTTTAAATAACGATAGCGGTAATAACGGGCGTTCAATACGTTTTTCGACTATAACAAACAGGGTAATAAAAATCAGACCGACAATTAATGCGAATACAGTACGATAATCAGACCAACCTACAGAGCCAGCTTCAATAAAACCATAGGTTAGTAAACCTAATCCCAAGATACTGGTTAATTGTCCTAGGGGATCTAACGCAACATCCTCAGGATCGGCACTTTCACTTAATCCATACCAGCCTAGTAATACTGTAATAGCACCAATAGGAATATTAATAAGAAATATACTTGCCCAACCACTGGCATGAACTAATGCACCACCAAGGATAGGGCCAATAATCAGCGATAATGCACTAACCGAAGACCAAATACCAATAATACGGATACGTTCAATATCAACAGGAAAGGCATGTGTAATAAGTGATAATGCGCCAGGAATAAGGGCTGCAGCTGCAATACATAAGCAAACTGATCTTGTTTTAGCTTACCCAAGCGCTCATTAGGATCAAGGAATACGTTACCGCTAGTAGGCGCGAGATCACCACCGAGAATTTTCATAAAGGTGGATTTACCGCTGCCGTTAGCACCGATTAAACCATAGCGATTACCGCCACCAAACTTAACAGAAATGTTTTCAAACAGTGGCTTCGAACCAAACTGCATAGTGATATTATTACTTATTAACAAGACGAATACTCATGATTAGTGAATGATAAAGATAATGGGGCGGCATTATGCCATAAACTTACCCCATTAAGACAGTAGAGTAAGGTTAGCCGATGACTTATTTTACGATATCATGCACTTTTACGCGTTAATCACTTAACACTTAACTCAAAAAGACTATGTGATTTATCTGCTTTAAATAACGATATGAGTGGGAATGTGTTATTTTAATAGGATTAATTTTCAAAAAGAAACAATCAAAGAGAGTTACTATGCCGATATGGGTTGATGCTGATGCCTGTCCTAAAGTTATTAAAGAGATACTTTATCGGGCAGCAGATAGAGAAAAAGTGGTGATCACTTTTGTGGCAAATCAGCGATTAAGTATACCCGCATCGCCTTATTTGCGCACATTGCAGGTTTCTGCAGGTTTTGATGTGGCTGATAATGAAATTGTACAACGTGCAAACCAAGATGATTTGGTGATCACTGCCGATATTCCTTTAGCGGCTGAAGTGATCGAAAAAGGGGCTATGGCACTCAATCCTCGAGGTGAACGTTATACAGAGTCAACAATCCGCGAACGATTAAATATTCGTGATTTTATGGATACGATGAGAGCAAGTGGCATTCAAACAGGAGGACCAGCAAGTTTATCACAGCGCGACCGGCAACTTTTTGCTAATGAGTTGGATAAATGGTTACTACAGCAAAAACGTAAAAAATAATAAATTATCAATAAAATAATAAACTTTTGAATATTCTTACCATCCGAGAGGTAGTTATGTCATTTACTAAATCAATACTTGCACTCGCTGTTATGGCGGTTTCTTTTACTAGTCACGCAGCCAAACAGGCTGATTTAATGATTGTCGATGGCACAGTGTTAACAATGGACGCACAAAATCAGGTTATCGAACAAGGAACGGTTGTTGTAAAAGAAAATAAAATTATCGCCGTTGGGGGGCCTGAGTTAACACAAGAATACCAAGCCAACAAAGTGTTAGATGTGGATGGTGATATCGTGATGCCAGGATTAATTAATACCCATACACATGCATCAATGACGGTTTTTCGCTCTTTAGCCGATGACGTGCCAGACCGATTACATCGTTATATTTTCCCTTTAGAAAATAAAATGGTGTCTCGCGATATGGTTCGCGTGGGAGCAAACCTCGCCAATGTTGAAATGGTAAAAGGGGGAGTAACTACCTATGTTGATATGTATTATTTTGAAGATGAAGTCGCTAAAACGGTTGATAAGATGGGAAATAGAGCCATCTTAGGTGAATCAGTGATTAATTTTCCGGTGGCTGATGCACAAACCCCTGAAGAAGGCATTCAATATGCTGTCAATTTTATTAATGAATATAAAGATCACCCGCGCATTATTCCTGCCTTTGCACCTCATGCACCTTATACCAATACCACAGAGAACCTGCAAAAAATTGCTAAACTCTCGGTAGAGCTTGATGCCCCTGTGATGATCCATTTAGCAGAAACCGATAGAGAGAAAGAAGAAATTGCAAAACGAACCGATGGTAAAAGCCCAGTTCAATATATGGCAGATATTGGCGCTTTAAATAATAAAGTCATTGCCGCTCATGCGATTATGGTTGATGAGCAAGATATTGATTTATTAAAAAAATATGATGTAGGTGTGGCTCATAATATTAGTGCTAATACCAAATCAGCCAAAGGTGTTTCGCCCGTTGTTGCCATGCTAGAAAAAGGTGTTCGTGTTGGTTTAGGGACTGACGGTCCAATGTCGAGCAATACACTCACAACGATGAATGAGTTAAATTTAGTAGGCAAAATTCATAAATTAGAGAATAAAGATCGCGCCGCAATGCCACCATTAACCGTCGTTGAAATGGCAACAATAGGCTCAGCCAAGGCATTACATATGGAAGATAAATTAGGCTCTTTAGAATCGGGAAAACTTGCTGATATTATTGTTGTTGATACTAAAGCTCCTAATATGGTGCCTATGTATAGCCCATATGCAGCATTAGTTTATGGTGCGAATGGAAGTAATGTTCGTCATACCATTGTAGATGGTAAAATTTTGATGGAAGATCGCCAACTGTTAACCGTAGATGAACAAGCGATTATCAGTGAAGCTCAAAATTTCGCGAATAAAGTACGCCAAACCGTTGTTGATAGTGGTGAAGTTGTTAAATAGATTATAGTAATATAGCGTTAATAAGTTTATAAAAGGTGATTTGATATCAAATCACCTTTTTTATTTTAAACTATCAGATATCGGAGATTTGTTGGTTAATACTTTTTCTTATTGTATTTCTTAGCCATATAATTTTTGTATTATGGCTATTACGCTTATGCCATAACAAAACAAAAGGTAGATGAAGCTGGTCTAAAAACACAGGGGGGAGAGGTATAGGTAATGTTACAATATCAGGAAAATGTGTTTTCACATAATAACGACAATATCCTGGTGCACAAGTAATTAATTGATGGTCAGGTTGAGATATCATAAAAAGAGATTGCTCAAAAGAAGTATAAGTAATTGCTATCTGACGACTTTTGTTCATTTCTTTTAAGATATTATCCAAAGCCCAATGACTTTGTTTGTCATATTCTGTACTCACCTGAGAAAACGATAAAAAATTATTAAGATCCCACTTCATTTTCATTAACGGATGATTTTTGTGTAGATAAACGAGTGGGATATCATCAAATAATATTTCATAATCAATCACATCAGGAAGTAGCTCTAGTAACTCTTTTGAGCGTGAATAGTCTCGTCCAACAAGCCCAATATCAACTTCTCCATCAATAATATTAGAAAGGGAATTATATTCCCAATTTTTTATCTGAAGTGTGGATTTTGGGTAATGAGATAATATTTGTTGTGGTAAAGAAGGTAACATGACCTGATGTAACGGTGTTTCTAAAACTAAATTAAATTTAAGTCCAACAGGAACTTCTGTATTACGTTTATTGGCTATATGGTGGCTAATATTAATAAAATCAGATAAAGAATCTTCAATACTTAACGATAATGGTGTTGGGATCAACCCTTGTGGACTACGGATAAAAAGAGGATCATCAAACCATATCCTTAATTTGGCTAATGCTTTACTCACAGCAGAAGGAGAAATGGATAACCACTTAGCGGCCAAGGTGACACTGCGCTCCTGTAAAAGAATTTGAAATATGACTAACAAATTCAAATCAATTCTATGTAATGGTTTGTTAGACATTATATTTAACCTTTTTTTGTTCTGTGAACCGAGGAAAGCATAGAAAAAGAGTACCTACAATACAACTGATAAATAAAATAACCACCAACATATTTATTGAGGATACTTCAATCCACCCCATTACCCAAATATAAAGTGAAGAAAAACTTAATTGTGAAATACCCAGCACAGAGCTCGCAACGCCGGCTCGTTGGCTAAAGGGAGAAAGTGCTTGGCTCATAATAATCCCAAATAATAACGCAAATCCTGAGCCGCATAATGCAAAGGTAATAAAAAACCAACGCATGTCACTCTTTTTCCCTATAAAAAGGAAAATAATACCTATTCCAAAACATATAAACCCTACTGATAAAATATGCTTATAGCGGTATTTCATTAATATTTTTGGCATTAAAAAAGAAATGGTCATACTTATCATTGCTAATGATGTCATTAATATTGAATACTCTCCTGTTGAATAATTCATTTGTTGCATCACTACAATAGGGGAAATATTGACATAAGTAAGAATAACGGCCATTCCTAAGCAGGAAATAAGTAAACGACTTAAAAAATAGCGAGTGAAAAAAGAGTCTGTTGTTGGTTTTATTACAAATAGATTTACTTTTTTATTTTTAATTTCTTTTTTATGGTAAGTCTCTTTTATCCCCAAAAAACAAAAGATAAAAACCAATAGGGAATAAGCCCCCATAAGATAGAACATCATTGACCATTCGCAATATAATAAAATAATAAAGCCTAGAACAGGAGCTAATACCGGAATAATACAAGTAATACCATTTATCATAGAAAGTACTTTAGCACGTTGTTGTTCTGTTAATGTGTCTCTTAATATCGCAAAAGTAACAACGTAACAAAAACCTGACCCACTACCTTGAAAAAATCGTGAAATCAAGAACTGTTTTTCCGTTATCGAAAGTCCAGCACTTAATGACGCTAAGAAAAAAATCAGAGTACCAAATAAAATAATAGGCTTACGACCTAAATTGTCACTGCACCATCCAGCAATTAACATGGATGACACCATTCCCATCAAATAAATTGAAAATGCATGGTGCAATGTCACTTCAGAAGCATTTAAATCGCTAGCAATTGCTGTTAATCCAGTTAAGTATAGATCAACACCAAGAGGATAAATCAATACTAAAAAAAAACTAAAGATAACATATTTAGTCATAAACCACCTCGTTTTAGAAAGTGGCATTCTAGTAACTAAAAAAAATAAAACCTAATGATAAAAGAGCAATCGCTTATTTCCATAATGGAAATAAGCATGCTTTTAGTTTTTATATCCTTTATTTTCTACTTATCTTTAGGGATATACACTAAAATTCGATTATATTTTTCTAAATCAAATGCTAATGAGGTGTATTCATAACGCTCGTTTTTACCAGCAAAATTTAATGTTCTTACTCCATCACAGGGAGGGTAGATCTCATGTTTTTCCCACATATGCTTAAATTCTGGTGATGAACAGTTTAATTTAGCAATTAGCTTACGAATATTTGGATCATTTTTAGCTCTTGCATGGTCACGCCGGAAACTAGCAAGTAATCTATCCGCTGTATGCTCCCAATCATTGATGCGTGTTTTGTATCTAGGATCCATAAATAACAAATAGAGATAATTACGATTTTCAGTACAGTAGTCCGAAAAATGGAAGTATAGATCTGCTTTTTGATTATAAGCTAAAACATCCCAGTGTAGATTTAAAACATAGCAAATATATTCTGGAGGAAAGTCAGCTAAAATTTTTAAAATCGTATCAGGAACTTGGTATTCCACTATGCCGGTTTCTGTCGGCTCTCTCATATGTGATAATAAGTAAAGATGCTGCCTTTCCGCGCTATTTAAGTGTAAAGCTGTCGCTAAATTATCTAGAAATTGACTTGATACTCCAATATCCCGCCCTTGTTCAAGCCATGTATACCAAGTTAATCCGACACCAGAGAGTGCAGCTACTTCCTCTCGGCGTAAACCAGGAGTGCGTCGACGCCCTGTACCAGGTAAACCAACTGACTCAGGTGAAATACTTTGTCTTTTAGTACGTAAAAAATCAGCAAGCTCGGGGCGTGTTCTTTTTCTTTCTGTCATAGGCTATTGCTTTTAGTAATAGTATAAATGGTTAAATTGTATCAGGATAAACAACTTATTATAGTCTTATTTTTTCATCATTGAGATAAGAAATGAGCAAACAACAACGTATCGCTTTATTTGTTTTATTATTAGCTGGATTCGTTACTATCTTTGATCTATTTGTCGTTAATGTCGCTATAGTTAATATTGAACAAACACTTAACGCCACACTCACCGAACTCACATTGATTATTGTCGGATACGAATTAGCATTTGGCTTGCTATTAATCACAGGTGGACGATTAGGTGATATTTATGGACGTCGAACACTCTATCGCTTTGGAATGTTTGGCTTTACGTTATCATCTGTATTATGTGCAATTTCTCCAAGTGCTGTTTTACTTGTTATTGCCCGTTGTTTTCAAGGACTAACTGCAGCCTTGTTATTCCCTCAAGTATATTCAAGTATTCGCCTTAATTTTGATAGCTCACAAGCCAAAAAAGTATTCGGCTTACTTGGTATGACGTTAGGTGCTGCCGCTATAGCAGGGCAAGCCTTAGGTGGATTATTAATATCATTAAATATATTTGGGTTAGCGTGGCGTACTATTTTTTTGATAAATCTTTTTATTGGTGTGATCGCATTATTTTTTTCGCGCTATCTTACCCAAAATGAATTATCCGATCATATCAAATTGGATATAGGAGGAGTCATTTTATCTACACTTAGTATATCATTTACGTTATTACCATTGTTGATGCTTCCTATCTGGCACTGGCAATGGTTTAGTTCATTATTTTTTCTTGTTGGAATAAGTCTATTAATACTATTTTTTTGTTATGAAAAAAAATTAAAATACCAAGGGAAGCAACCTCTATTTGATCTGATACTCTTTACTAATCATCAATATGTTATTGGGCTCATTATTGTTGTTTTTGTTTATTCAACATCATCTGCTTTTCCTATGATAATGTCGATATTATTACAAAGTGGGTTTAATCGTACGGTTTTTGATTCTGGCTTAATGTTTGTTCCTGCAAGTATCGGTTTTATACTTTCCTCTTTATTCACACCGAAGTGGATCAAAAGTATTGGCGAACATGTTATCTATTGGGGCGCAGTCTGTTATGCCTTCAGCTATATTTTGCTTATTTTAGGCGTCTATTATTTGATTACCCCTAAGAACACTACATTAATTATTCCTTTCTTATTGTTAGTTGGCTTTACACAAGGCATGATTATGACTCCTATGCTGAATTTAGTGTTAGAAAAAGTGAAGCCTGAACTTGTAGGGATTGCTTCCGGATTAACGGCAACATTACAACAAATTGGGGCTGCTATAGGGGTAACATCTGTTTCCATCATTTTGCAATTTAGCCTCACACAGGTTATATCAACGAATATAATTGAACATTATAAGATAGCGTTTAGTTTTAGTATGTTGTTTAATTTTATAATGGCTATATGTGCGGCTTTTTTCTTGAAAAAAATAACAAACCATAAGAATACGTTATAAAGTTAGTCATCTTGTTATACGTTTTAACAGAACTATTTGGTTATTTTACTGTTTGTGTAAAAGAAGTGAATAGTCGTAGAACTAAGAATATTAATTGTCAGTTAACTCTTTTGATTCAGAGAAAATAGTGCTTTTTTAACAAAAATAATTAACCCCCAATATCTATTGGGGGCTTTATTTTAGTACAGAAAATCTAGGGAGTTAATGGTTAGCAAACCATTGTTCAACTTCTTCATAGCTACCCGTATAGATAATTTTATCTTGTTTTTTACTTAACTGGTAACGATACATAGGATCGTAATATTCTTTTAGTAAAGGCGATAACCATGAAAAATGCACTTCCGTATTCGCACTTATTTTTTGTGCGGCTAAAGCATTATCAAGTAATTGGGTTAACTCCGCGGCTCTTTGAGCACCTAATCGACGTCGAATAGCATACAATCCATGATGCAAATAATCACTGTATTCTTGCCAACCTTTTTCTTCACCATACGCTTCAATAAAGTCATGAGTCATACGATCAAAATATTCTTCTTTGAGTCTTGCCATACGCCGCTCAAATGGATCATCCACCACAACCAAATGGGCTGTTGCCATTTGTATACGCAAACTTTCCGGTAAACCATTAGCACCAATAGCACGGCCTTCGTCTTCGAGTACCCAGCGCGAATGATAAGGGGATTTTTTTAACATATCGACAGCAAGGTAATTTTCGAAAGTCGCTTGAGCAAACTGAGCCTCAACAGTGCGACCAAATGAGGAGCCTCGATGATGAGCGAATCCTTCTAAATCAATTCCCTCTGGTAAAGAGCGTACTAAGGTTGTTTTACCATTACCTGTACAACCACCAATTAAGATAATAGGGCGTTGTACTAGCTCATTGGTCATTTCGATCGTCGCTTGTCTTAACGCTTTATATCCACCTTCAACTAAAGGATAATCGATGCCTATTTCAGCTAACCATTTTTGAACAATGTGTGAACGCATACCGCCACGAGCACAGCAAATAAATCCGGAAGGAAAACGCTCGCAAGCCTCGCGCCAAGCAGCAACACGATGTGCTTTTATCTCGCCTTTAACTAATTGATGCCCCAACTCTACCGCTTTTTGAGAGCCATGTTGTTTGTAGCAAGTCCCTACAGCCGCACGCTCTTCATTATTCATTAAAGGTAGATTTATTGCGTTGGGCATCGCTCCTTGATTGAATTCTATTGGCGCACGAACATCAATAATCGGTGTTTCATTGGCAAGGAGTTGGCGTATATTTTGAGCAGAAAGCGTTGATTCCATAATAAAAACTATAATATCTAAACAGGCAGAAAGATTGTCTACTATACTCTTAAAATTACCTAATAGCACACACAGAGCATGTTTTTGTGAGTAATAAAATCAAACTCTATTTAACCAGCACTGCGGTATTATTTTGAAAAGCGTATTTAAAATAAAGAAAATTGAATTGATCATAAATAATTCAACTACAATAACCTTATGCTATTTTTAGCAAAATAATATAAGTCACTTTATTACAACTAAAAATATTATAGTATTGATAGCTATGAATGGATTTAATCATAAAATGATAGGTGTATTACCTTGAACTTAATAAAAAAACATCATCGAATTATCAGCTTAACTGTGATGACTGTATTGTTGACGGGCTGTTCACAAGGGCATTCTCCTTTTATTCCCATGCTAGGTGCTTATTTTCCCTATTGGATGTTATGTACATTTATTGGCCTATTAGGTGCTTTTTGTCTACGGGTTTTACTTATCTACTGGGGAATTGATGATAAATTGCCAGTACCTTTGTTATTTTATTTTGCGATTATGTTATCAATTTCTTTAACTATCTCCTTACTTTATTTTACTTATTAAACTATGGATAAAAAAATTAAAAAAAGCCTAGCACGCGTGATCACCATTATTGTTTTTTTGATAACGCTCATTTTATTATGGCAAAGTATTCATATATCGGCATTAAATCCTCTTAGTGAAGATGCCATCATTGATGCAAATAAAATTAATATCTCAGCCTCGGTGCCTGGACGCATTGCTGCTGTTTATGTCAAAGAAAATAGTAAAGTCAAAAAAGGCGATTTACTGTTTACACTTGATCCCACAATGTACGCACTCAGGGTAGAGCAAGCAAAAGAGCAACTACAGATTGCACAAGCGACATTAAGCAATAAGCAACGTATTATTATTGCGGAAACATCCAATTCAGAAGTGGCACAAGAGCAAATAAAACGTGCGCAGGTCAATTTATCATTAGCCACACAATCATTAAATCGATTAGAACCTCTATTAGCAAAAGGCTTTGTCACAGCACAACAAGTCGATGATGCTCGGACGTTAAAACATGATGCTGAAGTGACATTAAAACAAGCACAGAAACAGAATGTGGCATCTGAAGCACTTATTAATAATACCGATTCAGAAGAAGCATTAGTCAAGTCATTAAAAACATCGCTTGCCATGGCAGAGTGGGAGTTAAGTAATACTGAGGTAAGGGCGCCAAGTAATGGATATATCGCAGGGGTCGTTTTATCTCCCGGTGAATTTATTTTATCAGGGCAATCTGTTTTTACCTTAATTGACTCTGATACTTGGTTTGCTTCGGCCTATTTTAAAGAGACAGATTTAAATAATATAAAAATTGGTAGCTGTGTGGTGATTTACTCCATGATTGATAATCAACACCCCATTAAAGGTAAAGTTGAAGGGATTAGTCGGGGAGTCATGTCGACCGACCTGATTAATATTCCAAGAGACTTACCTTATGTACCTAAATCATTAAATTGGGTACGGGTTGAGCAGCGTTTTCCTGTCAAAGTCATTATTACTGAACCACCAGAAGCACTCATGCGCATCGGTGCCACTGCTACTGTAAATATTGTACCTAACGATGATGACTGTTAAATCTTCGCTGATAGCAAAACAAGTCAAACAAGATTTATTACCTTTTGACTATCGGTTCGCCACTACGTGGCGCATAGCGTTACTGTGTGCCTTAATGGCCGTGATCGCTATGGTTTATGAAATCCCTGAATCAGCAATCAGCTGTTATTTAATTATCTATTTGATTAAAGCGGATGCAGTACAAAATATATTACTCTCCCTTGGGGTCATTATTTTATGCTCCATTGTGGTTGGTGTGGCGTTAGTACTGTTTAATCTCACTATTCAAAATATTATTTTACGCTTCTTTTTTATGGCTTTTTTCTCAGCCATTTTTATGTATTTAGCTTCAGCAAGTAGTCTTGGTGATATAGGCAATTTAGTTGCTTTGGTGATCGCCTTTTTAATGACGCTAATTGAAGATATCCCATTTGGTGATGCTGCAACCAGAGGATTGCTTTATGCGTTATTAATGGCCGTTTCGCCGATGCTATTGGTGATTATATTCAATTATTTTTTTGGTATTAGCCCACGGAAATTACTGCTTAATAAAATTTCAACGCGCTTTATGGCAGCCCATGATTTTTTCTTAGGGAAAAAAACTAACCAGATAACGCTGAGTGAAATACTAGGAACACAAGCAGAATGCCAACGTTATTTGATGGTTATGAAAATCCTTTATCTATTAGGTAAAGAAGATATCCAATGGTTAGAAAACATGGTTGATAACTCCTATGCAATATTAGTTATGTCAATAACAATGGATGACAATACCTCAACATCGTTACGTTTTATGTTAGCGAAAAGATGTAAATATATTGCGGACTGTTTTGCCAACCACTCGTTAGATAACATTAAAGATAGTGTGCAACGTCTTCAGCCAATAAATAGAATCGCTTTATTGGCTAAATTTAATACTATTTTGCTAACAAAACGAACCACTAAACCCATTAAAAAAGCCACACCCTTTTTTGTAAGCGATGCTTTTAGTAATCCTAATCATAAATACTTCGCTATTAAAACAACTCTTGCCGCTATTTTATGTTATTTGTTTTATGATTATTTTAAATGGCAAGGTATCCATACAGCGATGATCACTTGCTATGTGGTTGCACTTACTTCAGTGGGCGAAACGGTTCATAAACTTACACTAAGAATAATAGGGTGTCTGATTGGCGCATTAATTGGCATGATCTCACTGCTTTATATTATTCCTAATATTTCTGATATTTTTCAGTTGATGGTATTGATCTTCTTCTGTCTTTTACCTGCAGCCTGGGTTGCCGCCGGTAATGAACGTATCTCTTATGCTGGCGTACAAGTAGGCTTAGCCTTTTTGCTAACGACACTACATGGCTTTAAACCGAGTTTTGATATGGATGTGGTTTCCGACCGTATTTTGGGTATTTTATTAGGCAATATTGTTATGTATGTCATTTTTACTCGAGTCTGGCCCGCGAGTATCGTCAATACAATATACAAACAGCTCGCCACGATTTTAGATGACTATACAAAGTTAAGATGCTCTGCCAATAAAAGTGAGTGTTTAGATTTAGTCGCCTCTATTAATGAGACTATTGCACAATCTAAAGATAATATTGATTTACTGCTGTTTGAGAGAAAAGATAAAGAAAGAAACAAAGTATTCACCTTGTTTTTTAAACAGTCATTAAGCAAGATTTCTTACATTAGTCGCCATAGTTATGCTGATAGGTTTATTTTTGATGATAATGGTGAGTATTCCGATACACTGCCTTTATCTCCAGATGATTTTAAGAAAAATGTCTTAACTGAAGAAATAAAAATGTTGCCCATCAATGAAAGAGAACAAGTATTTAAACAGTTAATAAGAGAAAATAGATGATGATAAAATCGGCCATTAATCATAAAAAATATATTCTATCATCGTGGTTAAGTTTATTACTTGTTGGATGTATTGATACTAGCGATTATGGGAAATACTCAGCACAACAACCGATGCCTTATAATAATACAAACTATATGGCAGCTTCTGAGCAATACCTCGCCACACCTCAGCAAGAGCAAACCACTAAAACGAGCTATGGATTGGCAGAGCTTATCGATCTTGGTCAGCAAAATAATCCTGAAACACGGATTGCTTGGTTATTAGCGAAAAAATCAGCCACCGATATTGGTATGGTAGAAAGTACTTATTTGCCGATTATTACCGCAACGGCATTGGCAGGTTATCAAAGAGGAAAAGTAGATTTACCCGCCAATCCAATTGTTGATGATATTAAAACATCAAACAGTGCTTTTATTCCAGCGTTAACCTTTAGATGGCTTATTTTTGACTTCGGCAAACGAGGAGCTTTAGCCGATGCCGCTAAACATGCTTCTTTGGCAACAAACCTTAATTTTAATCTGATGCATCAAAAAATAATTCATGATGTTTCTGTTGCCTATTTTAGTTATGGTGCGGCCCTTAAAAAAGTCACTCTTACCCAAGAGGCACTGCAAAGAAGCAAAGATATTTTATATGCCATAGAGCAAAAACGTGCGCGGGGATTAGCAACCGTATTAGATGTTGCTTTAGCCAAACAACAAGTTGCCCAAGTAGAATTACAACATGTGTTAGCTAAAGGTCATGAAAAAGATCAATATCAGTTATTACTGTCTGCAATAGGTGTCTCTCCCTTTGAAAAGATAAAAGTGAATTATGATAATGACGCGCGCTTACCTGATGATATTTCCCCATTGACTCACGATGTGATAAAAAAAGCGTTATCACAACGCCCTGATATTTTAGCTCACTATGAATTAGAGCAAGCGGCATTAAAAACGGCACGCTCTGTTGAATCTGACTATTTTCCTAAAGTGTATCTCGCCGGTGCTCTTGCTGGTGGTTCGGGGCATTTTGATGTTCAGGGGTTACCTGAAATTAGCCAACGAACTTCATCGTCGAATATTTTAATTGGCGTGAGTATTCCCTTATATGAAGGGGGCATGCGTCAGTCGCGAATGAGCAATGCTCAATCAGATATCCAATTAGCACAAGAAAATTTGCGCAAAAGCCAAGATACGGCAATCAAAGAGATCTCTCTCAGTGAGAATGCGTTAAGATCGGCCCTTGAAGCGAACAAAGCGGCTAAAAATCTCGTTGATACCGCACAATTAAGTTATACCGCCAGTGTCGATTTTTTTAACAATGGACTAGGTACAGTAACGGAGATTAATACCGCAGAAATTGCACTATTAAATGCACAACTCTCACATATAGATGCTTATACAGGCTCATTAATTGCCGCAGTAGATTTAGCCTTTGCTTTAGGGGATATTGATCAGGGCTTACCTAATATACACCTTGATAAATAGAGATAATCACCTTATAAAAAGGGCTGCCTATCAAATAATAAAGCAATAGAGACTTTTGTGATCTTTGAAATCGCCAGAACAATAATACATTATGGTTTACATTTTTTAGCGCCAATAGCACTCGCTTATCTATTTTGGGGTAAAAACTGGCGGCTTGCTGCGCTTCTTATGATGAGTACGATGGCAATAGACATTGACCATTTGTTTGCAACGCCAATCTTTGATCCCAATCGTTGCAGTGTTGGTTTTCATCCATTGCATACTCTATGGGCTGCCATTGTCTATATCGTTTTATGGTTTATTCCTTCTTGGAAATGGAAAGCCATTGCCGTTGGGTGCTTATTTCATCTATTAACCGATTCTGTTGATTGTTATTTAGGTGGTTTAAAACCTGATATGGCTATAACAATAAGCTGTAATAAACTTTATTCGCCAGAAACGCCATTCGAATATTAAAAGACAAAACACCACAATCTGGTAGTAATTACAATAAGCTTGATGTAGAGTGCTCAGTCTTTTTTTTAACGAAGTCTAGCTGGGAGGCGATATGTTTATTGGCTTTGACTATGGAACATCAAATTGTTCTGTGGCAATAATGAAAGAGGGGAAACCAACGCTATTACCTTTAGAAGGTGAGAATGTTTATATTCCATCTACTCTTTGTGCGCCAACCCGTGAATCTGTTTCCGAACATTTATTTCGCCACTTAAATATTAAACCTACCAACTCTATTGGCGAACAACTATTAAGAAAATCAATCGCGTTTAATCGTGATGAAGATATTGAATTAGTGCCTGAGGATATTGTTTTCGGTCAGGCGGCATTAAGTTTGTATCTAAAAGATCCCCGTGATGTTTATTACGTCAAATCGCCTAAATCTTTTCTTGGTGCCTCAGGCTTACATGAGATACAAATCAGCTTTTTTGAAGATTTAGTGTGCGCCATGATGGCCAATATAAAACAACAAGCGGAAAAAAGCACACAAACAACCATTACTGATGCCATGATTGGTAAACCTATTAACTTTAATGGGTTAGGGGGAGAAGCTGCTAATAAGCAAGCTGAACGTATTTTAATTAATGCAGCTAAACGAGCCGGCTTTAAACAGGTTTTATTTGAATTTGAACCGGTAGCCGCTGGTTTAGAATATGAATCCACATTAACCAAAGACCAAACAGTCTTGGTAGTTGATATTGGTGGTGGTACAACGGACTGCTCATTGATTCAAATGGGCCCTAGCTATCGGGGTAAAACCGATCGTGCCAGTACACTATTAGCGCATAGTGGACAACGTGTGGGTGGTAATGATCTTGATATCTATCTAGCTTTTAAACAGCTAATGCCTTTATTTGGCATGACAGGGCTAACTTCATCGGGCATAAAATTACCGCTAAAACAATTTTGGGATCCTATTGCCATCAATAATGTTGAAGCACAAAAAGATTTTTATTCTCAACAAAATTTAGCGACATTAAATCAACTACGTCGTGATGCCCAAGAGCCAGAAAAGATAAAACGCTTAATTGAAGTCTATAATGAAACACTAGGATATAGCATTGTCCGCAAAGCGGAAGAGGCAAAAATGGCATTATCAGATTGCCATACCTATTTAGCCAGCATCGCGTTATTAAGTGAAACATTAGAAACCAATATCACTCGCCAGCAAATGGTTGAAGCCATTGGATCCCCTAAAGATAAGATGATTGATTTGGTCAATGATGTCGTACAACAAGGGGGCGTAGTACCTGATGTGGTGTTTATGACGGGAGGCTCTGCGCGTTCACCGATTTTATGTCAAGCTATCGAGCAACAGTTACCTAATGTGCCTATTGTAAAAGGTAATGATTTCGGCTCAGTAACCGCAGGATTAGCCCGTTGGGGTGAAGTTTGTTTTAAATAGACGGTTTTAAATCGCTCTATTTTTAAATATATTAGACTCAGCATGTGGTGTTTATTTGATAATTTGTCAATTAAAGGCCATATGCTTTTCTTTTATCTATAATAGACAGACCAAACACAACATAAATAGGAGTACACGTGTACCGCTTCCAAAATGATTATAATGAAATTGCACATCCTGCGGTCATGAAGGCAATTACAGATACAGTAGGTCAACGTTATGATGGTTATGGTATGGATACCCTTTGTCATCAAGCTAAAGAATTAATCAAACAGCGAATTAAACAACCCGAAGCGCAGATCCATTTTTTTAATGGTGGCACTATCACTAATTTAACCGCTATTTCTCACTTTTTACGCCCACATCAAGCAGTAATTTCTGTCAGCACCGGGCATATTGCGACTCATGAGACGGGAGCGATTGAGGCAACAGGCCATAAAGTGATCACCACTTTTTCTGCTGATGGTAAATTGACCCCAGATTTATTGAAGCCGATCCTCGCTGAACATAACGATGAACATTGGGTGCAACCTAAACTTGTTTATATAACCAATGCCACTGAAATTGGTACGGTATATCGTAAAACCGAATTACAAGCATTACGCGAATTTTGTGATGCACATAATTTATGGTTATATCTTGATGGCGCACGTTTAGCGACAGGGTTGATGTCTGATAACAGCGATCTAACGATTGAAGATATCGCACACTTAACTGATGCTTTCTATATTGGCGGCACGAAAATTGGTGCTATGTCAGCAGAAGCATTAGTGATTTGTCATCCTGCATTAAATTCTGATTTTCGCTTTAGCTTAAAACAAAAGGGCGGATTACAGGCAAAAGGTTGGTTATTAGGGGCACAATTTGCGGCATTATTTAGTGACGATCTCTACTTTAAATTAGGTAAACATCTCAATGAGATGGCCTCACAATTAGCTGCATTCTTTACTGAGCATGGTTTTGATTTTTTAGCACCACCAGAATCTAACCAAGTGTTTGTCATTTTACCTAATGATATTGCAGAAAAGCTAACGCAGCAGTTTGTTTTTCATCGCATATTACTTGACGATCCACAGCTAAGCTGTTTGCGCCTTTGTACTTCTTGGGCAACAACACAACAAGATATTGATGATTTTAAAGTTAAATTTCTTAAACTTATTTAATCGGTCTATCTGTTAGTTTAATCCTTCACTCACTTTATGATATTACGCGTGTAATAAGCGCGTAATATCTATCTCGATCGCGTTTTACTATCAAAAAAGCAATTGATTGATTGTGAGTCGTTGAAATGATGTTATATTAAAGACTCCTTTCTCAATACAGGGTGTGATTGTATGAAAAAGCTGACTCTTCAAGAGATGACAGATGCCCAACAGATGCGCGTTAGAACCAGAATCGGTCAAGAGAGAAAGAAATTGGGGCTTGAATTAACTAACGCCGAAATGAATAAAGTGAAAGATGCTATTATTACCGAAATCTCCCTCGAAGTAGAAAAAGCCAGCAAAAAAGCCCTTTCCCAGAAGAAAAAACAGAAATTAGTCTCTAGTGATGAAACCTATAGCTGGTCTGCCCAAAACCATCGTCGCGGGTATCGTTAGCAATAGCTATTATATTAGCCCTAATATATCAATATATTTATTAGGGCTAATAGTTATATTTTCTTGAAAGGTATCAGAATAATATATTTGTAGGGCAGGTTATATCTTCTAGTAATAAGTCACCTTCAATTACCTTATTATATAATATCGTTATTTTAACTTATCATACCGTAGAAAATTCCATATAATAGAATAAAAGCTGAAACTTATCCATATGGATAGACAAATTCCTAAAATAATGAATTTCTCTAGCGCTAAGTATTACCATTCCTATAAAATTAAGCACTAGTTGGTAAATAAAAAAAGAAAAGCCAATTTAATATCTCCTTATTCATTATTTATTGATTAGAATTTTATATATGACTTTCGACATTTTTTTATCATTAGCCATATTTTCATTTGTTACTTCAATTACACCAGGCCCGAATAATATTATGCTTCTAGCATCAGGTATTAACTTTGGCTTAAAGCGTACAATGCCTCATGCTATCGGTGTGTCTCTCGGTTTTTTTGTGATGTTATTGGCTGTGGGGATAGGCATAGGAGCACTTATTAAATCATCGCCCATTATTTACAATATATTAAAATATCTCGGAGCGCTGTATTTATTGTGGTTAGCTTGGAAAACGGCAATTAGTCATTCTGTTGAGCAAAATAGTAATAAACAAGGCTCACCGTTAACCTTGTTAGAGGCTGCATTATTTCAATGGATTAATCCTAAATCATGGATGATGGCGATTTCAGGGATAACATTATATACCTCACCACAATATCCTTATATTTCAATGTTGTTAGTTGCTATTATTTTCACATTAATTAATTTTCCTTGTGTTGCTATATGGGCCACTTTTGGTCATAGCTTACGAGAGCGATTAAAAAATCCCAAAATATTAAAACTATTTAATTTTATTATGGGTGGTTTATTAGCATTAAGTGCTATTTCTGTATTATTCCAATAAATAGAAAAGGGCAAGTATCATCTCGCCCTTTGTATAATCCTGATGTTAACGCAATATTGTTTTATATTTTCATTGTTTCAATAAGTGTGTAGAGCTTTTTAAAGGCATTATATTTATCTTGATATGCCTTATGTTTTTCTAAATTGGGAACATGACGTGTTTCAAGTTTTGGCTGAGAAAGAATAATTTGTGATAAATGAGCCGGATTTATCGCTAATTGCGCCAGTCTAGCAGCTCCCAGTGCAGGACCAACATCACCACCTTGACGATAATCCAAGGTTTTTCCTGTAATATCAGCTAGTAATTGTCGCCAATATTCACTTCTTGCCCCTCCACCAATTAACGTTATATTGTCTGCATGTTGTCCAGCCTTATCCGCTACTTCAATTCCTTGCCTCAACGCAAAACTAACACCTTCTAACACCGCTCGACATAAATCCGCACGCTGATGTTGGTGAGTTAACCCCCAAAATACGCCTTTGGCATCCGCATTGTTATAAGGTGTCCGTTCACCAGAAAGATAAGGCAAAAAGAGTAGGGAACTATCAGAATGTGCATGCTGTTCTATTTCTTTAAACATTGCACCAACATCACTGATCCCCGTTAATTGGCATACCCAATCTAGACAAGAAGCCGCACTTAATATTACCGACATTAAGTGCCAAGTTTGTGGCAATGCATGGCAAAAACTATGTACCGCATTGTCACTGTTTTGGAGAAACTTTTCACTGACAACAAAATAGACACCGGATGTGCCCAAAGAGAGCATTCCTTGACCCGGTTGATATACTCCTACACCAATTGCACCCGCTGCATTATCACCACCGCCCGCTATAATCGGTACTTGTTTCATTTGCCATTTTTTAGCAATTTCTGGCAGTAAGTAACCCGTTATCTGGTTACCTTCAAATAGTGTCGGCATTTGACATCGAGAAAGCCCCGTTGCCGCTAATAATTCATCACTCCAATCGCGTTTTTGCATATCCAACCACAGTGTACCCGCCGCATCCGACATATCACTGGCAAAATTACCACTCATTTTCCAACGTAGAAAATCTTTTGGTAATAGCACATGAGCAATCTGACAAAAGATCTCCGCTTCGTTTTCTGCGACCCATTGCAATTTAGGCGCTGTAAACCCAGGCATAACTAAATTGCCCGTAATTTCTTTAAATTGAGGGTACTGCTTTGCCAGTCGTAAACATTGTTTCACACTGCGACCATCGTTCCATAAAATAGCAGGGCGTAATATATTTTGCTGCGCATCAAGTAATACCGCGCCATGCATTTGACCACTGAGACCAATGGCTTGGATCTGTTCCATAGGTTGAGTACGACTCAGTTGTTTTATCGCTTCATCAGTTGCCTGCCACCATGCTTGTGGATCTTGCTCTGACCATTGAGGATGAGGGCGTGAGAGGGTTAAAGGTATAGAATGACTGGCAACGACATCACCTTGCTCATTCATGATGATCGCTTTAACACTTGATGTGCCTAAGTCTAGCCCTAAATACATGACGTTTTACCCCATGATCTTATGTTAATTAAATCAATAAACACAGCGCTACTCTGCTGTGTTTATCTTTTTATACCCTTAACCAAAAATATAACGATTCACTAAACTCTCTAGCATCTCTTGACGCCCGCTTTGTAAGCGGGGCGCTAAGGTATTGCTTTGTGCATATTTTGCCACTTCTTCAAGACTTAATTTGCCTTGTAGGATATTTTGGCCAAGTTCAGCACTCCATCCCGCATAACGTTGAGCAATAAATTTATCAAGTCCACCGTCTTGGATCATTCTTGCTGCAATACGTAATGCCATTGCCATGGTGTCCATTCCGGATATATGCCCATAGAAAAGATCGTATTTATCATTACTTTGACGACGTACTTTGGCATCAAAGTTTAATCCACCAGTCGTAAAACCACCGGATTTGAGAATTTCATACATAACTAATGCATTTTCTTCTACACTATTGGGGAATTGGTCTGTGTCCCAACCTAATTGTGGATCACCTCGGTTAGCATCGACTGAGCCTAAAATACCTAATGCAATAGCTGTGGCGATTTCATGATGGAAACTGTGACCCGCTAAAGTTGCATGGTTAGCTTCTATGTTCACTTTAACTTCTTTTTCTAAACCAAATTGTTTTAAGAAACCATAAACTGTCGCAGTATCATAATCATATTGATGCTTAGTTGGCTCTTGTGGCTTCGGCTCGATGAGCAGTGTACCTTGGAATCCAATTTTATGTTTATGCTCAACAACCATCTGCATAAAACGACCAATTTGTTCCCGCTCTTGGCGTAAATCTGTATTTAATAATGTTTCGTAACCTTCGCGGCCTCCCCATAACACATAATTTTCGCCTCCCAGCATTTTTGTTGCTTTCATCGCTTCACAAACTTGAGTTGCCGCCCAAGCAAATACTTCTGGATCAGGATTTGTTGCAGCACCAGCTCCGTAACGAGGATGAGTAAAACAATTTGCAGTTCCCCATAATAATTTAACGCCCGTTTCTTGCTGTTTTTGCGCTAATACCTCAGTTATTGCTGCCATATTGGTGATATATTCATTAATGCTATTTCCTTCAGAGATAACATCAACATCATGAAAACAGTAAAAAGGTACATTGAGTTTATGGAAAAATTCAAAAGCAACATCCGCTTTACGCTTTGCTTGTTCTAGTGCTTCTCCCGGTGTCTGCCAAGGTCTATCAAACGTACCAATACCAAACATATCCGAACCATTCCAGCAGAAGTTATGCCAATAGCAGGCAGCAAATCGCAGATGATCTTCCATTCTTTTCCCTAAAATAATTTCATCTGGATTATAGTAGCGAAAAGCGAGAGGGTTATCGCTGGTGGTACCTTCATATTGAATTTGTTCAATTTTATCAAAGTAAGACATGGAACCGTCCTTATTTAGTATCAAGTTGTAATTCTGAATGTGATCCAAGCTCAGCAGTCATTTCTTCCTGCTCTTCTGGTGTTAATTTAGCAATGCCAAAACCGGTGAAACCCCATAACATGGCAAAGAAGATGCCACTCCAGCACAATACAGCCCAAGGTAAATAACTTAGGGTTGCAACACCTAATGTGCCCGCCATATAAGCGCCGGCAGCAGTCCAAGGTAAGATAGGCTCAAAAATAGTGGCGGAATCTTCAACGGTACGAGCAAGGTTTTTAGGGTGTAAACCGCGTTCAATATACGCACCACGTAACATTTCGATAGGAATAAGAATAGAGATTTGTCCATTGCAAGTAACACCAATCATGGTCAGTCCACAAGCAATAGTCGCTAAGATCATCGATCCCGTTGAATGCACCATTTTTAGCAGTGCATGAACTATCACTTCTAATGCACCGCTTAAAGATAGAGTTCCCGCAAAGGAGAGTGCGCAGAAACAGATAAGTAGGGTGCTCATCATGGAGTTCATACCACCACGATTTAATAAATTACCTAATAATTCAGGTACTTCTTTACCTTGGATCATGGAGACATTAAAGCCATCAACGGCACTTTTTACGATATCATGTAAGCCAAATCCTTGAATAAGATAAGCATTCAACATCGCAATAGCGGCAGAGGCCAGCATAACTGGAATAGTCGGTTTTTTCGTGACCGAACCATATAAAATGACTAATACAGGAATAAGCAGGATCAAGTTGAAGTGATAAATATTCTCCAACCCATTGGTAATTAAGGTGACTTTTTCAGGCACTCCTTGTCCTGCTAAATCGCCATTCATACCATAAACAGTCATGATAATCGCTGTGAGGATCAAGGAAGGTAATGTGGTATAAAGCAGGTGACAGATATGTTGATAAAGATCTATTCTGGCCGCCATTGCAGCGAGGTTAGTATCCCCTGATAGCGGTGAGAGTTTGTCACCAAAGTAAGCACCAGCAACAACGGCACCCGCAGTTGCTGCAAGATTAGCCTCCATACCGACAGCAACGCCCATAAAAGCGACGCCAATAGTGCCCGCCGAGCCCCATGAAGTGCCAGTACAAACTGATACTAATGATGTCACTAGCAGTGCCGTAACATATAGCATTTCAGGACTGATCATCTTTAATCCATAGTAGATCATCAGTGGAATGGTTCCTCCCACCATCCATGTCCCAATTAATAAACCAACGCTAATTAAGATCAGCAAAGCCGGCATCGTTTTGGCGATTTTTTGTGAGATAGCCGTTAAGATTTCGTCGTAACGATAGCCTAATCGTTTAACTAATAATGCCGCGACGACGGTTGATAACACCATTAGTGGTTCGGGAGGTAAATCAAAAGCGGCGTAACCTCCGCCTAATAGCACCACCATTGTAAATATAGGAAACAGTGACTCGAGAAGTGTAGGGGTTCTCGGATTATTTATCGTTTGCGTTTTCATTGTAATTTATTCCAAACTGGCGTGAGGTGAGGTACGAATAAGCCGAGTAAAAACGGTTTCTAATATTGAACGAGGTGTAGCAATATTAATGCGGAAAAAACCATCCCCAGCCGCACCAAAACCGCTTCCCCAACTCATTTCTACTTCGGCTAATGAAACAAACCAATGCTTTAATTGTTGTTCGGTTAACTGCATTTTTTGATAATTGATCCATAGCATGTAGGTGCCATGGCTTTGAGTGACAACCCAATCAGGAAAATAACGTGCACATTGCTCTTTTACCCACAGTCTGTTTTCAGCAAGGTAATGTTTAAGCTCCTTGATCCATTGTTGACCTTGTAAGGTATAAGCTTGTAAGAAAGCAGGGACAGAGAAGTAACCAGGATTATGAATACCTGCGGCAATTAAGCATTGTTTAAATTTCTCACGATATTCTGGATTAGCAATCACAATATTGGCTATTTCAAGCCCCGCTAAATTGAAGGTTTTAGCCGGTGATGTGCAAATAAAAGAGTGTTGCTCTACATAGCTACTTAAAGTTGATATAGGTCGATAAATGGCATTATCAAAAACAAAATCAGCATGAACGTCATCAGAAATAATAAAAACTTTATATTTTTCAGCAAGTTTAGCAATTTTTAATAAATCAGCTTGTTGCCATACTGTTCCGGTTGGATTATGGGGAGAGAGCAATATAAAACAGACAGATTGTTTAAATTTATCTTCTAAATCGTCAAAATCTATTTCATAGCACCCATTATGATAAATTAATGGGCTTTCTAGTAGCTGGCGATGATTTACACAAACTGTATTGCTAATAGGATGATAAGCAGGTGACAAGGTTGTCACTTTATCGCCAATTTGAGTAAAATTTTGAATATAGAGAGAGACGGCTTGGATAATGCGAGGGCAAAACACCACAGATTCAGGTGTAACATGCCAAGCATATTGAGATTTAAACCAATTTACCGCAACATTATTCCAATCAGAGCTAAGATCGGTATAGCCATAAATACCGGCTAAATTAAACTGACTGAGTTTATTAATAATAAAATCTGGTGCAGAAATATCCATATCGGCAACCGATAATGGAATAACATTGGCGTTACTGTTGCACCATTTAGCACTGTAGGTATTTTGCCTAGAAATTAATTTATTAAAGTTATTCTGATTCATGAAAATCCCCTCGGCAATGTGGTTTAACAACAAAATACTCGTTGTACTTACTCTTGGTTATTCCTATTTTTTACTTTGCTATTACGAAATCTGACTTGTGTGATAGTAATCACATAGCCACGAAGGAGAATGCTGGCAAATACAAAGCTGTGGTTTAATGGCCAACATGGAAGAGTGGGTGATCTAATATGAAAAAAGATAAATACTTTCGTATCGTGCTGTTATTCAACGCTAATAAAGTCTATGACCGACAAGTTGTTGAAGGGGTAGGTGAATACTTGCAGGCGTCACAGTGCCATTGGGATGTATTTATTGAAGAAGATTTCCGCACCCGTCTTGATAATATTAATCATTGGGTTTGTGACGGCATTATTGCAGACTTTGACGATCCCATTATTACTCAACATTTAAGCCAATCACCCTTATCTGTTATTGGTGTCGGTGGCTCTTATCATCAAGCAAAAGATTATCCTTCTGTGCCGTATATTGCTACTGATAATTACCAATTGATTCATCAAGCTTTTTTACATTTAAAGCAAAAAGGGCTTAAACATTTTGCTTTTTATGGATTACCGGCAAAAAACTACCCGCATTGGTCTAATGAGAGAGAATATGCATTCCGGCAATTAGTTACTCGCGAAAAATACCCTGGCATCATTTATAACGGTATGGATATCACACAAGAGAATTGGCAACATGCACAGAATCGTTTATCTGACTGGATACAAACGTTGCCACCACAAACTGGCATTATTGCCGTCACCGATGCCAGAGCGCGTCATTTACTACAAGTCTGTGATAACTTAAATATTAATGTGCCTGAAGAAATCAGTATTATAGGCATTGATGATGAAGATATGACACGTTATTTATCACGTATAGCGTTATCTTCTGTAGTACAAGGTTCACGACAAATGGGATATTTAGCCGCGAAGCTTCTGCATCAAATATTAGAAGGGCATCCAACCGAACAACTACCAAGAATATTAGTTCCTCCAGTAAAAATCATTGAACGTCGCTCAACAGACTTTCATTCATTTAGTGATCCTACCGTTGTACAAGCAATGCACTATATTTATTACAATGCTTGTAAAGGAATAAAAACTGAGCAAGTGTTAGACGCTGTAAATATGTCGCGTTCTAATTTAGAACAGCGTTTTAAGAAAGAAGTAGGGAAGACTATCCATGCCGTGATTTATGAAGAGAAGCTGAAAAGGGCGAAAAACTTATTAGCCACAACAACATTATCAATACAAGAGATTTCTTTGATGTGTGGCTATCCGTCGTTACAATATTTTTACTCTATTTTTAAAAAAGAGTTTGGCATGACACCAAAGGATTTTAGAGATGAGAATTGATAAAAATAACAATTATTTTTTATAGCGACTATTTGCCCAAGGATCACTTTCAGAATAATTGATTGTATCATCAAGGTTTTCTTCAACAAGATTTAGATATAGTGCTTCTACCTCAGAGCGCGCCCAAGGGGTTCTGCGCAAAAATTTCAAACTCGACTTTACACTTGGCTCGTTTCTAAAACAGTTAATTTTGATTAGTTGGCTTAATTTAACCCAACCATATTTAGCCACTAACGCATTAACTTGCATTTCAAGCGTGATACCGTGTAGTGGATCTTTAGAACGAGCTTCTGTCATAGTTTACTCAAATAGGTTGATAATAAAGCGTAGCAGAGTACAAGAAAGTAACGCAAGAGACAACCAAAGTATAAAGCCATCTATATTGTTATTATGGTTAAAAATCATAAATTACAATCCATATTATAGGGAGAGAAATCCGGATTTTTATTTTTTATCCAATCGATAATAAGTGGTAACGAACCTTCAGTGTAAGCTTTACGGCCAGCCCACAGAAATTGTAATTGACGGTATATTGGCCAATCACTTTCTAATTGGTAATTAAATTCTGGCACACGGAGTAATCCATGACTAGCATGAGGGAAAACAACAATATCAGCTTGATGATGAGTATTTAATATTGCACGATAGCGACAAGCATTAAGCTGAGCATTAACGTTTAAGTCATTATTTCCCCATACCGCTAATATACGACCATTCATTTTTCTTAAATAACTTGATGAATCACTTAAGTAATTTTTAACAACAAAATTAAATCGATCTTCACTCATATCATTGCGACGAGTACGATCTTTTGTACCATGTAGTCCAAAAATATCATCATTTTCTTTTTGTTCTTTTGCCAGCAATTGTATAATTTCATCCGGTGTTTTTCCTTGCTGTTCATAACGCAATTTTTGATAATATTGTCCTTGTTCTCGCCAATTGACAGCACCACCAATAATCACAGAAAAAGCTGGTTGTGATTGACTAGCGGCGATAGGAATAACCCATCCTGCTTGAGAAAACCCTAAAAAACCTACTTGAACTTCGGGATAACGAAGTTGCATTAATTTTAATGCTGCTACCGCTTCTTCAGCGCGAGCTTCCATTGATTGATGTAGCCAGTTTCCTTGACTATCACCAATGCCTGCTTTATCCCACGAGAATATCGCGATATTTGCATCCAAAAATGTATTGAACAGAGGGTTGTAGCCACCATTTGAATAACGATCTTGAGGCCCATCACCATGAATAACAACGATAACCGCTGACGGAGTCTTATGTTGAGGAGTAAGAAGAGTTCCTGATAGCCTGTTTCCTTGAGATAGAAAACTTAATTCTTCTTGATCTTTGTTTTCATAGTCAAAGTCTTGAATATGGCTTGTAAAAAATAATAGGGTGGTGATAACAAGCAGTAATAGAATAAATATAGCAATTATATATTTACCTACAGCATAATGAACTTTCATTATTTTTCTCTTACATTATGTTTTTGTACATAAAAATCTGATAATACTACAGATGATATAGCAAAAGTTATTGAAAATTTGATGAGCTTCTCAACAGTTCATGTATCACAAGCAAAAATTACCACCCCAGAACATTTAAGAAAAGCACGTACATGCTATAACCATTTAGCCGGTGAAATTGCCGTTAAAATTTATCAGGTACTTTGCCAAGAAGAATGGATAACAAAAGATGGAACAGAAATAACTGAATTCGGAGATAAACGCTTTAAATTGATGGGACTTAATTTCCAAGCAAAACATTCGCGCAATATTTGTTGTCCTTGTTTAGATTGGAGTGAAAGGCGTTTTCATCTAGGTGGACAAATTGGCAGTGCATTACTTAATCATGCACAGACACAAGGTTGGATAAAACGCCACCAAGGATATAGAGAAGTGACGATTAATGAAAAGGGCAATAAAGCTTTTGCCCAATATTTTAATATAACAATATGATCTAGATGTGGAGGATATCGTGCACAGATTAGTTATTAATAAAACCTGTATAGATATCGATAGAGTAATCGAATAAAAATCTCACACAAACATGCAACTAATGGGATTAAGAATGAACCGTATATGATATAGATAGTCACTGTTATGTAGCCAAATTCACCAAGTAATGTCCCACTTCCTAAGTTAGAATTTTTGGGTAAATCGAAGTAGATATGTGTATACCATGCAAATAGAGATAAAAAATAAGGAAAAACAAAATAAAACAAACACTTATATAGTGAATTCATTTTTCCATTTAAAAAAACAAACACAGGTGTTATAACAATCAGATAGACAAGGTAGTAGTGACTTATAATATTAATATGTTCGAATAATGCAATGGTATTCGTCGCATGCGAAAATATATTAAAAAAAAGCTGATGAGCCATTTCAGCATAATAAAAAAGCACACTGATAAATATTGATATATATGGTATTAGGGAGTTCTTATTAATACGCACCTGAAATGATTCCTCGTTCTACTTCAGAATATTTTCTCCAAAGTTTGCTGATAATTAAAGTCAGTCTATATTTCTTATCTATACGTAAATGCAGTTGCATTTGGCCGCGATTTTATTGCGAATCCAGATTTAGTTGCTAGGCTTCAGCAGAACGCTGAGCTTAATCCACAACGCCCTGCAAGTTTCTACGGTGGAGGCGCAGAAGGTTATACTGACTATCCATTTCTTTTATAACAATTCGTTATTGATAAAATAATATATTAAATAAAAAATCCGATATTAATTCAATATCGGATTTTTTATTATTCAAACTACATTACACAGAAGTACAAGCATCGTTAATTTGCCTTTAGTAATTAGTGCAAGCCATCATTGGCTATGCAAACCTAACCAATTGATTATAATGTTATTTTCATTTTTGGTATAAATCGTCCAGGGATTGACTCTGAAGGTGTATTGTACATCGTTATTGCGCCCATTTTTTTATAAAAATTTTCAGCATTAGGATCTGCATCAAGTACTAGCTCTTTTACATTCATCTTTCGTGCATGTTCCACAGCTCGTTCATACAAGGTTTTACCAATCCCTTGGCCAATAAAAGAGGGGGCGACAAATAGCTTTTCTAGCTCCCCTTGTCCTGCGTTATCATTAAACTTGAGTTGAACAAAACCACAATATTTTTCATTATTTTTTGCGACCAAAATTAAAGAGTTAACAAAATCGGCTTCTTTCAATGTGAGTTCATCACGGCACATCTCAATAAAGTCAGAACTGTATCCCCAGTATTGCTTAGATTCCAGAGCGATTGTTGTAAGTTCTTTTGCTTCAGAGGCATTAGCTATATCAATACTAATCGACATATCATTAAGTTCTTGTTGGGGATCCGCGCAGAATTGAATAATTTATTCTAAAGATTATCTCAATACCTGAAGTGCAACAACAAATATAATAAGAAATGATGTGCATGCGGTGAAGATTGAAATCACATCACAAGATATTTGATAGAGGTTTGGTTGAGAATAAGTTGTTCGGCCAGTATCTGTTTTTATCTATACGTAAATGCGGTATCACTAAAACTATCAGGTTTGACTAGAAGTGAAGTTATTAGATTCTTAACACGTATCTGCTGAGTCAATAGGGCTTTGAAGCGCTAAATAATTGAAAGGATCCATCTTATGAAGTTATTGGTTATTACGTCACATTTAACATAATATACATTATACGAACCATAATAGGTAAATACGGATAGTCGCTGAAATCTCTGTTTTTGGCTGATTGATTATGTTGGTTGGAACCCAATGTTTTTTGTCTTTTTATCAGATACTACTTTAGAAAGAATTTTAATAAAGCCTTATTAGAAATATGATATCTGATGCTATTAAACACATAAGAATATGTTATATTAAATTTGACAAAGATTTTTGATGTAAATGATTAATTGGTGTGAGTGTTTTTTAATCACTTATGCAAAAACCTTGGTATTACCCTGAGACTACCCCCGTAGTACAGCACGGGGGTTTTAGTTTTCGCTATAAGATTTTTTAATGGATCCCATAGGCACAATGCAAACTATTTTTGAAATTATCAGTTTTGTTGCATCAATTGCATCTCTAATACTTGCCATTGGAGCGATTTGGTTATCAATTGTTTTTTTCAGAATGTCTGATCAAGCAGCTAAAGAAACAACCAAGTCCTCCGATAAAATTCAATCTAGTGTAGATAAATTAGAAAAATTATTTGATAAATTATATTCAGATACTTTTTCTATGATGAAAGAAACAGTTGGAGACATGAGGCAACATATTTATCACTCCCCTGAAAAAGAAAAAACACTAGAAGATAAACTAAATGAAATGAAAGAAAGTATAAAAAGAGAAGTTAAAATAACTCTTGATGAAAATATTGGTGAACTAAAAGAAAATGACATAAAAATCAATAAAATAGAGGAACGACTTGAAAGCGTAATAAATCAACAAGTTAATGTTGTTATAGAAGAAAGATATAATAATATAGCTGATGAAGTACTTATGCTTTTAAATAAAAAGCGACAATATATGGTATTTGAAATACATGAATCATTATCTAAGAAAATCAAACTAGATATGCGTGAACTAATAACAACTCTTGAAAAAATGGCTGAACTAAAGCTAATTACCTCTAATTCTATCAGAATAGATATATTCTCTATCATAAAGAGAATATAATTTTGATTCGCACAATGCACTCTATGTGTAAAGACGAACCTTCCCGATTGCGGTAAACCCCAACATCATTTTACCGCAATCGCTCAGAATCCTTTTGTAACATAGCGTCACACATTATGCGAATCTTGATGGCTAAATAGTTGACTGGCGCACAACAAGACGTGATACTGGTTCAAGTAAATAAAATCCCCTTTTCATTCGGTAACTTAGTATTTCCAACCAACCGACTTTCTTTAATTTATATGCTGATGCTACATTGCTAGCCGAGGTTTATTATAGGAAATGACGACATGCTCATAATATATAACACATCTCATATATAAGAGTGATTTTTGTATATTTCCTTGTTCGTCTTATTTCTATATTTAATACATCAGAATAGATAAAATTAAAACTCCATTATAGTTAAAGTAAATTATTCCTATAGAGATACTCGCATAAAGATAATCATATTGGAATATAAATATTTTTATGAATATTCCTTTTTTATATGCTAGGCTAATTTAATAAAAACCTTGTCTCTTAATAAGAAATAATTTTTAGTAAATTCCTAGGAACATTTATGAAAATGAAATACTCACCATTTTTTATATTACTCATGACAACAGGTACAACATTAAGCTATGCTACTGATGGTGAAATTAAAATAATGGCGGGGAAAACTGGCTATGTAGGCGAAGTTGTTCCAGTGACAAAATTAGCTGAAACCTTTCCTAAAAGTTTCACTGCCCCTTCGAGCGCTAATTATTATGCTAGGCTTGGTTTTCTGAGCCTTACCAACCAGACGGGTTATTGTGGTAGTACCGATGGGCTACAAAAAATACCTGAAATTAATGAATGGGGATTTAAACTAATAAATAAAAACTATCCTACCTCTGGCTATTTACTATTGGCGATAAATGGAAACATTGGAGGACAATATAAAACTAATAATTCAGGTATCCAAAATATAAAAGGAGTATTAACTCGATCTAAGTTGACTCGTTCAAGTTTATATAATGTAAGCAAAAATGGTTCTTTTTGCTGGGGACCTTCGGCTTATGATCAAGAAAATTTTTATGATCCTTCTTTTCGATCTTATGTCTCTATCAGTATAAATAGTTATTCAGTTTATGCATATGGCGATATAAAACCTGGTATTTTTTCATTAGAAACTAGTTTTAAGTTGTCAAGAAATACAGCTAATAGCGTCGATGATAGTACTGCTTATTTTATCCGCCCTGGAGAAATTAAAGTTACGGCCTTAAGAAGCTGTAACGTAACAAGTAGTACTGAGACTAATATTAAATTTAAAGATCAATTTACATCAACATTTACTTCACCAACATTATTAGATACTTCACCAGTAAATTCTGTTAATGTTACATGTACTCAAGGTGGAAAAAACTATATTACAATAAAAGCTTATAATAGTCTTGTTAGTGGAAATATGTCTGGAATGCTTTTAAATGGAACAAAATCAAACAATCAATCAGAAGTTTATGTTGTTGCATCATTAAAAAATTTAACAAATCAAACATGTCAAGCGAATGATACAAGTGCCATTAGATTCTTTGATGGTCACTATATACCCAATATGGATAATATAAAATCCTTTAATCAAACTTTTCTATTTGGTCTATGTGCTAATGGCAAAGTTATAGCAGATAAATATTCAGGAGCTGTCGATGTTTCATTTATCGTTGAGTAATTATTCTGATTGAGCAGAAATCAGATATTAAAACCAATATTAACTAAGTTTTTTATTAATATTTATCTAAAGGTATAAATAGTAATTTTACACCTATTTATACTATTTACACCACTTGTAAATTATACAACTTCCCCATTTAATTCTAATATATTTACATTCCAATTTTGACTACTTAATTCACACACCATACCACCGTCATATATAAATTCTTTCTTCTCATTATTCTCAATAAAACGGGTGAGATTTTTCATCGGAATATATCCAGAGGAGAGATAATAAGCATGAGAAACAGCAAATAAAATAGAAAAATTAACAGAATGCTCTTTCAGTATAGCATGAGCCCTTTTTATTAATGATGCCGCAACGCCCTTTCCTCGGTATTTGTGAGCCACCACTACACAACTCAATATACCAATGGTTTCAGGAAATGAATCTAGGTAAACATCTCGTAAATAAACAGCTACATGTCCGATAACCTGATTATCATCAATTGCCAGTACCAACTTGTAAGGTATATCAACCTGATAAAAATTACCCTTCATATCCTCAAAAGCTGAATTTTGTAAGGCTATTGCTTGTTCAAGAATTTGTTCAGTAACATCTGACCAGCTATAACATTCAATTCTCATTTAATTTTTCGCCCTCATAAAACCCTTTATTTATTAATGGCATAATGTTAAACAATATTAATTATTTATTCTATTGGTGACCTATTGTTTTTCATTTATACTCCCCTCCATTATAAACATATTTTTATAAAACACCTGTACAAATAGAGGACCAATGGAATATTTAAATACAAAAATTATTATCGGTAGTTCAATCATCGCTTTAGCAACACTGTATTTTGCTATTTATTTAATACTATATCTTATTAAATGCGTTAGGACTCAAACGCCTTTTACTTTAAGAAAAATATGGAAACAATGGTTATTGAGTAGTGTTATTGGTCTAATTGGTGCTTATATTGTACAACTTGGTGATAATCAAAGAAGAAGCGAATTTACCAAAGAAGAGGTTAGCTTTATGAATGAAAATAAAGCATATAGCCAATTTACCTCGGCAGACAAAGATCTCGCGTCAAAAATAACCCATAAATGTACTTACAATTCAGATGCTGTATTTGAACAATGTTTACCAAAAATACTGACTTGGGAAGCAAAAATTTATCAATCATATAATGCACATCGTAAAATTTCTGATAGTGAAGCGATAAAATATACAGAAGAAGAATTACGCGATAAGCATAATTACTGGATCAACAAAAAACGCTAACTACCCGTCTGATCCGTTAGATTTAATAGGCTTAGAGTCTGTAAGTTATTTTAAGCCTATTCTTAATATCTCTCATTTTGTAATACAATGCTCATTGTATTAACTAACTTAATCAGATAGTTAGTTATTATTACTTTTTTAATGCTTTTTAATACGCATTTTAGGAGTATTGCACCCTATTCTTCCCGAATATTCTGATGCCAGTACGATTATGATAGCAGTAACTTTATAATGTTCTTTATACTGGAGCTTATAAAAATGAATATCACGTTTAAGAAAATTGGAACAATGTGTGTCGCTTCTGTTCTGCTTTTTTCACTTGCGGGTTGTTCAAGCATGACAAAACGCGATCGTAATACAGCAATTGGTGCCGGTGCTGGTGCTATAGGTGGTGCAATTTTAACAGATGGTAGTCCATTAGGAACCATTGGCGGCGGTGTATTAGGTGGTGTTATTGGCCATCAAGTTGGCAAAAAATAACTATTACCGTTATTTACTATGCTAAACTGAGCTTATAAATTTTTATAAGCTCAGATTCGAGCAATGACCTATATAGTAATCATAGTTACGAGTAAATGATGGTAAGAACGGCTCTATTGAAAATTAAAAATTTGATTATTTGGCTTTATCATCAGTTTAGCGATCTGCTCCATATCGCGGTGACTTTTGTACTCTGTTATTTTTGCTTTCTTTTATCTCCCACACTTACCATTGCCGTTATAGGCGTCGTGATTATTGTTGTAACCATGTTTTTATTAAGCCTATTTGTTTTGCCCTAGCTTTTTTATGACACCTCTGTATTAAACCTTCTCTACTGTGACACGAAATAAAAACCCCCTTTCAACCCACTTTGATCAGTAGTGAAAAACGTATAACTCAGTGATGATTAAAGTTAAAAATCTTTTACATTGGCAAAGAACCTTATCTTTCCCCTGATTTATCTCAAAGCTGCATTTTTCAACTTGACTCTTGTTAACGTTCGCTTTTTACTTTCAAAGATTAAAACAATGAGGATAAGTAAATGATTATATTTATCACCGGTGCTTCAGCAGGTTTTGGAGAAGCTATTGCTCGTCACTTTATTAACCATGGACACAAAGTTATTGGTACCGCGAGACGTCTTGATAAACTGCAAGCTCTTCATCAAGAACTGGGCGATCTATTCTATCCTTTACAATTAGATGTCACCGATAAAAAAGCAGTCAGTGAAATTTATCACCAATTACCAGAACAATGGCGCTCAATTGATGTATTAGTCAATAATGCAGGACTCGCTTTAGGATTAAGTACCGCTGATAAAGCCAATCTTGATGATTGGGATACTATGATCGAAACTAATAATAAAGGTTTAGTGCATGTCACTCGAGCATTACTACCCTCAATGGTTGAACGCAATGTCGGGCATATTATTAATATCAGCTCAACAGCGGCTTCTTGGCCTTATATGGGGGGAAATGTGTATGGTGCAACCAAAGCCTTTGTTAAGCAATTTAGCCTAGGCTTACGTGCCGATCTTCAAGGTAAAAAAATACGTGTTACTGATATTGAACCCGGTCTTGTTGGGGGAACTGAGTTCTCATTAGTACGCTTTAAAGGTGATACCGATAAAGTAGAACAAACTTATGCAGGAGCAGATGCGCTTACTCCTGAAGATGTTGCACAGGCGGTTTTTTGGACGGCAACATTGCCTGCACATGTTAATATTAATACGCTTGAGATGATGCCCGTCAGTCAATCTTTTGCCGGATTAAGTGTGCACCGACAAAATTAAACGCACTGAAAACTCATTTTTTGTTAAGGGATCATATATACTTGTTGATATAAAATAGTCATTGTTCAGTGCTACATAATTTTAGAGGATAGCCATTATGATAAATACGTTAACTAAGAAACAAGCAACAAGGACTCTGCTATTTTCACTATTTCTTGGTTTATCCGTGTCTTCTTTTTCTTCTGTTGCAGCTTCAACAAATGTAACCATTAATGGCAATGGCTATGATAATGTTTTAGATAAAGAGCAAGCTCGACAAATGAAAGAAGATTGGGATCAAAAACGCGATCTCCGTAATAAAATCAACCAACGCGAAAAAACTGAGTTTAATAAAATAGATAAAGCTATTGATGAGCGTGATGCTTGTTTAAAAAGCGCCAATATCTATGCTTACTGGGAGCCAGAAACACGTCGCTGTTTAGACAGTAATACTGGTCGCCCAATTAACCCTTAATATAAATAAAACAATGATGTTTTAAAAATCAAGCAAGGAGAGAAATGTTATGAAAAAATATCTATTTGCAGTACTGGCTACATTGTTCGCATTTTCACCTTTAGCCGCAAATGCTGGATGTGATGAAGTCGTTCAAGATATTCAACAAAAAATTGAAAATAATGGTGTTCCTGCAGCTAACTTTACCCTAACAGTGGTTGAAAATGATCAAGTTGCACAGACTGAAGGTAAAGTTGTAGGTACTTGTGAAAATGATTCTAAAAAAATCATTTATACTCGCCATTAATCATTGATTTAATAGAATTAATAGAATTAATAGCTAAAAAGGGTACTTTGTGTGCCCTTTTCTTTTTTAACCTAAATAGCGATTAGGCTATTAATATTTAGTATTCATTGTTAAATAAAAAAACACCCAATGAGTTAACCCATTAGGCGTTGATAAGTAATAAGTAAAACTAAATATTAATAGGAAATAAGTTATTGAATAGAAATAACTTATTTTTATTCTCTTTAATTGACCTTAACTAAGCGGGTTGAGCGATTTCTAACTGGCTTAAGTCAAGATAACAAGAGAGATCACGTTCTTCAGGGCGCAATAAATACGGGATTTCACCAATCAATGGGGCTGGAATATGTTGAGATAACCTTTCTACAATTTTTGCATAGTGCGGTAACCCAGGATTAATTCTATTAGCCACCCAACCAACTAATTCTAAACCATCATTAATAATAGATTGCGCGGTTAGAATTGAGTGATTGACACAACCAGGTTGGATCCCAACCACTAGAACAACAGGAATTTTTTCTTTAGCCACCCAGTCTGAATAAAAAGTATTATCATCAAGTAAATAGCGCCAACCACCATTTCCCTCGATAACAACGCATTCAGCTTTTTGGCCCAAATTATTTAGTTCACTTGAAATTTGATGGAAGTCTATTGCATTTTCACTTACATAACAATTTTCTAGCAAAATAGGGTTAATTTCGTCGTAGCGAGCGTCAATAGGTGAGGAATTATGAATAATCTGAGCATCACGATTACGATTACCCTCAACCGTTTCATGTAATTCGGTTGCGATAGGCTTAAAGCCCACTGCTGTTGTCCCGCCACGATTTATTGACTGAAGAAGTGCTCGGGTGACAACAGTTTTACCTATGTTGGTATCTGTCCCCGTAACAAACAAGCGTGTTAACATATAATTTACTTCCGTTATGACAGATAAATCAGGTTTACGAAAAATGACAGAGATTAGAGTTTAGGGTAACACTGTTTATGGTGGCTTGAGTTAGCTCAATTTTTTAGTTAATTGAGTAAAAATAGGGTAATGTAAGTGATCAATTGGCCTACTTCTCTATGCATAATACTTTAATTATACTTTATTGTATTATTATTAGCCTTGCATTAACTCAAGTAATAATGAGCCATTATATAAGGCTTCTTTTACTAGTGATGCCGCTGGCAATGTGCCTTTATTGCGCAATTCTGTTTCTTCAATAACCAAGTTATGGGCATATCTAGGTAATACATGGTGTTGGATACTACTAAGGATCAGGGGGAAAAGTGCAGATTTTGCTCTACACAGAGGTGAACCTATTAATATTTTTTGAGGATTAAAAATATTGACCATCACGGCTAAAATAAAACCAAGTCGTTGCGCCACTAAATTAATGATGTCTAATGCTTGTTTATCACCAATTAATACAGCATCACATAGCGTTTCTACCGTAATCGGATATTGATTAAGTATTGAGGTGGGATTTTCTTGCGCCAAGTGCTGTGCTTTTTTAATTAACTGAGGGATCGATATTTCCGTTTCTAAACACCCTTTTGCACCACAATAACATTGCGTCTGTGAATCAATAACTTTTGTATGCCCTATTTCGACGGCACTATGGCTGTTTGAATGTAATGTCTTTCCATTAGTCACAACCCCTGCACCGACAATATCATCAATAACAATTTGCAGAATATCGGTGTTATTTTTGGCTGCACCATAGAGTGATTCAGCCATCGTCCAAGCTGTTACACTGTGTTGTAAGAAAACAGCAACACCTGTTTTTTCCTGAATTTTATCAGCCAGCGGGATATCTTGGATAGCATAGTAAGGAGAGCTATAAATAACGCCACTAATCGGATCAACAATTGCATTCATGGTAATACTAATTGCAGTAAGGCGCTCAACTCTTGATTGATAACGTTGAAAGAATGTATCTATTGCAGCAAGGAAATGATGCAAAAAAGCATCACTATTTTGTTTAGGAAAGTCGAAGGTATCTTCAACAACTAATTGATTATCTAGCTCTCTTAAACTAAAAAGTAGACTACCATTATTTACTCGAATACATAAAAATTGCCACCCTTTGCTCTCTAACTTTAAACCAACAGCCGGCCGTCCTCGAAATCCTAACCCAGGAAATTCTGTTTCATGAATAAGGTGTGCTTCGACTAATTCTCGCGTAATTTTAGTAATACTGGCAGGCGCAAGTGTTGCTTTTTTAGATAATGAGATACGAGAAATAGGACCATGTTCATCAATTAATCGAAAAACAGTGCCAAGATTAAATTGTTTTACATGATCAATATGGCTAGGCGGGATCCCCATTTCATCTTATCCTTAATAAAAAAGCCGTAATTAATTCGAAGCTCTAAATAATTATTTTTCGATTATGTCGTCAGTTTGTGATAATTGTACAATAATTACATAAAAATCGTGATGGAAAGCACATATAAATCAAGATTTTTGATCTTCTAAGATATTTTTTAGCAATAATTGAGTCAACCTGTTGGCCGCTGCGGGGATCGTTCGTTTGTTATGAGAAACTAACCATACTTCAGAGAAAGCATTCGAATTAGCAAAATGCAGATAATGCACACCATCAACTTTCATGCGGGTAAATGATTTTGTCACAATAGAAATACCTAATCCGGCAGCAACAAGCCCCAAGATGGTCATCGCCTCTCCGGCTTCCTGTGCTATCGTTGGTGTAATACCCGCAAGGCTAAGCAATTGAATAATTTCATCATAAAGCGCCGTTCCTACATCTCGCTCAAAAAATACAAAAGGATATTGCCCAATATCTTGAATATTTACGCCTGTTTCTTTGTATTCAAGTAAAGGATGCCCTTCATAAACTGCCAAAATAAAAGGTTCACGAAATAGGAGCTGGTGGTGCAAATTATCAGGTAACACCGTATTACGCATAATTCCCAAATCAATGTGACCAGTTAATAATGGTGATATCTGCTGTTTGGTATTCATTTGATGCATATGAATACCGACTTCAGGATAATTTTCCCTAAATTGACGCAAACTTAACGTAACCAAATGCATAAAAGGTGTTGTTGAGGTAAAACCAATTGAAATTTCACCTAATTCTCCTTTTTCCATTCTTGATGCTCGTGTCGCTACCGCCTTAACTTGTGCCATAATTTGATAGGATCCTTTTAAAAACATTTGTCCTGCCGGGGTTAACGAAACAGAACGATTGGTTCTTTCGAGTAAACGAGCCCCTATCTCACTTTCTAAGGCTTGTATTTGCTGACTTAAAGGAGGTTGGGAAATATTTAATCTCTCAGCTGCCTTACCAAAATGTAATTCTTCAGCAACAGCAATAAAATAACGTAAATGGCGAAGTTCTATATTCATAATTTGTATTATTCGTTGATGTAAATGCCTAATGATACTTTAAAAGTCTTATTGCCAATGATTAATATATTAGACAAAAAAATCAAATGTTTCTAACATTGATATAAATCAAATTTAAGTATTGGATAGCCACTTTTTATGGACACTCATGAAATAAGCAGTAAAAACATGGCCCTAAAAGAAGATGTTTCTATCAACACCACTTCTAAACCAAACAGTCCGAAACACTATATCCAGCGTGATGACGCGCTTTATATAAAAGTGACAGTGTCATTTTTTATGGTTGGTTTAGCCACTTTTGCATTACTCTACTTTGTGCAACCTATCTTACCTATCCTATCAAAAGAATTTTCAGTCACCCCTGCAACCAGTAGTCTTGCTTTATCGCTTTCTACAGGTCTTATGGCTTGTGGTCTATTGATTACAGGGCCTCTTTCTGATGCGTTTGGTCGAAAAAATGTGATGGTTATTGCGCTATTTTGTGCGGCTTTTTTCACACTATTAAGTGCCATGATGAATAGCTGGACGGGAATTTTAATTACACGAGCACTCGTAGGGCTATCACTTAGTGGTGTTGCAGCCGTTGCGATGACCTACCTTAGCGAAGAGATCCATCCTGCTTATCTAGCCTTATCGATGGGGCTTTATATTAGCGGTAACTCTATTGGTGGTATGAGTGGCCGTGTTATTACTGGTGTTTTGAGTGATTATTACTCTTGGCGTGTGTCTGTGATTATTTTAGGTATTTTTGCCCTTGTTGCTGCTATCATTTTTTGGCGAATATTGCCGACATCACAACATTTTAGGCCAGCAACCTTAAAACCACGTAATCTTCTTATCACAACTAAATTGCATTTTAGAGATAAAGGACTCCCTCTTCTTTTTATTGAAGGTGGCTTGTTAATGGGAGGGTTTGTAACTTTATTTAATTATATTGGTTATCGCCTATTAGATGCACCTTATTCATTAACTCAAACAACCGTTGGTTTAATTTCAATTGTTTATTTGAGTGGAACTTATAGTGCATCGAAAGCAGGCTTATTAACCAATAAATATGGATTAGGTAAAGTGTTTATTGCCGGTGTTTCTATGATGCTAGCGGGTATATTAATTACACTATTTGACTCTCTAGCAATTATTTTTATAGGTATGCTTATTCTAACTACAGGTTTTTTTGCTGCCCATGCGGTAGCAAGTAGTTGGGTTGGACGTCGAGCTAAACGAGGACGTGCGCAGGCCTCTTCTCTTTATCTATTTACCTATTATGCAGGCTCGAGTATTGCGGGAACACTAGGTGGGATCTTCTGGGTCAATTTTGGTTGGCTTGGTGTTGGTTTGTTTATTGCTTTTTTAATGTTAACAGCACTATTAATCGCACTGCGCCTTAATCAAATAGCACAATAAAAAGTCATAATTTTCTATCTGTTAATTTATAAAAACCTATTAATAATAAAGAAAATTGTGACTTTAATTTGCTTTTTTTAATATGGATTCTCTATTTTGAAAAGGACAACAACCATGACTTTAATAAAATTACCAATAATACTAGCAACACTATTATTTGCATCTATATCTGTTGCCACAGTAGACAACTGTCCACCGACTAAGCCAGATTGTGTAGACGAATATACAGCTTTTCATTACCCTCCTGAAGAAGATTAAAAATAAAACCAAGCTAGCTTAAAAAAACCGCATATAACGATATTTAAGAAAAATATCATCAACAAAGTGCCCTTTTATCGCTATACTGTATAAATAAACAGTATAGCGTAATTTTTTAATTTTCACCCTACTAGACGATATACATTCCACTGAAGTTTATGTATTGTTTTTAATAACGGCTAATTGTATGTTGTAACTAAATAAGGTTATAGAGATGAGCAAATATGATGCAATACAGCGATTTAATCTCTGTTTTCAACAACTTGAAACAGAAATCAATGCTCTTACCGATTTTCTTCGTCAGTTAAAGCAACTTCCTTCTGCGGTTTTTGAATTACCTGAGGTAAGTAAAGAAGATGAACATGATGAGATAACAAATGTTACAGTGTCACCTAGTTATGATCTTGATGCTTTAGAACTCTCTTTAAAATTAATGACCAATCTCTTTATCTATGATAATGCCCCACATGTCAGTAGCAAGCGTGCGATACGTTTACCGGGGGTACTCTGTTTTAGTGTCAGCAATCCTGTATTTAAGAATGTAAAAACACAAGTAGAGAGCATTAATTCATTAAAAAAACAACTTTCAGATATTGTGACGAAAGAGTCTGGTATTTCGAAAGAAGAACGTTTTGATTTTGTCCATAATCAGCTAAAAGGCTTAATTACACTTAATGCTTATCGCACCCTCACCCTACTTTCTGATCCTGATACAGTACGTTTTGGCTGGGCCAATAAAAACATTATAAAAAACTTAACTCGTAATGATGTGTTAGCTCAGCTAGAAAAAAGTCGAGAGGCCAATCGCGCCGTACCTCCTTATACTAGTGAACAATGGGCTGAACGTATCGATAAAGAGATAATGACCCTTTCACAACTCCCGGAAAATGCCAAATTAAAAATTAAGCGTCCAGTGAAAGTCCAACCTATTGCCAGAGTTTGGTATTCGGAGCAACAAAAACAGGTACAATATGCTTGTCCCCTACCATTATTAGCTTTCTACATTGATAAAGAGTCAGACTTTAAGCCCATAATAGGTGAATTAGCTGATTATGATGTGAATAATATTCAAATTCGCCATCGTCCTAAAGCCAAAAAGTTACAATTACTTATTCCACGCTTACATTTATATCTTGAAAAATAAGCAATAGAAAAAAATCCCGCTATCTGGGATAGCGGGATCCAATATTGTACTAGATAAAGTAAGCGTATAATTGCTTATTTTTTCATACTACCAACCATATCTTCTGGACGTACCCAGCTATCAAATTCTTCTGCTGTCAGGTAGTTCAGTTTCAGTGCAGATTCTTTCAGCGTTAAGCCCTCTTTATGAGCTTTCTTCGCGATCTCTGCAGCTTTGTCATAACCGATATGGGTATTTAATGCCGTAACCAGCATTAAAGACTCATGCAATAATTTATTAATACGCTCACGGTTTGGTTCAATACCAATAGCACAATGCTCGTTAAAGCTACGCATACCATCAGCCAATAAACGCACTGATTGTAGGAAGTTATCAATAATCATTGGGCGATATACGTTCAGTTCAAAGTTACCTGAAGCACCACCGATATTGATAGCAACATCATTACCCATAACTTGAGCGCACAGCATGGTCAACGCTTCACACTGAGTTGGGTTCACTTTACCTGGCATAATGGAGCTACCTGGCTCATTTTCTGGAATAGAAATTTCGCCAATACCGCAACGAGGGCCAGATGCTAACCAACGTACATCATTAGCTATTTTCATTAATGAGGCAGCTAAACCTTTTAACGCACCATGAGAATGAACCAGTGCATCACAGGTTGCTAATGCTTCAAATTTGTTAGGAGCCGTGACAAATGGCTGACCTGATAATTCAGCGATACGTTTAGCAACGCGAACTGCGTACTCAGGATGTGTGTTTAATCCTGTACCAACCGCCGTTCCTCCCAACGCAAGCTCACACACATGAGGAACTGAATCTTCGATATGTTTGATATTATGCTCAAGCATCGCCGCCCAACCGGAGATTTCTTGACCTAATGTAAGTGGTGTCGCATCTTGCAGGTGAGTACGACCAATCTTGACGATATCATGGAAAGCTTCTGCTTTCTCTTTAAATACTTTCAGTAATGATTTTAATTCCGGCAGTAAATCCTGACGTAATGCGATAACAGCAGCGACATGCATGGCCGTTGGGAACACATCATTTGAACTTTGACTTTTGTTAACATCATCATTCGGATGAATTTTGCGTTCCATGCCACGGATACCACCGAGTATCTCACTACCACGGTTAGCTAACACTTCATTCATATTCATATTTGATTGAGTGCCAGAACCGGTCTGCCAGATTGCTAACGGGAATTCAGTTGGGTGTTTACCTGCCAGCACTTCATCAGCAGCAGCAATAATTGCATCTGCACGTTCTTTAGGTAATAACCCGAGATCCATATTGACACCGGCGGCGGCTTTTTTGGTTAAAGCAAGCGCGTGGATCAGTGCAACAGGCATTTTTTCTACTGAAATACGGAAGTGTTCTAGAGAACGCTGCGTTTGAGCTCCCCATAACTGGTCAGCTGGTACTTCGATTTGTCCCATTGAGTCTTTTTCAATGCGAGTGGCTGCCATTTCAATCTCCTTAAGTACACAGAATAATTGATTAGTTCCGAATTACTTTCTAGTAAATAACTCGGATACAGCTATCATGCCATAAATAGAATAATAAATATGAGAGCTAAAGCGAGCTTATGAAATTTATAACAGAATGAAATTGGTTGATTTTTCTGATTAAATGAGGTTGGCTCACGATAATATTGGTGTTTTTGCTCTCTATTTATAACCATATTAATTACAAGCTTTTATTCTGTATCATAAATACAAATATGGCTTAAATAAATATACTTTTAATCCAAAAAAGACCAAAAAACGACATTTTTATCTTTAATTGCCTTATTTAAGTTATCTATAATTATTTCTCTTTAAACTCATTGTGTTAGCTTATAACTAAGTAAGTTCTGATTGCGTTCTTATTTCACTAAATCTATATTTACAGAGAATATAGATAGCAATTAATATACGCTAATTATCTATATTCATATTCAGAGTATTGATAACCAAAACCAATTTGTTGGATTGTTTAAGGGTAGCAAAACAATCTTAAGAACGTATGCTACGAAGCATACACAGAGGATGGACTAGAATTATGAAGAAATCGCTTGTCGCTGTTGGTGTTATTGTTGCACTAGGTGTTGTTTGGACCGGTGCGTCATGGTACATGGGCAGTAAAATTGAAAGCCGCTTACAGGAAGAAACCAAACGCACTAACGTTCAATTAGCGCAACTCGCTAAAGAAAGCCAATTAGGTGCGGATATTAAACTTGAAATTCGTGACTATAAGAAAGGCGTCTTTACTTCTACTGCTGATCTTGCGGTTGTGATTTCAGAGCATGCCAAATCAGATGAAGATAAAAAAGTAGAAGAAGTGCTCTTTAAGACGGATATTGACCATGGGCCATTCCCTCTTTCTGATATTGCTCAATTTAATCTAGCTCCTAAGTTAGCAGCAATGAATAATACTTTAGTGAATAATGAGACCACTAAAGATCTATTTAAGTTGACCAAAGAGCCATCATTTATTGATATGCACTCTTCTTTATCGTTTGATGGCAGTGTATCAGGTAAAGTTAACATAAATCCTATTAATTACAGCAAAGAAGGTAGCCAATTAACAACATCTGCGTTTCAGATTGATTTTTCTTCCGATAAAAATGCAACAAACATCTCAACAGCAGTAAAAGGTGATGAAGTCATTGTTAAGAAAGGTAATGATGAAACCTTTACGCTGAAAAATATTGCAGGCTCTGTTGAAGGAACTAAAGTTAAAGACGATCAATATCTATTTGATACACAAACACTGAACTTTGGCGATATTACCTTTACGAGCCAAGATAAGTCATCTAATTTCACTTTAAAAGATACTTCTCTTGCTACTAAGAGCCAAATTAAAGATAAATTATTCTTTATCACTCAAGATTATAGTTTTAAATCTCTTAATGTTGGTGGTTTTGATTTTGGTGCGGGTAAATTTGCTTACTCAATTGATAAAGCAGACCCAGATGCGATGTTGCTATTAACAAAAGTTTATAACAGCACCTTCTTACCTTGGAATCAAAATAAATACGATAATTCAGCGATGATTGAGCAAGCTGTACGTGATGTTTTGGAAAAAGGTTTAGTATTCCGTATTGATGAAGCATCGCTTACCAATAGCAGTGGCGCAAGCAAGCTAAACTTTAAGTTAGATTTAAATGCGTTCAATGCTGATGCACTGAAAAAAGAAAACAAGGCGCCTTCAGTTCTGTTTAATGAATTGTTTAATAATATCGATTTTAATATCGATCTTTCTGTACCAATGCTAACGGAGTTCCGTAGTACCACACAATACCTTGATGTTATGCGTTATTCTGAAAAAGGCTTAACAGACGAAGATAAAGCTGAAATTCAGAAAACAACCGCTAACGACATGGCACAGTTAAAAACTGAATTACAGCAAAATATCAATCAAATTTCTCAAGACGAGAAAGATGCTCTGCCATTGATGCTGTTATCACAAGACGGTAATAAACTGTCTTTAAACCTGAACTATGCTGCTGATAAATTTACTATGAACGGTAAAACTTACAGCTTTGATGAGTTTATGGAAGTAACACAAGCCCCTCAAATGTTAGGTTTAGCGGCTATGTTATTTGGTGCGGGTGCTTCTTCTTATGATTATGATGACTCTGATTATCCTGAATATTCAGAAGAGCCAGATCAAAATGATGCAATAGAAGAGCCACAAATTGAGATCCCAGCAGCACCTGCTGAAAACAATTAATTTTAGTCACTGAGAGCATACAGTCACTAATCAATAAAGCCCCCTATCACCATTCTTATGATAAGGGGCTTTTTATTGTTATTAACAATCACAATTAGGCTTAAATACTTCGCGTGTGCCCCAATCATCTTTACAACATGAATCAATCGCTTTATGCATTATTTCTGCAAGGGTATTAACTGTTGATATAATAGTAGAGAGCTCTTCACAAACATGACGACACGTTGAATTATCTTTATTCAGATCAGGAAGTTTAGGTAATGTTAAACTGTCACATAGAATTTCTTGCAGAACTAAAGAAAAATTAGCGATACCTGTTGTGTATATATAAGAGCGTCCTCCCGTCATCTGCGCTAAGCGCACATACTCTTTCGTGATGTTATCTCTATCAGCAATAGTAGGAAAGCGATCCACATTAGAGGGATCATCATTAGGCGTTCCCTGATAAGTATATACTTTTACTTTTTCGCTTCTAGCAACCACTATTGCCTCATTGTTTTTAAGCACAGCGGCTTGTGTTAATACACCTCCGCCACCTTCCATACCTTCATCACCTAAGACAAAAATTGCACGACGAGCGCCATCTCGCCAATCGAAATATTTACACACATCAATGACGGCTCGGCATAAATCTTCTTTATTTCCAGCATGATCTCGTCCATCAGCCTCTTTAAATGGCGCTCTTGCTTGTAATTTGTGAGCAGATACACCTTGTGTCATTAAATAGTCAGTCACTGAGCGATCGAACTTAGTATTATCCCACGTACCTTCTATTCCTAAAAAAGTGACTCTTAAACTTGATGGGCAACGTCCTAATGCCTTTTGAACAGCATCATCTATTTGTTGACTTAAATCAGAAGATTCATCAGCCATTGAGCCACTTGTATCTATTACCACAACTAAATCTAAAGCAACATTGCCATCTCCTGTCTCCATTTGTGAACTTAAAGTAGGGTTAGCAGTTGGTGGCGGAATTATTGGTTTAGCTATTTGTTTATTACTATCATTATTTATTAAACTATTATTTGATTTTCCATTCATATTCTCGCTCCAATATATGCGATATTAAAAATAAAGTGATTAGCCTTTTTCTAGCAAGAATATATTATGATTTTATTTTGTTTATTCACTTCCTTATTAAATATAATAGATTTGTTGTTTTTTAATATCCCAATATTATTAACAATAATTAATAAAACAATCACTTTATTTATAATTAGATAATCAGCCCTTCCACCAATAGACATTCTTAATTCTTACCAACACCTATCAATATATCTGATAGCTTATATCAAAAACAATGATATGTTTGTTTTTAAAGGAAAAATTATATTTTCAGCCAGGTTGATAAGAAGCATCAACTATACTGAAAAATAAACATAATAAATGTACAGTATTAATTTAAAAATAATTTTTATCATCGAAAAATACAAAAAAAACGCCTCTTTATGTATTAAAAATAAACAACTTCAGTTTAATTTATAGTGAATCAATTGAAAATCATTCATAATAATAGGCAATTTATTACTTTATTCCCCTTAAAAGAAAGTCACCATAACAAGTGGATTTTCATTATTATTATTAAAAAGGAAAATAACACGTGATTGACACACAGTTGCCTTTAACCGATTTGCACCGCCATTTAGATGGAAACATCCGTCCGGAAACAATTTTAGATTTAGCACAACAACATAATATTGCCCTACCTGCCTATGAGCTAGAAACATTGCGCCCACATGTGCAGATAACTAAAAATGAGCCTAGCTTAGTGAGCTTCTTACAAAAGCTAGATTGGGGCGTTGCTGTACTCGCCGATTTAGACGCTTGTCGCCGTGTTGCTTATGAGAACGTCGTCGATGTTGCTAATGCAGGTATTGATTACGCAGAATTACGCTTTTCACCTTACTATATGGCCATGAAGCATCAATTACCGATTGAAGGTGTTGTTGAAGCAATTATTGATGGTGTACAAAGTGCCTTACACACTTATGATGTTGAGATCCGTTTAATCGGCATCTTAAGCCGTACTTTTGGTGAAAATGCCTGCCAGCAAGAATTAAATGGTCTATTAAAACATCAAGATAAAATCACCGCACTTGATTTAGCTGGCGATGAATTAGGTTTCCCTGGGCATTTATTCCAACCTCACTTTAATCGTGCTCGTGATACTGGCTGGAAGATCACCGTTCATGCAGGTGAAGCGGCTGGTGCTGAAAGTATTTGGCACGCGATTAAAGAATTAGGGGCAAGTCGTATTGGTCACGGTGTTAAAGCCATTGAAGATCCCCGTTTGATGGATTATCTCGCAGAGCACCAAATTGGTATTGAATCTTGCTTAACCTCAAATATTCAAACCAGTACTATTGCCTCTTTAGCACAACATCCTCTTAAGAAGTTCTTAGAGCACGGTATTATCGCCTCACTCAATACTGACGATCCGGCCGTGGAAGGTATTGAGTTAAAACATGAGTATACTGTTGCTGCTCCTGCGGCGGGTTTAACCGCAGCACAAATTCGCCAAGCACAAATTAATGGTCTTACTATGGCTTTTATTAGCCAAGCTGAACGTGATGCATTAATTAAAAAAGTGAGTTTAGGTTAATATTAACGAAAAAATACCGCCTTATTGCTAAGGCGGTATTTTTATCTTTTGCTCTATTTTTACAGTGACTACTGATGGTGTTTTTTAGCTTGATTGGCATAACGCTGAGCTAATATGGCACAAACCATTAATTGAATTTGATGAAATAGCATCAGCGGTAATAGCATGATCCCCACCGTTGCTGCGGGAAATAGTACATTTGCCATGGGAACCCCATTCGCCAAGCTCTTTTTCGAGCCACAAAATACAATCGTGATTTCATCAGCTTTATTAAAGCCAAGCCATCTTGCACTATAAATATTAATAACAAGTACAATAGCCAGTAATACACAACTGACAATGGTGATAGTCAATAACGACCAACCGTCAATTTTATGCCAAATACCTTCAACGACGGCTTCACTAAATGCAACATAAACCACCAGCAAAATAGAAGAGCGATCGGTTCTATTCACTAACATCTTATGATTATCAACCCAACGGCCAATTAATGGACGAGATAAATGACCGATAATAAAAGGCACCATCAGTTGTAATAAAATAGATTGTATCGCCCCCGCAGTATCAAAATGCTCAGCAGAGCCTTGTGTTTCCATTAAAAAACCCACCAGCACAGGGGATAAAAATACCCCTAAAATGCTTGATGCTGATGCACTACAGATTGCCGCTGCTACATTACCACCGGCAACAGAAGTAAAGGCAATAGCGGATTGTACTGTCGCAGGTAAAGCACAAAGATATAAAAATCCCATATAAACGGTAGGTGACATCCAGTCAGGTACCATAAACTGTAGTCCCAACCCTAGTAATGGGAATAAAACAAAAGTACTGGCAAAAACCACTAAATGTAAGCGCCAATGACCAAGTCCTGACAATATCGCTTCTCTAGAAAGCTTTGCCCCATGCAAAAAAAACAATAAGGCGATCGCAGCCGTAGTGAGATGTTGAAAGATGACTTTTATCTCACCTTGCGCAGGTAATAATGTTGCGAGTATGACCACCAAGATCATAATCATTAAAAAAGAGTCAATTTTTAGCTTTTGCCACCAAGACATGGTTTTCGTCACTCCCTAATGTTTACAGCTTAATTGTGGTTTTTGATTGATTTGAAAGGCTACCGGCTTCAATTAAACGCATAACATTAATGGCTTGTGACACAGTAACAGGACTCTCTTCACCAAATGCAATCGCACGATAAATTTGCTGATAATAAGCGGGATAATTACCTGATAGAGTCGGTAACTTTGTTGTTACTAATTCACCACTCTCTGTCGATAATGTTAATTCACCCTCTTGAGGATCAGCCCCCCAGTTATACATTTCAGTCGGGAGATAACCCGCTTTTAATGCATCTTCTTGGGTATCTAAACCATATTTTACATAACTGCCTTTGGTCCCATGAATAGCAAAAATAGGCGTAGGTGAGGCAACCAACATAGAGGCATGTAAAATAACTTTCAGATGACCATAGTCTAATAGTGTATGAAAGTAGTCAGCATTTTTAGCATTAGGGCGCAACTGAGCAATATCAGCAGTGATTGCATAAGGTTGACCAAAAAGACATACCGCTTGGTCTAGTAAATGAGGGGCCAGATCGTACCAAAGTCCTCCACCAAGTCCGGCATCTTCACGCCAACGTTGGCGCACAGCGGGTCTAAAACGATCGAAATGCGCTTCATAGGCACTGACTTCACCTAATGTTTTATCGGCGAGTAATTTTTGAACGGTAAGAAAACCGGCATCCCAACGACGATTATGAAAAACTGAGAGTAATCTCTTAGCTTCTTTCGCTTGTTGTGCCAATTTTTCTGCTTCATCGAGTGTCAAAGTAAAAGGTTTATCGACAACAACATGTTTACCGTTTTTTAAGGCTTGTGAGGCGTAGGTATAGTGAGTGTTATTAGGTGTTGGAATAACAATTAAATCGATGTCTGGATCATCAATCAGTCGTTGTGGGTTGGCATACACCGTAATATTAGGAAAATCAGCGATAACTTTACTTTCATCAGAGCTTGAAATGGCTGATAGTGTTAACCCCTCAGTGGTACAGATCAGGGGAGCATGAAAGGTTTTACTTGCATAACCATAGCCTATAATCCCCACGTTTAAATTTTTTGTCATAACCCTATCCCGCTTTTATCTTTTTATTCTATAAATGAAAAATGACTTTCACTTCTACAGCTAAATAAATAATAACAAAGTTTGTGATAATATCTCGTTTAGAACTTAGTATAATAGTAGGATCTTTGATTAATGAAATTAAAACCTCAGACAAACGTTTTGCCCGAGCAATCCCCTAAAGCCCCTATTACGGGTTGGTTACTTGCCCCTTTGGCTTATTTGCTGTTGTCGATAGTGGGCTTAGGTTTAATGTCTGTTTTATATTTAATACGATATTTTTCAGATTTTTCGATTATCCACCAGCTACCTTTTCATGTGGTATCAAGCTGGTATCTTTCCGTGTTAACAACATGGGCGATGTTTGCATTTACCGCTTATTTGTTAAGACAGTTTTTTTACCGCGCTAAAAATTTTCCTCGTTTATTTATTATTTGGTTATTAATTAACTTATTGTTGGCGATAAAAAGTTTCGGTTTTGCCCCTGTTGATGATCAAACCGCGGTTAAGTCACTATTATGGGCCGTTATGGCAACTGTCTGCTTTGTGCCTTATATCAAATATGCTAAGCGTGTCCGTGAAACTTTCACACAAGATCGATAACTTCATACATTTCAGCTTGATATTATACTCGCCCGTTTAGCCTCTTTATTTTATGAGGCTTTTTCTCCATTTTTTAACAATTTTGGCATAGCAATGACTGATTACTTGCTTTTATTCGTTGGTACCGTCTTGGTGAATAACTTTGTACTCGTCAAATTCCTCGGTTTATGCCCATTTATGGGTGTATCAAAAAAATTAGAAACCGCGATAGGAATGGGGTTTGCGACAACGTTTGTCATGACGATTGCCTCTATTAGCTCTTGGCTAATGGATACCTTTATTTTAGTTCCCTTAGACTTACTCTATTTACGTACACTCAGCTTTATTTTAGTGATTGCTGTTGTGGTGCAATTTACAGAAATGGTCGTAAGAAAGACGAGTCCAACGTTATATCGTCTATTGGGGATTTTCTTACCTTTAATTACCACCAACTGTGCCGTATTAGGGGTCGCATTACTGAATATCAATCAATCACATACCTTTATGCAATCAGCAGTATATGGTTTTGGTGCTGCGGTAGGATTCTCCTTAGTTATGGTGTTATTTGCAGCCATTAGAGAAAGACTGGCTGTCGCCAATATTCCTGCTCCTTTCAAAGGCTCTTCTATTGGCTTAATTACTGCGGGTTTAATGTCTCTTGCCTTTATGGGTTTTAGTGGTTTGGTGAAACTGTAATGAATTCTTTATGGATAGCAATTGGTGTACTGGGTGTACTAGGGCTTCTATTCGGCCTGATTTTAGGTTATTCCGCTCGTCGCTTTAAAGTAGAAGAAGATCCTATTGTGGAAAAAATTGATGCCATATTACCACAGAGTCAATGTGGTCAGTGTGGTCATCCTGGTTGTCGCCCTTATGCAGAAGCGGTAGCTAATAATGGAGAAATGATTAACCGTTGTGCACCGGGCGGTGAACAGGTTATGTTAAAAATTGCCGAACTGATGGGGGTTGATCCACAACCACTTGACGGTGATGAAGAAGCATTAAATCCGGTGAGAAAAGTGGCTTTAATTGATGAAGACAACTGCATCGGGTGCACAAAATGTATTCAAGCATGCCCAGTGGATGCCATCGTCGGCGCTACTCGTGCAATGCACACCATAATAGAAGATCTCTGCACAGGGTGTGATTTATGTGTTCCACCTTGTCCAACAGACTGTATTACTTTAGTTCCTGTGAAAATGACGACCTCTAATTGGAAATGGGATTTAAATACTATCCCTGTAAGAAATATTCCTGCAGAGCCAGAAGAAACACCCGAAGATGAACCGTCATTAAAGACGGAGGATAACGCTCATGTTTAATCTCTTTTCGTTATTTAAAAAAGATAAAATTTGGGATTTTAAAGGCGGCATTCATCCTCCCGAAATGAAATTACAATCAAGTCGCACGCCTATGCGTATAGCCCAGTTACCGGATGAGGTTACCATCCCTATTCATCAACACTTAGGTACTCCTGGGCAACTTTGCGTTAAAGTGGGTGATCATGTTTTAAAAGGCCAAGCCTTAACTCGTGGTGTAGGAAGAACATTACCCGTTCATGCTTCTATATCAGGTACGGTCACGGCAATAGAGCCATTTCCAAGCACTCACCCTTCTGGTCTGCCTGAAATTGCAGTGAAAATTGTCTCTGATGGTAAAGACGAATGGCGAGAAAAATCACCGCTAGTTGACTATCAATCACAAAGTAAAGAAGTATTGCTTACCCGTATTCATGAAGCAGGCATTGCTGGATTAGGGGGAGCGGGTTTTCCAACAGCCACAAAATTAAAAGGTGGTGGTGATTTAGTTAAAACGCTCATCATAAATGCCGCTGAATGTGAGCCTTATATCACAGCTGATGACAGACTTATGCAAGAGCACGCAGATGAAGTTATTGCGGGTTGTCAGATATTAATGCATATACTGTCACCGGATGAAGTGCTGATTGGTATTGAAGATAACAAACCTGAAGCTATTGCCGCCTTAAAACAAGCATTAGCAGCACTCACAAATGAAAAACGTATTTTTATTCGGGTGATCCCTACCAAATATCCATCTGGAGGCGCTAAACAGTTAACCAAAATATTAACGGGCAAAGAAGTTCCTTCTGGCGGTCGCTCCTCTGATATTGGCGTATTAATGCAAAATGTGGGGACGGTAGTGGCAATTAAACGTGCCATTATCGATGATGAACCTTTAATTGAACGTGTCGTTACCGTGACAGGACAAGGGGCTAAAACCCCAGGCAACTTTTGGGCGCGTTTAGGTACTCCTATTTATGCACTTATAAAACAAGCAGGCTTTGTTGCTGGCTCTGAGCAGATGGTCATTATGGGCGGGCCTTTAATGGGCTTCACCTTACCTGACTTAAATGCCCCCGTTATAAAAATTACTAACTGCTTATTAATTCCCTCTCCAGAAGAGATGGATACAGATAATATTGAAGAAGCCTGTATCCGTTGTGGTCAATGTGTTGACGCCTGCCCTAGTGGTTTACTACCACAACAACTTTACTGGTTTAGTAAAGGGAAAGAGCATGAGAAAGCGCAACAACATAATTTATTTGACTGCATTGAGTGCGGGGCTTGTGCTTTTGTCTGCCCTAGTAATATTCCATTAGTGCAATATTACCGCCAAGAAAAAGCAGAAATACGAGAAATTGATGCGGAAGCTAAGCGAGCGGCTGAAGCTAAGGCTCGCTTTGAAGCGAAAAAAATCCGTATGGAACGAGAAAAGCTTGAACGTGAGGCAAGACATCAACGTGCTGCAGTTAAGCTTGATGATCACCAACAAAATGAAGTGCAATCTGCACTTTCTCGTGTAAAAGAAAAACATAGCATTGGCAAAATTATTGCTGTTAAAGCAGGAGAACAACCTGACAACGCAGCGGCTATTGCTGCACGCAAAAAACGTAAAGAAGAAGCCCGAGCAAAACAAGCTGCTAAATTGGCACAACAGGTACCACAAAATACCCATACCACCGCCGATGCAGAAAGTGATCCGCGCAAAGCCGCTGTAGCGGCAGCATTAGCTCGTGTAAAAGCTAAGAAAGCTCAACAAGCGCAAGCAACTACAAAAGTAGACACTCCTGCTGAAACTCAGGCTGAGGTGGAAACCGATCCACGCAAAGCCGCTGTGGCGGCAGCATTGGCTCGGGTAAAAGCTAAGAAGGCTCAACAAGCGCAAGCAACTGCAGAAATAGACACTCCTGCTGAAACTCCGGCAGAGGTGGAAACCGATCCGCGTAAAGCTGCTGTCGCTGCTGCTATTGCTCGCGTAAAAGCTAAAAAATCCCAGCAAACGCAAGCAACCGCAAAAGTAGACACACCCGCTGAATCTCCGGCTGAGGTGGAAACCGATCCACGTAAAGCGGCTGTCGCTGCTGCTATTGCTCGGGTAAAAGCTAAAAAAGCTCAACAAGCGCAAGCAACTGCAGAAATAGACACTCCTGCTGAGGCTCAGGCTGAGGTGGAAACCGATCCGCGTAAAGCTGCTGTCGCCGCTGCTATTGCCCGCGTACGCGTAAAAGCTAAGAAAGCTCAACAAGCGCAAGCAACTGCAGAAATAGACACTCCTGCTGAGGCTCAGGCTGAGGTGGAAACCGATCCGCGTAAAGCTGCTGTCGCCGCTGCTATTGCCCGCGTAAAAGCTAAAAAAGCTCAACAAGCGCAAGCAACTGCAGAAATAGACACACCTGCTGAAACTCCGGCTGATGCTGAGGTGGAAACCGATCCACGTAAAGCTGCTGTCGCCGCTGCTATTGCTCGGGTAAAAGCTAAAAAAGCCCAACAAGCGCAAGCAACTGCAAAAGTAGACACACCGGCTGAAACTCAGGCTGAAGTGGAAACCGATCCGCGCAAAGCCGCTGTCGCTGCTGCTATTGCTCGGGTAAAAGCTAAAAAAGAAGCACAGCAACGCCATGCTAAAGAAGAAGTGACATTGGATTAATACAAATGAAATTTAGACCAATACAAAATAACAATAGCAAATTGAAAATCGCCAGCTCTCCATTTACTCATAATCAACAATCCACCAGTCAAGTGATGTTGTGGGTAATATTGGCCGCTATTCCAGGTATTCTATGCCAACTCTACTTCTTTGGTTTAGGGACGCTATATCAAATCATCTTGGCAATCATTGTCGCGCTATTGGCGGAGACTATTTGTGTCAAACTCAGAAAAGAAGATCCACTTCTATACCTAAAAGATAATTCCGCTTTACTAACAGGTATCTTACTAGCAATTAGTATTCCTCCTTTAGCGCCTTGGTGGATAATTGTTTTAGGGACATTTTTTGCGGTTGTTATTGCCAAACATATTTATGGCGGATTAGGTCAAAACCCATTTAATCCCGCGATGGTCGGTTATGTGGTGCTATTGATCTCCTTTCCTGTACAAATGACATCATGGATGCCCCCCATTGAATTACAAGCCGTATCTTATAACTTTATAGATAGCTTAAGTATTTTCTTTACCGGACATACACCCTCAGGACTCACCCTTGAAGATTTAAGACGCTCTGTAGATGGCATTACCCAAGCCACACCACTTGATAGTTTTAAAACCGGATTATTAACCCACTCTATTGATGAAGTATTAGCAACGCCAATCTTACAAGGTGGATTTGCGGGAATGGGTTGGCAATGGGTGAATGTTGCCTATCTGGTTGGGGGCGTTATCTTGTTATATAAACGAATTATTAGCTGGCAAATTCCTGTTGCCATGTTAACGCTACTTGGTGTTTGTTCACTGATCAGTTGGGGGATCGATGCTACTCGTTACTCTCAGCCACTATTACAGCTTTTCTCAGGTGCGACGATGTTAGGGGCTTTCTTTATTGCCACCGATCCTGTTAGCGCCTCCACCACACCAAAAGGGCGATTAATCTATGGTGCAATCATTGGCCTATTAGTGTGGATTATTCGTGTCTATGGTGGCTATCCTGATGCCGTGGCCTTCTCAGTCCTATTAGCTAATATTGCTGTACCGCTTATTGATAGTTATACCCGTCCTCGGGTTTATGGACATTAATGGAGATAATGATGATCGAGATACTAAAACGTCATGGGTTAACATTAGCTATCTTTGCGGCCTGTACCACAGGGTTAACGGCTGTCGTCTATCACTTGACGGCGAATACTATCGCAGAACAAGCGGCTTTAGAAAAACAGAAATTATTAGACCAAGTGATCCCAACCTCTCTCTACAATAACCATCTCGCGCAAGATTGTTATATTTTGACAGATAAAGCATTAGGTAATGAAAAACCACATAAACTTTATGTTGCTCGTTTTAATGGTAAACCTGTCGCCGCCGCATTAGAATCAACGGCACCTGACGGTTATTCAGGGGCGATTGAATTATTGGTTGGTGCTGATTTTAGTGGCAAAGTACTCGGTGTTCGCGTGACAACACATAATGAAACACCGGGGCTAGGTGATAAAATAGAAACGCGTATTTCAGATTGGATTTACTCATTAAGTAACAAGTTTATTACCAGTGATCATGACTCACATTGGGCGGTAAAAAAAGATGGTGGTGATTTTGACCAATTCACTGGAGCAACTATCACACCAAGAGCCGTCGTTAATGCATCAAAACGCACTGCATGGTTAATACAATCTTTACCTGAAAAATTAGATACCCTTTCAGCTTGTGAGGCGAATTAAAATGAGTATGATCAAAGAACTGTTTTCACAAGGATTATGGAAGAATAACTCTGCTTTAGTTCAATTATTAGGGCTGTGCCCATTACTGGCAGTGTCTTCTACCGCGACCAATGCTCTAGGCTTAGGTCTAGCCACAACATTAGTATTAGTTTGTACCAATGTGGCAGTGTCGAGTTTACGTCGTTGGGTTCCCTCTGAAATTCGTATTCCAATTTATGTTATGATTATCGCATCCGTTGTTAGTGCGGTACAATTGCTTATCAATGCCTATGCTTATGGTTTATACCAATCGTTAGGAATATTTATTCCTCTTATTGTCACTAACTGTATTGTGATTGGTCGTGCAGAGGCGTTTGCAGCTAAAAATGAAGTTTTCCCTTCAGCAATTGATGGCTTTGCTATGGGATTAGGTGCAACAGCGGCACTTTTTGTTTTAGGGGCAATGCGTGAAATATTAGGTAATGGCACTTTATTTGATGGTGCTGATTTATTATTAGGTGAATGGGCGCAAGTATTAAGGGTTGAGATAGTACATTTAGACTCACCTTTCTTGCTGGCTATTTTACCACCCGGTGCCTTTATTGGTTTAGGTTTTATGCTGGCCATAAAATACCTGATTGATGAAAAACAGAAAAAACGCGTTCCATCCACGACCAAAACCTATGAAAAAGAACAAGGTTGTGGCAGTCATATTGTTAAAAACTAATTTGTGAGCATAATGAATCAAGCTAAACGTATAGAAATTTTAACTAGGTTGCGGGATAACAATCCGCATCCTACTACTGAGTTAAGATTTAACTCCCCGTTTGAATTATTGATCTCCGTGTTACTCTCTGCACAAGCCACCGATGTTAGTGTTAATAAGGCAACAGCAAAACTTTACCCTGTTGCCAATACACCTCAAGCAATGCTGGAATTAGGTGTTGAGGGGATCAAATCCTATATTAAGACCATTGGCCTATTTAATACAAAAGCTGAGAATGTGATTAAAACCTGCCAAATATTGGTAGATAAACATCATGGCCAAGTTCCTGAAAATAGAGAGGCTTTAGAGGCATTACCCGGTGTCGGTCGTAAAACAGCGAATGTCGTACTTAACACCGCTTTTGGTTGGCCGACCATTGCTGTTGATACACATATCTTTCGCGTGTGTAATCGCACTAAATTTGCACCGGGAAAAAATGTTAATGAAGTGGAACAAAAACTGCTAAAAGTGGTACCGGCAGAATTTAAAGTCGATTGCCACCATTGGCTTATCCTGCATGGTCGTTATACCTGTATTGCCAGAAAACCACGGTGTGGCTCTTGTATTATTGAAGATCTCTGTGAGTATACCGAAAAAACAGATCCACAATAACATTGTGCAAATTTCTCTGTTTTTCTGATGCATATTACTTGCGTCATTACACACAATCGAATAAAACTATTGCCCACTTTTATTATTAAAATTGCCGACTTTCCGGAAAAATATGTTTCAAGACAATCCGCTGCTTGCTCAGCTAAAACAGCAACTCCATGCCCAAACACCGCGCGTGGAAGGCCTTGTAAAAGGGACAGATAAAGGCTTTGGCTTCCTTGAAGTTGATGGTCAGAAAAGCTATTTTATCCCTCCTCCTCAAATGAAAAAAGTGATGCACGGTGATCGCATTATTGCTGCCGTACATACTAATAATGATAAAGAGTCCGCTGAGCCTGAAGAGCTGGTAGAACCCTTTTTGACTCGCTTTGTCGGCCGTGTTCAGAAAAAAGAAGGTGATAATCGTCTATGGATTATTCCTGATCACCCTCTACTCAAAGATGCCATTCCTTGTCGTCCTATAAAAAGCTTAACGCATCCATTTGCCGATCAAGATTGGGCAGTGGCGGAAATGCGCCGACACCCTCTTAAAGGTGATAAACATTTTCAAGCTGAATTAACTGATTTTATTACCGATAAAGATGACCATTTTGCACCTTGGTGGGTGACATTAATGCGTCATCAATTAGAGCGAAATGCACCTGAAGTAGACAGTGAAACATTAACCTTACATGATGATCTACCGCGTGAAGATTTAACCGCGCTCTCCTTTGTGACCATCGATAGTGCTTCAACCGAAGATATGGACGATGCGTTATATATTCGTAAAGAAGAAAATGGCCAACTTTCACTGTATATCGCTATTGCCGATCCAACGGCTTATATTCAGCCTAATAGTGAATTAGATACCATTGCGGCACAACGAGCGCTAACAAACTATCTACCGGGCTTTAATATCCCGATGTTACCTCGTGAGCTATCAGATAATCTCTGCTCATTGCGCCCTAATGAAAAACGTCCTGCGTTAGTCTGCCAAGTGGGTATTATGGAGGATGGTGCATTAACCGATGAGATCCACTTCTACTCAGCATGGGTAGAATCAAAAGCAAAACTGGTTTATGACAATATTTCTGATTGGCTAGAAGGTGAAGAAACACAGTGGGCGCCTGAAAATGAGATTGTTCATGAACAAGTCATGCTATTAAAAGAGATGAGCGAGAAACGTCATGTATGGCGTGAACAACATGCTCTCGTCTTTAAAGAGCGTCCTGACTATCGCTTTATTCTTGATGACAGTGGCAACGTATTAGATATCGTGGCGGAAAAACGTCGTACTGCCAACCGTATCGTGGAAGAAGCGATGATCACCGCCAATATTTGTGCGGCAAAGGTACTTAGTCGTAATCTCGGTTTTGGTATTTATAACGTTCATACTGGTTTTGATCCGCTCTATATTGATCAAGTCTCACAAACCTTAAAAGAGCACGGTATTGAAACCAACGCAGATGAGTTATTAACCCTTGAAGGTTTCTGTCGCTTACGTCGTGAACTGGATAATCAGCCAAACCAATTCCTTGATAGCCGTATTCGTCGTTTCCAAAACTTCGCTGAAATAAAAACAGAGCCAGGCCCTCACTTTGGTTTAGGCCTTGAAGCTTATGCGACATGGACATCACCGATCCGTAAATACAGTGATATTTTAAATCACCGTTTATTAAAAGCGATTATCAGCAAAAGTGCGGCAGAAAAACCGCAAGATGAAGATTGTGTTCGTATTGCCGAACGTCGTCGTGCTAACCGTATGGCCGAGCGCGATGTCGGTGATTGGTTATATGCGCGCTTCTTAAAACCTTTTGCTGGCACTGAGAGTACCTTTAATGCCGAAATTATTGATATTACTCGTGGTGGTATTCGGGTACGTTTAGTTGAAAATGGGGCTATTGCCTTTATTCCTGCACCATTTTTACATGCGGTACGTGACGAAATTCAATGTAGTCAAGAAACTGGCTCTGTCATTATTAAAGGTGAAACAGCCTATAAGCTCAACGACATTATTCCGGTACGTATTGAAGATGTGAAACTAGAAACGCGTAATATTGTTGCTCGTCCGATTTAACAGCTATTTAGCGTAATAGATATTATCAAGCTGATAACCTACTCAGGTTATCAGCTTTTTTATTTTATTTTGCGACTCTACAGATATATAAAGTGACACCGTCACCACTAAAACTAGTTTGCTAATAATAAAAATGCGCCGACCTTCAACAAGATAAGCGCACTATATGTAGAATACTAGGCTTCAATCGATGATTGGGGTTGTGATAAAGAACTACCTTAGCCTCCGGCCAATTTCACTTTCATCCCTTTCGCTTCTAATAAAGATTTAATTAAATCCCGTTTATCACCTTGGATTTCAATTAATCCCTCTTTAACACTGCCACCACAACCACATTTCTTTTTTAATTCAGCCGCTAATTTAGCCAGAGCTGCATCATCCAAATCAATACCGGAGATAACACAAACACCCTTACCTTTACGGCCACTGGTTTGACGTTGGATACGCACAATACCATCACCGGCGGGGCGTGTAGGTTTCTGCTCTTCTTCTTTAATCCGACCAATATCAGTAGAATAAACCAGCCGAGAATTATTATCCATGTTGCACAACACCTTGTATAGAACGATTAATTTGCTGTAAAGTTTCCAGTGGATTTTCACTGCGTGTAATAGGTCTGCCGATCACCATATAATCCACCCCAGCCACTATCGCTTGCTCTGGCGTCATAACTCGACGCTGATCACCCACTTCGCTCCCCGCGGGTCGAATTCCGGGAGTGACCAATAAAAAGTCATCACCACACACTTGTTTAAAACGAGTGGCTTCATGGGCCGAACATACCACACCATCAAGACCACAGGCTTTAGCCAGTAATGCTAAGCGTTCGGCTTGTTCTGCTGGAGTTAGGTTAATGCCCAATTCAGTGAGATCGGATTGATCCATACTGGTCAACACAGTGACAGCGGTTAATAGCGGTGCCTCTTTGCCAAATGAGCTTAAGCTCTCCTTTGCCGCACGCATCATACGACTACCACCACTCGCATGCACATTTACCATCCATACCCCTAAATCGGCAGCTGCGGCAACTGCTCTCGCCACCGTATTGGGTATATCATGAAATTTTAAATCTAAGAAAATATCAAACCCTTGCTGTTGCAATTGCGTTACAAATTGCGGTCCAAAGCGAGTAAACATCTCTTTACCAATTTTAAGGCGACAAGATGAAGGGTCGATACGTTGTGCAAAATCGAGTGCACTTTTTTGGTCTTCATAGTCTAGTGCCACAATAACGGGCGCGCAGGTAGAGCTGGGCGATTTTTTATCACAATCAAATGACATTTTAAGGCCTTTATTTATCAAGAGACTATTAAAAGTGACATCGTCACTGACCATCTAAGCCACGTATCGGCTTAACGGTATCCCAAGAGCGACAGGATGGACAATGCCAATATAATGCATGGGAGGTAAAACCACATTTATGGCAACGGTAATCAGGTTTTGTGCGGATCTGCTCACCGACCATATAACGTAATAAGATCAGACTCTCTTTTGCGCGTCCTTCTTCTGCTTCAGCTAAATGATAGAGCATTAAACGATAGAAAAGTCGCATGGTAGGATGACGTTCTAGTTGGCGATTAATATATAACTGTGCGGCTTCAATGCCCTCTTTTTCTTCAATAATATCGGCAAGATAAAGCTCTGCAATGGCACCGCAATTACTCTCGACACATTGACGTAGATAGGCTTCCCAACGTGCAGGATCACCTTGAGATTGGAAGCATTCAAAAAGCATTGGCAAGGTTTCACTGACCATCTCTTTATCTTGCTCAATTACTTTCATTAATACATCAATGGCTTTATTTTTTTCATCGCGCGCGATATAGATACGACCATACATAATGGAAACACGGGCACAAAGTGGATCCATTTGCCCGGCTTTTTGTAGAAAACTTAGCGCATTATCAAGATTATCACTGCTCATTTCTTGCAATGCGAGTTCACAATAGAAATGAGCAATTTGCTCTTTAAGTTCATGTTGACCAAGTTTTACCAATTTCTCTGCGGTTTCTATCGCCTTACCCCAGTCACTGGTAAGTTGATAAATGGCTAGGAGGGATTGTAATGCACTTTGACGAAAATCCTGCTCATCAATCAGCTGTAAAAACATATGTTCAGCGCGATCATAAACCCCTGCTGCGACATAATCACGGCCAAGTTGCTGAATAGCGAGAAGACGTTGTTCAAAAGAGAGTGCCGCGCTCTCCATTAACGATTGGTGAATACGAATCGCACGTTCAACTTCACCACGAGAGCGAAATAGATTACCTAAAGTAAGATGTGCTTCAAAGGCTGAGCTATCCTCTTTAAGCATTTCAAGGAACAGATCAACCGCTTTGTCTTGTTGATCAGAAAGTAAAAAGTTAACCCCTGCCACATATTCACGTGACAGGCGATCGGCATTTTGCTGTTTATCCTGTTGCGCACCACGACGCCCCATATACCAGCCATAAGCCGCAGCGACCGGTAATAACAGAAACAGCAACTCAAGCATCTATTCTCGTCCTTATTTTACAGTAGAAACGGCTGTAGAACGATTTTCTTGGCTTTCTTGTTTGGTTTGTTCACTTTCAAGGCGCTTAATTTTACGCTTTGCTCTTACTAATGATAAACGTACTCGCAAGTAAAAAACGCCACTGACGATCCAGCCCAGTACAAAACCAACACCAAACAGCGTGGCTAATAAAGTAGAGATACGATATTCACCTTGAGCAATAAGATAATTGAAGGTGATCACCTGATCATTATTTGAACCTAACGTCATGGCTATTACGACAATAGCTAGCACCAGAACAACCAAAATAAAAAGTAGAACTTTCTTCACATTATTTCCTTTTTATTCTCTTTTCTTTGGATAAGGGATAAAGGTAGCATTTTCACCACTCACAAAGAAAGTCATTTCTTAGAATCATCTGATTTTCGTATATTTTTTCACATAAATAGTGAAAAATAAATTCGCTATCTCAAAAAGAAAAACGATTATCAAGGTTTTAACAACAATCGTCGTTCAATCATCCAAAATGCACACCACACCAACACAGCACTAATCAGAATACCGACAATCACATCAGATGCCCAGTGCATACCTAATATTATTCGTCCGACAGTCACATCAATACCCCATAATATCCCTAAGATGGCTAAAAAATAGTGGCGTCGTAACATACACAGCACAAACACAAATAAAGCCAGTGTTGCAGAGAATAAGCTGTGTCCAGAAGGAAAGGCATAACCGGTTTCTGCTCGCCAATGGCTTAATTGCCATTGAGGGATCAGAGACGAATGAGATAATCCATTATGCAACAGTTGCTCACGCTCAGGACGAGACACTTGGTAAAAATATTCTGGTGATATTGATAGTTGGTTACTGACCCAAACCACATAAGGTCGTGGCTCTTTAACGCTATTTTTTACAGCCACTTTGATCAACTGCCCCAACATCAAAGTCGCGACCATAATAATTGCTAACTGAATAAATGCTTTTTTAGGTAGTTTAAGAATAAAAAAGAGCAAAACAAGGCAAAGTAATATAGTTAAAGCTCCCCAAGGTTTAGCCGCACTATTGGCTATCCATAAAGTGCTTTCGCCTCCCAGAGGATGTGCTGATGGTTGCCATTGCCATCCCAGAATAAGCACCACAATAGGTACAATCAAAAGCAATCCACTTCCTAAAAGCATCAATACTGATATTTGCTTATTCAATCTATTTGTCCTTATCTATTCTGTATGCACTGTTTTTATTTACTGATGATTAACTGATATAAATGATTAGTATAAACAATACCAGTTTAGCAATAAATAATTATGCAAGTAGGCTTAAAATCTGATAATTTGTTTAGGTGTGATTTATTAAGTGTGTGTTATCAAATTCCCTGCCGATTTAGACAAGGAACCATTTCAGTGTTTTATTTCTCTTTGTCCTCGTTATAAAGTGTATAATCTTGAACGAGAGTATCACCTGAAATTATGAGTCAAAAATAATGAAATTAAGACGTATCGCAGAAGCAAAACTCCCTACTCCTTTTGGTGAGTTTTTAATGGTGGGTTTTGAAGAAATTGCCACAGGAAAAGATCATGTTGCCCTCGTTTTTGGTGACATTTCTGGCACAAAACCCGTTTTATCCCGTATTCATTCTGAATGTTTAACTGGCGATGCACTATTTAGCCTGCGTTGTGATTGTGGTTTTCAGCTAGAAGCTGCCCTTTCACAAATTAGCAAAGAAGGCCGTGGTGTATTACTTTATCATCGCCAAGAAGGTCGCAATATTGGTTTACTTAATAAAATCCGCGCTTATGCATTACAAGACCAAGGATTAGATACTGTCGAAGCTAATCTAAAGTTAGGATTTAAAGCCGATGAGCGCGACTTCACCCTTTGCGCTGATATGTATAATCTATTAGGCATACATGAAGTACGATTATTAACCAATAATCCAAAGAAAATCGAAATAATGAAAGAAGCTGGGATCAACGTGGTAGAGCGTGTTCCATTAATCGTAGGACGTAATCCAAGTAATGCTCATTATCTTGATACTAAAGCGGATAAAATGGGACATATGTTATTTAAAAAAGCGCAATAACATAAATATTGGATAGATTATAAAATTATTATTCAATCCGGGTGATTTAGCCCGGATTTTATTTTCCTGCACTTATCCCATCAAGCTACTGACTATTTTTCACGATGATTTTTTTATCCTTTAATTATTAAATTATATCATGTGAAATTTTATCATATGGCAAGCTGTTGACTCTTTAACTGGCTTTAAGCTATTTATAACTAAATAATTTTTAATAGGAATAGCATAATGCCATTACATTTTTCTGGTAGGATTTTTGCGTCTCTTTTATTAGCTGGGACACTATTAACAGGTTGCGATCACAATGATAACAACCGTTATGCAATTAAAGTGGGGGTGATTAATGGTGCAGAGCAAGATGTGGCAGAAGTCGCTAAAAAAGTGGCTAAAGAAAAATATGGTTTAGAGGTTGAACTGGTGGGTTTTAGTGGCTCATTGTTACCTAACGATCCCACTGCAAACAAAGAATTAGATGCCAATGTGTTCCAACATCGCCCTTTCCTTGAGCAAGATAATCGTTCTCGTGGTTATAACCTCGTCGCGGTAGGCAATACCTTTGTTTTTCCTATGGCGGGTTATTCAACCAAAATTAAACATCCTCAAGAATTAAAACCCGGTGATACAATAGCACTGCCCAATGATCCAACCAACTTGGGGCGCGCATTATTATTGCTACAAAAAGAGAAACTGATCACCTTAAACCCTGACAGTGGCCTATTACCCACAACACTCGATATTATTGATAATCCACTTAAATTAAATATTATGCAATTAGAAGGTGCGCAACTACCACGAGTATTAAACGATCCCCAAGTAACGGTTGCGATAATTAGCACAACTTATATCCAACAAATTAATTTATCACCAACCAAAGACAGTATTTTTATTGAAGATAAAAGTTCACCTTATACTAATATTATTGTTACAAGAGAAGATAATAAAGAAGCAGAGAATGTACGCGATTTTATTAAAGCCTACCAGTCACCCGAAGTGGCAACAGCCGCTGAGACTATTTTTAAAGGTGGTGCTATTCAAGGGTGGTAAACACGACTTATAATTTATCAGGTCACTTATAATAAGTGACCTATTTATTAATAGTTATGACCCAAAATAAAACTTTAATTTATTATTTTCATCTGCTTTAATTGATACTTGAAGATCATTACCATATTGATCATATATAATACAATTCATTTCTTCATCTTTCCTACTGGATGTAAACGCTTTTCCATATTCTATACTATAGCTCCAGAAACATACCCCATCCTCATCATTTGCTGATGTGACCGGAATTAAAGTATCTGGTTTAAAATGGAATTCCTTAGTGTAATAATGAGGCTTTAATGGAATTTTTTTAATATATTTATCAGTCGATGTGCTAATAATCTGATAATGACCTTTTTGAAAATAATGAAAAGATTTATTTTCTTCATACTCTACACTCTTAGTTATCGTTCTATTATTACCGTTAAACCTTAGATAATATTTCGTCAAGACATCACCTGATGTTTCTACATCTTTTTCTATTCTAGGATTTACCAGCGGTTCTATGTCTACATCTGCTTCTGTAAATATTTTTTTTGGTGCAACGTCCAGAATGATAAAATTTAAATAATCACTGTAATTATTTTTAAAGGCTGTAGTATACTCTTTTCCTTTAATGTGAGTCTGTGCACAAATTCTAAAGGTATCTATCACTTTATTAACAGAAAGATAAATAACACAAGTAGATGCATCAGGGGAGTTCAATGTTGCTTCTTCACTGCTTGGAAATACAAATCCATTTTCTTTATCAGATAAAGAAATATCATTGCGGTCAATAGGAAGATTTTTTTCATTTACAATATGTGTATTTCTATAAATATCTTCTTTGGCTATTTTTATGATACGACCATTTTTATCTAAAGCCTCTATATAAATAGTAATAGGTACCTGATGTCTACCATTAACATATGCAGTCGCTGTACTGTTATATCTATTAATATAAATATAAAATGCTCTTAGTTCATCAATATCATCCCAAGAGCCAAATTGGCTCTTAATAACCTCACCTTTCGATACAATTGTATTTCCCTCAACAGTCGCATAACCAGTCACCCAACCATTTTTTTCAACTATTGCATCACCACGAACAATAGCATATTCTGATACTTTAGCATTATCTTTAATAACAGCATTATCATATATTACAGCATCGTCAGATATTCTCGCATTATCTTTAATAACTGCATTATCATATATTACAACATCATCAGATATTGTCACATTATCTTCCACTAGCACATTACCATAAATCTCTGCATTGTCTTTTACTTTACTATTTCCCTTAACTATTGCATTACCGTAGATCTTCACATTATTTCTTATAATTGCATTATCTGTGACTTTAGCATTACCAAATACCATTACATTATCAAAAATAAAACAATTATCATCTCTACTTAAATTACTTTCATTTTCTATCCATCCTCCTGGACTATCTGTATACACTCTTCTAATTCTATATAAAGTAACACCATTATATTCTTTTGTTTCACTCGTTATTTTATATTTCTTCATAAACACCTCCATAATAACACCCTGTTAATATTGTTATATTAACTTGATACTCATTAAAAATACGTTTAGCATTTAATGGTTAGTTTATAGTATTAGATGAAATCATTTGTCGATATTATGAAATATAAAAATATTCTATTATAAAAAAGAAAGCGAAGAATTAATTCATCATTCTTCGCCAACTAATTAATACTTACTAAATTATTTTACAACATATTACGAATAACATAATGCAAGATCCCGCCATGTTCAAAATAAGCCAGCTCAGTTTGCGTATCAATACGACAACGAGCCATAATAGTTTCTTGGCGACCATCTGCAAAAGTAATATTGACAGCGACATCTTGACCCGGTGTTAGCGAATTAAGCCCCGTTATCTCAATTTTTTCATCACCTTTGAGCCCTAAAGTCTGGCGTGATACACCGTTAGGAAATTCTAAAGGTAATACTCCCATACCAATCAAATTAGAGCGGTGAATACGTTCAAACGATCCGGCTATCACCACTCGCACACCTAATAATCGTGTACCTTTGGCGGCCCAGTCACGGCTAGAGCCTGATCCATATTCATTACCGGCAATAATGGCTAAAGGCGTATTTTCTTGCTGATAACGCATCGCCGCATCATAAATGGCTAACGTTTCTCCCGTTGGAATATGTTTTGTAAAGCCCCCTTCGATCCCCGGCACCATTTCATTACGAATACGGATATTTGCAAAAGTTCCTCGCATCATAACTTCGTGATTACCACGTCTTGAACCGTAAGAGTTAAAGTCTTTTGGTTCAACACCATGCTCTCGAAGATAACGCCCTGCAGGACTATCAGCTTTAATATTCCCTGCAGGTGAAATATGATCGGTGGTCACCGAGTCACCTAATATGGCTAAAATACTGGCTTGGTGAATATCTTTAATCGCCTCAGGTGTTTTTGTCATACCTTCAAAAAAAGGAGGATGGCGAATATAGGTAGAATCAGGTTGCCAAGCATACACCGGGGTATCTTGTATTTTTAGTGATTGCCAAGTTTCATCACCATCAAATACCGCAGAATACTCTTTATGGAACATCTGCGTTTTTACTTTTTCCACTGCATCGGCAATGGCTTTACTGTCAGGCCAAATATCTTTCAAATAGACTGGATTGCCCTGCTTATCTTCACCTAATGGCTCTTTGGTCAAATCAATATTCATATTACCAGATAGCGCATAAGCCACGACTAAAGGAGGAGAAGCAAGCCAGTTGGTTTTCACTAAAGGATGGATACGACCTTCAAAGTTACGATTACCCGATAGTACAGCGGCTATAGTTAAATCATTATCTTTAATCGCCTCTTCAATCGGGGCTAATAAAGGCCCTGAGTTACCAATACATGTGGTACAACCATAACCAACCAAATTAAAACCAAGTTTATCTAAATAAGGTGTTAATCCTGCCAGTGCTAAGTAGTCTGTCACCACTTTAGAGCCGGGGGCTAATGACGATTTGACCCATGGCTTACGCTGTAGGCCTTTTTCTACCGCATTTTTAGCCAGTAGACCTGCGGCCATTAAGACATTAGGGTTAGAGGTATTGGTACATGAGGTGATCGCTGCAATTACTACCGCACCATCCGTTAAGGTAAAAGGAGGCTGATTATCAATAGTGACCTGAGGATATTGAGCAAGAGGTTTTTTATTTGTTTCAAGCTCTACAGCAGCTTTAAATGCTTTTGGTACATTCAGCAAGTTAACTCTATCTTGTGGACGTTTAGGGCCAGCAAGACTTGCTTCCACAGTACCCATATCTAACGATAAGGTTGAGGTGAAAATGGGTTCATCACCAGCATGACGCCATAAGCCTTGCTCTTTACTATAGGCTTCAACTAATGCAATTTCTTGCTCTTCACGCCCGGTAAGACGTAAATAATCTAGTGTAATTTCGTCAATAGGAAAGAAGCCACAGGTTGCACCATATTCAGGTGACATATTGGCAATCGTCGCTCGGTCAGCAAGAGGCAAAGAAGCTAGTCCATCACCATAAAACTCAACAAATTTCCCTACCACACCATGTTGACGTAACATTTGCGTTACGGTTAATACTAGGTCAGTCGCTGTGATCCCCTCACGTAGTTTACCCGTTAACTTAAAACCTACCACATCAGGGATCAGCATTGAGATCGGTTGGCCTAACATCGCAGCTTCCGCCTCAATGCCACCAACGCCCCAACCCAACACGCCCAGACCATTGATCATAGTAGTATGTGAATCGGTTCCAACCAAAGTATCAGGGTAAGCAATATGTCGGCCATTTTGTTGTTCAGACCATATCGCTTTACCTAAATATTCTAAGTTAACCTGATGGCAAATGCCCGTTCCAGGAGGTACTACACGAAAACGTTCAAACGACTGTTGCCCCCAACGTAAAAAGAGATAACGCTCATAGTTACGCTGCATTTCAATTTCAACGTTTTTCTCAAAAGCATCATCACTGGCATATTTATCAACCATCACCGAATGGTCGATAACCAAGTCAACAGGAGAAAGTGGATTAACTTTTTCTACATTTCCCCCCAAAGATTTTACGGCTTCACGCATAGCGGCTAAATCAACAACGGCAGGTACACCCGTAAAATCTTGCATTAATACTCTTGCTGGGCGATAGGCTATTTCACGGGAGGCGTGGGCATTTTTTTGCCAATCTACCAATGCCTTAATATCATCTTCAACAACCGTATCATCATCAAGATAGCGGACTAAATTTTCTAGCAGAACCTTTAACGATTTAGGGAGACGAGTGATATCCCCTAATTGACGAGCAACTTCAGAAAGACGGTAATACTCATATTGATGAGTACCTACAGAGAGCGTAGAAAGACTCTCCTTTTTCAGACGTAACGACATAGCTCCTCTCCTTCTTATTTTTATGCTGACAGCAATCACAAACTATCAAAATAGGTAAGGTTATCTATTAACCATATCATAGAAAGAGAAATTTCGCTTACGGACCACACGATTTGTTAATATGATGTTATTGAGATTATATTACTAACAAAACTTAATCTCTTTCTTTTAACTTAATTAGGATTTAATGGGGGTATTATTGCAAATAAAGGATAATGTATATGAACAATCAACAAGCCGAACAACTAAAAAAGATTATGATGGCTGATAGTTATTTTGCACAACCTATTACGCCCCCTTTTCCACAGCCTTTAGCAATAAAATCATTACAACAGACACTTAATATCAAAGATACAGAAGGACTTGTTCAATTTATTATCGCTTCACCTAAACGTTTTAACGAATCAGAAAAAATGATCATGACACAGCTGAAAGATATACAAATTGCCTTAATCTCTATTATGTCGAATCATCTTTCAGTATTAAAAAAAGAAGATAGTGAAGCTTATTATCAACCAGAGCATTGGCTAGAAACCCTTAATCATTTGCCTTTGCTTAGCCGTAATAAAGTTGAAAGCAAACGACTTGATAAGCAAACATTTGATTTTTCAATTGCTCAAGCCTTTGTGCAACTGTTATTAGGTGCAGCCATTAATGCAGCGTCACCGTCATTAGCCGAGTTTATCGATTTTTTACGCAATCAGGGACAACAAATTGAACTAGGAATACGCCAATCCTTTGATAGCTATAAAACGATAACTATTGCAGGTGTGACGGAAATCCTTAATCATAATAATCAGCTTATTTTTGTACCTAAATTAAAAATAATGAGTCTACGTTTCTCACATCGAACAGCCAAAATGTTATTAGCCAGTTGTTCGGGGCGAAAATTTACGATTTCAGTAGAATACACAACAATCACCTCAATTTTTGATATTGGTGCACTTAATGATCCACTGATTAATCGACAATTTTATGCTTTTTTAAATAAGTTTCGTCAGTTGAGTATTACTCAATCTGATTCATTTTTTAGTGGGGACTTTTTATTGCAATAGCATTAATGTTATAAGTTACATAATGGTAAAAGGCGGGATAATATACCCGCCTTTGCGTATTAAACTAAAGGTAACTCGATATCTTTAAATAACTCTTCAATTTCTTCATTGGTACGTAAAGCTGTCGCTTGTTCCACCAAATTACGTGTTAGATGTGGGGCAAAACGCCACATAAAGTCATACATATAACCGCGTAAAAAACCACTACGTCGAAATGCAATTTTTGTGGTGCTATAACTAAATTTATCACGCATATCAATAGCGACTAAGTCGCTATCAAGCATCGGATCAAATGCCATACTCGCAATCACACCAATACCTAAGTGTAGCCTGACATAAGTTTTTATTACATCCGCATCCGTTGCAGTAAAAACAATTTTAGGCTTTAAACCCACTTTACCAAAGGCTTCGTCAAGATCAGAGCGCCCAGTAAAACCATGGGTATAAGTAACGATATCGTAAGTTGCAAGCTCTTGTAAGGTAACTTCACGCTTTTGCGCCAATGGGTGATCTTTAGTTACCACCACAATACGATTCCAACGATAACAAGGTAACATCACTAAATCGTTATACAGATGTAGTGATTCTGTCGCTATAGCAAAATCACTTTTACCACGGCAAACATCTTCTGCAATTTGTGTCGGTGAACCCTGATTCATATGTAATGACACTTCGGGATAACGTTCTATAAAACCTTTAATCACTGGGGGTAAAACATAACGCGCTTGTGTATGAGTGGTGGCAATAGAAAGCGAACCGCGATCAGGATAAGTGTGTTCCCCTGCAGCCGAGCGGATAGCTTCTGTTTTGGATAATATCTCACGAGATAATCTGACAATTTCTTCCCCCGCTGGCGTCACATGTGTTAAGTGCTTACCACTGCGAGAGAATATTTGTATACCCAACTCATCTTCTAGCATACGAATTTGTTTACTGATCCCCGGCTGAGAGGTATATAAACGCTCTGCTGTCGTTGAGACGTTTAAATCGTTATTCACCACTTCAACGATATAACGCAACTGTTGTAATTTCATAGAAGCACGATCCCTTTACAAAAGACTTATTATTCTGTTATTCCGCTCATATTCATATAACTAAAAAGAATAATAAATAAGCAATATATAACCACTATATCACTTATTTCATTTCGGTCTAACGTAATTAATAAGGTTATTTAGGTTTTATTATATCGAATAGTTATAAGCTATAAAAATCGGTAGAAATCTTGCTGTCTCTGGATGGTCTTGATTGTATTGTGATAATAACAATTTACTGATTCGATTTGCTGTTAAAACCACTGTACTATTGCCTAGTAAGCGTTGGAAAGTACAGTAAACGGTCAGGAGCAACAGAATCATATTTAACGTAATGTACATACATAGAAGATGATCACCATCGAAGGTTAGCTCATATCAAATAAATCTATAAGATTGCATAGTTAAATTAATAGTTGAATTAGAATAGTAACCTATTGATTAATCAATATATCTAACAAAAGAAGTAAACGATTTCTCATCACTATTCTCGATTATTTCATTAAAACTAACCCTTCCAGTATAAATAGAAAAGGTCGGTTCTTTAATACTCCCATTAGGAAAAATAACTTTTTCATCTTTTGAGATAGTCGTGGTTAGTTTAGGCTCAACTTTATAATTAAAATAAATTTCTCCATTTGATTTATTAGATAGTTTTTTCTCACCTTCCGTGATTGATGGTGAATAATAGATAGATTGATCATCTTCTTCCACTATAACAGGGGCTAATGTAGTAAATAGTTCTATTTTTGAATGTTTGTTATCGACAATTGGGATAACCTTACTAATCACCATATGATTTTTATAAATGGTAGAGATTGGCGCTAGTTCTATTTTTATCAATTTCCAATTACACCATCCTCCCCCATCGATAGGCACGGTATAGGTCGCGTTTTTATTATCCTCTGCTATTTTACGTTCTACCTCCACTTTTTGTGTTAAAGAGGAGTAAGAGACTTCGGTATAATCAGCATTAAAATGAGAACGTTGGCATTTATTTGACGTATAAGTACCTCGGACTTGCACTACTGTTTCAGGGGAAATAGTTGAATAAACCGTGATTTTATTGCCATCATTATTCATATTGACGGGGAATTTATTATCAAGATATATATTGAATTGATAAGCCCACTACAACCACCTAACAATAGATAAGGAATAAGAACAAATAATTTAATCATTGTCATTAGCATAGTTAATCCCCATTCAACTCCGTTCACCTGCTTAAAATCGCAATCGCATATCCCTTCTTACACTTTAGACAGCAAAAAACTACTTACTCCCCCAAACAGATTAATCAATCAATATATCGAACAAAAGAAGTAAACGCTTTTTCATCACTATTCTCGATTATTTCATTAAAACCAATCATTTTACTATAAGTCGATCCACTCAGTGTTTTAATATTGCCGTTAGGGAAAATAGCTTTTTTATCATTTGAGATGATAGTCGTGGTTAATTTAGGTTCAACTTTATAATTAAAATAGATTTCTCCATTTGATTTATTAGATAGTTTTTTCTCACCTTCCGTGCTCGATGATGAATAATAGATCGATTGCTCATTCTTGCCTTCTACCATTACAGGGGCTAATGTAGCAAACAGTTCTATTTTTGAATGCTTATCATCGGTAATTGGAATAACCTTACTAAAAACCATATAACTTTTATAAATAGTAGAGACTGGTGCTAGTTCTATTTTTACTAACTTCCAGTTACACCATCCCCCCCCATCAATAGGCACGGTATAGGTCGCGGCTTTATTATCCTCAGTTATTTTACGCTCTACCTCCACTTTTTTTGTTAAAGAGGAATAAGTGACTTTAGTATAAGAAGCATTAAAATGAGAACGTTCACACTTATTT